>CAZEPL010000055.1:2627-26954 GCA_964514135.1 uncultured Spirochaetaceae bacterium | reverse complement strand
AGTACGGAGCCGGTCAGACCAGAACAGGTAGTGCAGGGAGAATACGCTTATGCGGTCTCATATCTGGATTGGCTGGTAAAAGAACATCTTGTAAAGAATAAAATACCCGGCTGCGCGGTGGCAATAGTGGATGAGCACAGCATCGTCTATGCACGTGGCTTCGGTTATGCTGACGTGCAAAATAAAATACCTGTTACACCTCACACTTTTTTCAGAGCAGGTTCCATCAGTAAGACCTTAACCGCACTGGCGGTCATGCAGCTTGCCGAACAGGGTAAGATTGATATTGATGCTCCGCTTTCCAGATATATTCCTTCATTTTCAATCAAATCCCGCTTTGAAGGCGACAATACCATAACCATACGGCACCTGTTAAGCCACAAGTCGGGGATAATGCGGGATTACTATGCGGGAATTATTGGAGATGACCTTATAGTTTATGATGAGCTTTTAAGAGCACTTGCCGGAGAATATCTGTGTTATGCTCCGGGCAGGGTGTACAAATACTCAAATGTGGGTTACACACTCTTAGGTTTGGTTATCGAAAAAGTAAGCGGAGAAAAATTCGATAATTATATGCAGAAGCATATTTTAAAACCCTTTGGATTGAACCAAAGTTCTTTTAGGCTTACACCTGAAATACAAAGCAATTTAGCCTTGGGCACAATGCGAAAGGCCTTTTCACTCGTTCCGCAGGCCGGTGAATTTGACAGTTTGATCCAAGTTCCGTATCTGGCTATCAGGGATATACCGGCCGGTGGTCTGCTTTCCAATGTACTTGACTTGGCCAAATTTATCCAGTTTTTGATAGCCGATAAAAGCGAGCTTTCTTATCATCTTGTGAGCAATAGTACGTTTAATGAAATGTGTACTGCACAATTTCAGGATGCTCCGCAGGCAAATCTGTTTGTAAGTGATTACGGCCTGGGTGTTAAGCTTAATAAATTTTATTTTGGTCGGGTCAATGACATTGTCTATCATGACGGCAGTGTAAATGGATTCTATTCAATTTTAGCCTTTTCACAAAAACAAAAGATCGGAATTGTTATTATGTGCAACTCCGAATCGGGGATGTTCCTGATTTACGGTATGGTAATGCAGGCATTACAAAATTTCATAGAAGCCAAGACAGGAGAGAAGATTTTACGCTCAAGCAAACATGAGGAAACGCGGATTACGGTGGAGAGGGATGAGCTAAAAAAATATGTCGGGTGGTATGCTACTATCGGAATTTCAGTTGAGGTTTATCTGAAAGGTGATGAACTCTCTTTAAGAACACCGGCGGCTCCTTATGAGCTTGCTCTTGTACCGCTAACGGAGCATACATTCAAGCCGATAGCGAGAATTCTGTTTTTTAACATAGATGTGGCCAGACACATCGGTTTTGACAGCGGGTATGTACGGTTTAGAATGCAAGGAGCCAAACCCGATTATTTATTCGTTGAAGGGCTTTTAGAAGGAGTGAGAGCAAGCCTGGCTCTTGAGCGCATAGAGAGTTATGAAATCGATCTAAACTTTAGGAAATACTGCGGTGTATACGAAATAGTACGAAATCAAAATACCAGTCCCGTATTAGATTTATATCTTCCGGTTAGACAGTATGAATTGAAAGTTAAAGAAGGCTGGCTTGTGCTTACCGCTTTGAAACTGCCTGTTGCATTGGGACTTATCCTGGGTCCGCTGTCGGAACATGAAGCGGTGGTTATGGGTTCGGGTGAGACCCTTTATTTTACGGATGATTCCATAAGCTTTGCGGGTTTTGTATTAAAGAAAATACAATAGCGGGGCCGGGCTTTTAAGGATTACTTTTGTGCCGCTGACTTTATAAGCTTTCCGATAAACCGCTGTGCCCAGATAAAAGCGATTATACTGGTGCCCCAGCTGCTTATTATCACACCCAAATACACACCAAGCAGCCCCAATCCGAATACAACACCAAGTAGGTATGAAAATAATGCGGCAAGAACAAATGTTCTGATTAAGGTTATGATCAAAGAATAGTTGCCTTTGCCCACACCCTGAAAAAGAGCGGAAGAAAGCATTCCCGCCGATACGGACGGATAGAACAGCCAGATAATCTGTAGCATATAGATAATATCAGGTACTATCTGTTTAGTGTCTTCTGAAAGGGTAAAAACTTGAGTAATAAAAGGTGCAAAGATAAAAGTAAGTACGGCAATGCCTAATTCTATAATGAAGCCCAGTTTGACAGCGTAAACAAAGCTTGTTTTTAGTTTATCATAATAGCGGGCACCGTAAGTTGCTCCGGACACGGCGACGACGGCGGAGGCAATACCCAACAGCGGCAGAATGGCAATAGCCACCACTGTCCAGCCGGTTTGAAAAATAGCCACGCCAACATACCCCGCTACTGATGTAACAATGAGATTGAGCAGCAGCATCATAAGAGACATAGAGCCGTGCGAAAGTGTAGAAGGAAAACCCACACGAAAAATATCCATAATTATGCTTTTGCGGAAACGGAATCGCTTAAAATTTAATTTGATATAGTTGTCTTTTTTAATGAGAATCCAGTAAGAAAGCAGAAAGAAGGAAACAGCAAAGGAGAGTATTGTAGCGTATGCCGCTCCTGCCACTCCCAGATTCAGACCGATTGAAATAACCATTGTGTTTGAGATGGGTATAGTCAGTTGATAAATGAACAGGGGATCTAAAATGACATTTAAGACCGTTCCCAGGAGCATGGCGATCATAGCGCTTTTTGCTTTTCCTTCACTCCTCAGGAATGAATTACCGATATTTGCTAAAAATATGAAAACAGATCCTGCTATCATCACCTGTCCGTAAGCCAAAGACATTTCAAGAGCGTCTCCCGCACCCAGGGCTGCAAAGAGGAAAGGAGCACTGAAAAACAGGGGAATGGTGTACACAAAAGCCAGAATAAAGGTAAACACCACCGTATGGGTTGCCACACTGTGAGCGCCTTCCTTGTCATCAGCTCCGATACGGCGTGATATGGCGGAACCGCCGCCAATACCCAAACCTGAGGAAAGTGCGATGGCAAACATCATAAAAGGAAAAAACAAACCGGTAGCGCTGAGAGCCTCTTTGCCAAGGCCCGAAACCCAAATCTTATCCGCCAGATTATAGAGCGACTGTACCGACATAGCTACGATCATAGGGAGAGAGAGCTTTATTATTGCCTTTTTAGGATCTCCCAAAAGCGTGGCCACACCTTGGGTAGTGTTATTTCCCGCCGGCTTTTTAACATCAGCCATTGATTTTAATCCTCACGAGCTATGTGTAATAGACCGGTTTTTGCTCTTGATTTTATAAGTAATATAATAAAAAAACAATATAATAGAAATGAAATATACTATAAATTTGAAATTTCTTTATGAGAGAGAGTGCGGATTTTAAATTCTGTTCAAAAGTTTAGTAATCCTTTTTTGCTGAGTCTGATTTAAAATATCCATTCTTTTCTTTAAAATGTTGCTGAAATAAGCTTTGCTTTGTTCGGTTACTGCAATGGCAATGAACTCAGCGTGCATGGGAATCTCTTTAGGCCGGCAGGTTTTAAGATGATCCAACAGGAGGGGAAAGATCATTTTATGATACGCAGGATCGGTTGAGGCAACAATAGCCAGTGTTTTTATTGCACTGTCTATAGCAATTACAGATCCGTTCTCCAATACCTTTTGTATTATCGTTAAATGAGTAAAAATATCTTGTGCTGCTATTTCCGCAACAGTAGAAAGTGCTATCATTCCTCCCCATACCATTCTGTTATTCCGATGTTTAAGTAATCTGATGAAATCCACAGTATAACCGGCTATAAGCTCGGGTTTTAGATAACCAATTTCATAAAGAACCTTTATACAATCGCTTTGGATTTTTTTATCTTCATTAAAGAGGTTTTTAGCGATTTTCTTGATATCACTGATGTTATTGGCTTCAGCAAGTTCTCTGGCCAGTTCCTGATTGGGAACCTCATCGCGCCTTCCTCTGGCATGAGCCAGCTTCTCAATAACGCTCATAACTGCCTCCCCTTAAAAAATTGGGGTTGCTCCTGCTTGGGAATACAACCCTACCTAATGCGGCAATTATCAATATTTTAATTTTTTTCATTATTCCCTCCTTTTTTATTTTTAAAATACTATATTTAAGTTTAGTGACAACAGTATGTCAGGTTTGAAAAAAACTGAGGTAATGTGAGAAAGAATATATTTAAGACAGACTTTTAGCTATTACTCTTCCGGTAATTTAGTATGATCCAATACATCTAAATAACCGCCGAAACACCAACCTGTTAAAGTACCATCGGTTTTTATTTTGTACCAGAAATCCTCCATTTCATCCACGGTCTGCATAAACGGGCTTTTCTCGACGATTTGTACTACTTCTCCTTTGACCACACTGCCAATTTTTTTCCGCGTATGTTCATGGTCTGCCTTATATTCAGCACATTGGTGGTAATCACAGCATATGAAGTATCCATATTGAATGCTTTTAAGGCATCCAATAAAAATTTTCTTATAAACTTTTCATTTTCCGGTAGAGTCAAATAAGCCCTGGCAAATACTTTCTGGGCCTTTACATACTGCTGGCTTTTAAGCAGGTCGGTGAGGAGTTCAAACGTATTGTCAAACTGTTTTTTGTCGACTTTTTTATCGAGGATCTTTATTATTTCGGAATACGAGCTGGGCTGATTCAGATTGACCAGAGCTTTTGCTGCCTGCAGGTAGGATGTGTCTTTCATCAATAGTCCGACAAGTGGTGCTACTGCTTCGGCAGAGTTGGTCCTGCCTAAAGCATCGATTGCGGTTGATTTATAGGCATTGATGGTTAATGCGTTTTTCAAAGCATAGATTGATTTAGCATGGTTAAAATATCCGAGACATTCCACCGCTCTTTTTATCATGTCCGTGCTTTCTTTTTTACTGTAGTAGATATTTAAGAGGGGTTGTAAATTTTCAGGATTGTTTATTTTTGCCAAAGCCAGAACTATCTCATGCCGTACAAAATCATCATCGATTTCTAATGATGCCAGTAACTGCTCGTTGGCACTTTTTATTTTTGCATTCCCGATTGCTTCTGCGGCCTTTGCTCTATTACTCGATCGCATGTTGGTAGCCAATAGTGTGATAAGCTCCTGCTGTGCGGATTCATCCCCCGCTTTGGCGTAGTTTTCCAGCTCGGAAAAATTAATCATTTCTTCGCATACAGACATTTGAGTCTGAAAAAGTAATAGAACAGCAAAAAAGATGGTAAATACTGTGCTTCTTTTCATTTGCATACTCCTTCACTATATTTTGATTACTATAGCTTTTTGCAATTTCCTGACTAATGTTATTTTAGCATGAGCTTCTTGCAAAAATACCATTTTTGCAAGAAGCTCCTTAAATGGAAATTGCTAAATTATTATGGAATAAAGAATAAGTATTTTACTAACTTAATATATTTTGATTTTTGCAATTTCCTCGCATAATATTTTTAATTTTCTTTTTGCAATCAACAAACCAATAGCAGAGCTGGTGGTTTGTGAGGCTGCACCTATAGAGGTGTATAGTTCATAGTACTTTATAATTGTGGATCGGTAAAGGCATTCTTAAGTCAAAATAATTGTTTTTTTTTAAAAAAGACTGTATATTTTCCATGTGAAGGAGCATATAAAAATGCTGACTGAATTTAAGGGAGTGCGGCAGCGAGAAGAAGAGGGTATTCGCCGCTGGTTTTTTGATGATTATTTTGATCTTATTATTTGGTATAATAACAATCATCAAATAGAAGGTTTTCAACTTTGCTATGATAAAAACTATAATGAAAAAGCACTTACCTGGTTAAAGAAAAACGGTTATTCCCATGATGCGATTGACTCCGGTGAGGAGGTTCCGGGCCATAAACAAACAGCTATCTTGGTAGCCGACGGCCTGTTTGATAATAAGCTTATTGCCAGACGTTTTAAGCAAGCCAGCAAAGAAATAGATGCTGACATCGCCGATTTTGTATATAAAAGATTGATGACGTACCCGGATTAATTGAGTTTCTTAAAAAATCCAGTTTCCGTAATTTCTGTAATTATTCTATAACCCCGATGCGCTGAAATGGCAGCCAGCGGAAAAGGGCTTTGCCTTGTATTTTTTTTAACAGGACCGGGCCGTATTCTCGTGCATCTTTGGATCTCTCTCTATTGTCACCCATCGGAAAAAATCTGTTTTCAGGAATATACCAGCCCAGATACTGTCTAAACCATTGTTTTTGTGCATCAATATCATGCGGTGCATTTTGATATTCTTGTACTGCATTCAGATACCTGAAACTGTACATGCCCTTATTTATCAGATCATCAACCGGATCAAACATTCCTGTACCGTGTGGATCTTGTGTGAGTGGAAGCTGCTCATCAAAGCGTTCCTCGTATTCGTTGTGCTGCCGCGTATAATAATGTCCTATCTGCTCCTGAAATATATGTTCCGTCTGCCATTCCATTTCATACTTTGGAAGAATTTCCATGGCACCGGTTTTGCTTATTCTAATCCGCTCACCCGGCAACCCGATTGCTCTTTTAATCAGCAGATCTTTAATGGGGATGTTATTACTGTCGACTTTGAGATTGACCGTAGTCAGAGTTATCATATAAACAAAGCGCTGCCAGAATTCGATCCAAGGGCCTTTTAACGCATAGTTCTGGCTTTCGAATGAGACCACCTCACCCCTTTGCGGAATGTGTCCGGCAGGGAGTTTGATTTGGCCGGGAAGAATTTCCGGACCAAACTTTAGTTTTTCTACAAATATGAGATCCCCTATTTGTAATTCGGGTACCATGGATTCGGAGGGGATCCGGTAATTTTGAAAAAGAAACAGGTTGATTATAATTACGATTAAGACAACTTCAATAATAATAAGTGTCCATTCGATGAAAGGGTGCCTTTGTTTTTGTCTCTTAAGTTTTTTAAGTTTCTTCTGTTTTCGTTTTGTTAAAAAAGACTCGGTACGCTGCTGAATTAAAAATTGCCACTCCTTCCAAGTCATAAACTACCCCATACGAGAGCGAGTGCAACTGTTATTTTTAGGAATGAACATAAGCTCTTTGAATTATACTTAAGCACAAGATAATTATATACGTTTTTCCACTTTGCCACTGCGTAAACAACGCGTACAGACTTTAATGGTTGTGTTTTTCTTGGAAATTGTGGTCTTTACCTTAATAAGATTGGGTTTCCACACCCGTCTGGTCTTATTATGTGCATGACTTACATTATTGCCGCTCACTGTTGCTTTTCCACAGATTTCGCATTTCCTTGCCATATTATCCTCGCCTTTATAATGGATTGATATTGATTTTCTTTTAAAGCATCACACATTAGCATAAGTTGAGTATTATGTAAAGTGGGTTGTAATATTAAATATTTGGTTTCAAAAACCATAGATCTCGTATTACATCTTTTTGCTGTATTAAATCAAAAAGGAACACAGATTACACAGATTTTTAATGATTTCACAGATTAAAATAATTTTAATAATCTGTGCAATCTGTGCAATCTGTAGTTCCAAATTCCTAGTAAATTATTAATCTATCACGAGCAGCCTGTAGTTCCTCCGCAGGTCTCGCATTTTAAGCAGGTCCCGTTTCTTACAAGTGTAAAATGTCCGCATTCCGGACATGGATCGCCTTCATATCCCCGGTGTCTGGCAATCTGGGCGTCTGAAATAGGGGTTCCATTCTGTTTTTGAATTGAATCTTCTGTGGGCGGTTGATTTTTTTCCATAGTACTGGTGGCAATGAGATCGTCCGGTTTTACCTGCACCAGATCGGAGCGGTTTAAATATGAGAAAGCCAGATCTCTGAATATAAAGTCAATGACGGATGTGGCCATCTTGATATTATCATGACCCACTACAACCCCATTTGGCTCAAAGCGGGTAAAGGTAAAAGCATCCACAAACTCTTCCAAGGGCACACCGTACTGCAGACCAAGAGAAATGGCAATGGCAAAACTATTGAGTAAGGAACGAAATGCCGCACCTTCTTTATGCATATCCAGAAATATTTCACCGAGTGTACCGTCGACATATTCTCCGGTACGTAAGAATAAACTGTGGCCGGCGATCTTAGCTTTTTGTGTGTATCCTCCCCGGCGTGAAGGCAGAGGCTTTCGTTTTTTTCGTACGGGTACCGGCCGGGGTACTGCTTGTTCCGTGCCGGATGCAAAGCCCCCCCGCATTATTTTAAGAATCGAATCGGCGAGAATATCTTCTCCCGGGGCCAGTGAAGTCAAGGGCTGACTGAGCTTTGAGCCGTCTCGGTAAATAGCAACTGCTTTGAGCATTTGGTGCCAGGAGAGCAGGTAGGCATTTTTAATATCACTTATTGTAGCTGAATGGGGCATGTTGATGGTTTTTGAGATCGCTCCCGAAATAAACGGTTGCACTGCGGCCATCATCTCTATATGTGCCTGCCAGCGGATATGGCGTTTACCGTATTCACCCGATTTATTGGCCGTATCAAATACAGCATAATGCTCTGACTGCAGGTATGGCGCACCTTCTACCGTCATGGTGCCGCAGATATGAATATTGGCCTTTTGGATTTCCTGTTCTGAAAACCCTAAATATTTTAACAGATCGAAACCGGAATTTTTTAACTCCGACTCATCAATCTGTAACGTATGTTTTAAAAACTTTTCTCCGATGACGCTTTTTGAAAAGATGGTTCGAATGCTGTGGGCGCTTTTAAGTATGCTTTCCAATTCTTTAATCAGCTCAATTGTAAACCCCTTAGCTATGAGCGTTTGGCTGTCAATGGCAGGACTGTTTTTAAAAGTACCATAACCCGTACAATAATGGATGATGGCTTCAATCTGTTTTTCGCTGTAACCCAAACGGGAGAGGGCGGGAGGAAGCGACGAGTTAATGATTTTAAAATAACCGCCTCCGGCTAATTTTTTAAATTTAACAAGCGAAAAATCAGGTTCAATACCTGTAGTATCGCAGTCCATCAACAATCCGATGGTACCGGTAGGTGCGATAACGGATACTTGGGCGTTTCTGAATCCGTATTGTTCACCCAATTCCAAAGCATCGTCCCATACGGAGCGGGCGGTGTGCAGAAGCTCTTTGGGACAGAGTGAAGGATTCAAACCCGTGGGCTTAATTGTGAGCTGTTCGTATTCTTCTGCCTTTACGGAATAGCTTGCACGGCGGTGATTGCGGATTACCCGCAGCATGTGTTCGCGGTTATGACTAAACCGGGAGAAGGGTCCTTGTTCCTTTGCCAACAGTGCGGAGGTACGATAGGCCTGGCCGGTCAAGACGGCCGACAGTGTTGCGGCTATGTTTCTGGCCTTTTCGCTGTCATAGGCAATTCCCATCTGCATGAGCAGTGCGCCCAAATTGGCGAAGCCCAGGCCGAGAGTTCTGTAATCAAAGCTCTTGCGTGCTATCTCCCGGCTGGGAAATTGAGCCATTACCACACTGATTTCCAGTGCAATGGTCCACAGCTTAACGGCGTGCAGGTAAGCTTCGTGATTGATTTTCTGCGATTTCTGGTCGTAAAAAGTCAACAGGTTGAGTGAAGCCAGGTTGCATGCGGTATCATCCAAAAACATATATTCCGAACACGGATTTGATGCCCCTATTTCTCCGTCCTTGGGGCAGGTATGCCATTCATTAATTGTAGTATGGTATTGTACGCCGGGATCTGCACAGCGCCATGCTGAATAAGCAATCTCTTCCCACAGTTCACGGGCCGGTACCTTCTGGATAGTTTTTTTATCTGTTCTGGTGATGAGAGGAATTTCTTTGTCCGTTTCCACCGCATGCATAAACTTGTCGGTAAGCCGGACAGAATTGTTGGAAGACTGGCCGCTTACCGTGTTATATGCGTCTTTATCCCATTCGGTTGTATATTCGTAAATGTCCGTTAAAATGACACCTTGTTCTGCCAGTTTGAGAATATGGAAAATGAGTGCGGGTGGGATATTGTGATCTAAGGCATCTTGGACCGCGCCGAACAAGGCAATGTTTTTTGAGGGATTAAATGTATCTTCAGGGAAGAGCGAGGGTTCAGAGCTGTTTAGTAATGTATATATCTTTTCGATGTGTTGTTTGATGGTTTTACTGCCGGTAACCATAGCCGCTACTTTATACTCTTCTTCCACCTTCCAATTTATAAAATCTCTGATATCAGGATGATCAATATCCAAACAGACCATCCGGGCCGCTCTGCGTGTTGTCCCGCCGCTTTTAATAGAAGATGCCGAGCGATCGCCTACTTTTAAAAATGAGAGCAGCCCGGATGAGACACCTCCTCCGCTCAAAGCTTCGTTTTTTCCCCTGATATGTGAATAGTTGGACCCTGTTCCGGATCCGTATTTAAAAAGACGGGCTTCACGTGTAATGAGCTCCATAATACCGCCTTTATTCACTAAGTTATCGTCTACTGAAAGAATAAAACAAGCATGGGGCTGCGGCCGTTCATAAGCGCTGCCGGATTTTTCTATTTGATTGGATTCAGGATCAACATAATAGTGGCCTTGAGCAGGCCCTGAAATTCCGTATACTGAAAATAATCCAGTGTTAAACCATTGCGGGGAGTTAGGCGCCGCCATCTGGTGGGCAAGCATGAAGACAAGTTCGTCATAAAAAGCCTGCGCATCATCCTCGGTTGTAAAATAGTTGTAACGCTTGCCCCATTCGGTCCAGGTATAGGCTAAGCGATGAAAAACTTGACGGGCATCATGTTCACCACCGCTGTCTCCATTTGGTAACGGTACTCCCGTTTTTCTAAAATATTTCTGGGATAGAATATCAACAGCGATTTGAGACCAAAAATCAGGAACAACTACATTATCCTGACGAAAGATTACCTCACCGGCTAAGCTTTTTATTTCCGAGACACGGCTAACAAAATTAATACCATGGTACGGACCAGTACCCTTCTTTGTGAAACGTCGTGAAATATTCACCTTTACAGACCTCCGGCTTCATAAAAAAACATGTAACTGCATTCCAAGCCTACACCCATACAAGAGCATAAGTCAAGAACAACACCTCTTTGAATTTTGCCTAGATTTTTTTTATAAAGGAGCTTCTTGAGTTAAAATCAAAGGTTCTTCAATTTTCTCGGCAATACCGTGCACACTTATTTTTGCCGGTATAAGAGTCAATGTTTTGAGGATACGATTGTTTTGAGTTTCTTCTTTATATTTTAAAATATATACTTTGTCTATTACATAGAGACCGTTATCAATTATTAACTTGAGAAAAAGTACGTTGATCGGGGTATCTTTTTGATGGAAGGTATAGAGTGAATAACCTCCCTCAATGCTCGTGGTATCTTTTTCTGTCCATGTGAAATATGGATTTTTAAATTGGATAATAAAATCATCTTTACCATCATAGCGTCCTGCCAATTCTAGGGCACAAGGTGCGGTTATGCGATCGGGATGAGTAAAGATGCTGTTTTCCAATTCTTTTTTTACTTTTATAAATCTACCACCCCATTGCTCGTGTTCCGAAGCTTCGGAAATTGAAAGCTTAATCTGATCTATCATGGTAAGAGTAATGGTAAATTGCGGACTAATAGATTGCAGGAGCTTGTTTTCCGCAAAGATCGTAAGATTTTTATAAAACTGTTTTGATCCTTTCCATCTGTAAATCTCCTGTACATCACCGGAATAGAGGACGATTTCTCTATTTTCCAGGTTAAAGAAAAGTATGGCCTGATTTGCTTCGCTGCTTGCTTCTTGATCCGATTTATACCAAAATCCTTGAAGATATTCTTCAAATAGATCCGGTGTGCCGCTGGAAATGATTGTGCTCAAATGTGATTCTTCTACTTTTTCGCTGGAGAGACGGACCAGCGATTGAATTTCATAACGGCTGCTCGGCCGTGAAAAGAAGTAAGTTTCCTTAATAATTTGCCTAAAAGCATCATTTTCCGAATCACTTCGGTACGCTATAATGAGAAAACTTTCGCCGAATCTATGACCCAATAAGTAGCTGGGATCCCTTTCGACTTCAATTATATCAATTGTTCCGTTTGATATAATATTGCAGATAGCATAATAGCTTATTGCAGGACCGAAGGCAGGTGTACGGTGAAATATATTCAGAGTGAGATCGCCTTGGGAGTTTGTGCCCCGACAGATGAGTTCCCATTGATGATCTCCTACTACGTCGTTTAAATTTAAAGTGAATGTGTTTATATGTACTGCGCTGGTCATGCCTTCCCACGTTTGAATATAATGGCCGCGCACTCTGTCGAAATCCGCAATAATTATTCTAATTACGGATTCGGCATCATCTTTACTTTTAACGACAATAATCTGCTCTTCTTGGGAGTCGATATCAAGGTTTTTATTTATTACTTGAATAAGAGTGTCGTTGGGTAATAAGGAGATCTCAAGATTCTGTTTTTCAAAATAGATTCTATTGGAATCCATAGCTAGATTGGAGAGGGTTTGAAATTGTCCCTCCCCAATTTTAGGAATAATCTTTTTGGGATGAGATGTTGTTATCTGTTGTTTGTTGTTCACGCTGCAATGGAAAATAAGGGAAAAACAGAGCAGAAGGAGAATGAGTTTGTGCTTCATAGCTCATCTTTAAAATATTTTTTCAGTTTTTGCAATACTTTCTTCTGGATTATTTCTCTGGACTCCCTGCATTTGAAACCGGCAGCGTTCTTGTGTCCCCCCCCGCCAAAGCTTCTGGCGATTTCGACAACATCAATGTCACCCTTCGATCTGAGTGAACAGCGTAAAAGACCGTTTGTATCTTGCTTAAAAAAAATCGATACCCGAATGGCTTCGGCTTTGAGAGGGATGTTGATAATCTGATCTGCCTCTTCGTATTTTGAGCCTGATTCAAGAATGGTTTCTTTGGTCATTGTCTGAATGGCTACATGATCATTTAATTCAAGCTTTAAAGTGGCTAATATTTTGGACTCGAGAATGACCGAGGAGATAGAATTACATTCGTATACGCGGGCAAAGATATTATTGGGATTAACTCCCAATGCTACCATCTCGTAAGCGATTTTAAAAGTAATTGCAGTTGTCTTTGGATACACAAACGATCCGGTATCATATACAATTGCTGTATAAAGTGCATTGGCGATTTCTATATCTATTTCAGCATTCATGTCTTGAAAAATGTGGTAAAGCAGTTCGGCTGTGGAAGAGGCACCTCTTTGAATGAGATTTCCTGAGAATACCGGTATATCGCTATCATGATGATCAATGATGAAGTGTTCTTTTACAACCGGCAGAATATATTCGGCTACGACTCCGATATTATTCGTATCATTAGTATCGAGAATAAAGAGTACATACTCTTTTAGGTCTTTGGGAAGCTGATTTTTATGCTTGAGAATTTTTATATCTTTTTGCGCATCAATGAATTTGAATTTAGATGGAGTATTGTCGGAATTAAATATTTTTACTTTTTTACCAATTTTTTTTAGCACCATAGCTAAAGCGCATTCACTGCCGATTGCGTCGCCATCCGGAGTTTCGTGAGCCGTGAGGATAAATTTATTGTACCGTGTTATAAAATCAATAACTGGTTTAAAGAACATTAAGAATCCTTACTTAAAAATTATAAATTAACGATGCTTTCTCCCTTGTTGAGTTTTGTATGTTGTTTAACTTTATTAAGTGGAACATCCGCATCAATAAAGCAGCCCGGTTCTATGGTGTAACCTTTGGGAATCCTCGCGTTCATACCGAGAGTTGTTATTCCGTCATAGACATGCTCAGGGTATTTCAGGTTTTTAATAGAAGAAGAGACTTCTCCTATGTGGCAGTTATCTTCGATATTATACTTTAGACTGCTGTCGCTTTTAATAAAAGGCAAAATAAGAGCATTTTTGATGAGAGTTTTATTACCGATTTTATTATTACTTAAAATCACTGAATTTATGATACGAGCATCCTTCATTATGGTAACATTGGGGAAGAGTATTGAATTTTCAACACAACCGTACACTTCAACACCGTGAGAAATAAAGGAATTTTTAACCACACCGCTTGCTGCTATATATGCTTCTTTTAACGATTCCTCGATTTTGTTAAAGCGGTGCATTCTATTTAAAAATTCTTCTGTGCACGAGTAGTCGATATACTTAAGATTTTCATTAAAGTACTGCATAAGATTATGATGGAAAAGTACTTTGCCTGAAGTATTCTCTATGCTTTCAAATGAAGTATAGAGAATCTCTTTAAAAAAAGCTGATAGGAAATGTTTGGGTTTGGCCAGTTTACTGCGATTTTTTTCAAGCAGGGAGATAATTTTATTTTTGGATGCCATAAACAAATCAACAGGTATATGGTCTACAGAAACTTTCACAATATCATAAGGTATGGTTTCAATTAAAGAGATGAGTTCTTCTCCTTTGAAAATCGAAACAAATGAGGTTGTACTGAAAATAAGGAGATCCTGCGGGAGTTCTTTTAACCAGAGTATAAAAAAATCGGTTTCATCCTCCGGTGGAATGTGCAGAATATCTGAATTTCCCCATCTTTTAACTAGATAATCTATGGTTTCATGCTGATGTTCCTCAGCAACGATATATTTTGAGAGTCCTTGAACTTCTGCAAAGTTAGCGTACATAAAATCAATAAAATAATAATTGCCCCAAAAGGGCAGACTGCTTGCCGGATACTCGGGTCTAAAACCGGGGATAGTTTTAGGCAAACCTATTTCGCATAATAAAAGAGCAGATTCTTGCATTATGTATTACTTGCGCATAGTAATATGCATCTTTTTTCCTGAAGAGGTCATTACTTCTAATTTCTCGCCAAGAATATTACCTTTCACTTTTTTTACATTAGGAATTTGATCATCCCTAAGTACTTCAAACTTTACAGCACCTTGCTGTCCGGTGAGCTTAGCGATACTGCGTGGTGATTTTTTGGAAATTATAGAAAAAATGTCCAGGCTTTCATTTAAATAAAGAACCTGGCCGATTTTTATACTAAAAATATCTTTCCCTTCCTTTAACGGCTCTTCTTCAATAATAAGTTTAAAATTCAAAGTGTGTGCTTTGGATCTCATTAAAAGGAGCACAATTATGAGGATGATTAAAATAAGTATGACTAAAATGGCAACAGGGATAATCCAAGGATAGTTTTCAAACAGATTATTGATATGGATCTGTGTCTCGATACGACCCGGAGTAAAGAGGGCTTGGCTCCCGAATGAGAAGACTAATTCTCCCTTATAATCTCCGGCTGCTAAATTTGCAGGAAATTGCAATGCTATTTCTACCTTCTTGCTTTCATCAGGTTGGATGGACAGCTCGTACCCGCTTTTTAAAATATTCAGTTCACCGGCCTGGTTTGAATAAAACATTACATTATTAACACTAATCGACTGTTCCTTTGTAAAACCGCTGCTGGACAGAGTTAAAGGCAGGATGGCTTCTCCTCCCTGGATAACGATAATTTTATCCGGTTGAGCTGTAATTTTAATCATGCCGCCGGGTTCCTGAATTTTTTCCGACAGTTCCTCTCCTGTCGGTTCTTCGGAAATCTCCGTGTAGGTTCCGGAGATCTTTTCTGCCATTTCCTTTATCATCTCGCTGCCGCCGCTCACCAGGAATTGAACTTTCCAGCCTTCTTTGGCAATTTCCGTATAGGCATTCTGTAATAGCTCATGATTGAGGCTGCCGTCCGGAGTGGTGTATTTACTCCATGGAGCTGTTTGTTCTCCGTCGGTTATGATGATTAAAAATTTATCCCTTTGGTCATCCGCTTGCGCATCCATATGTAGTTTAAGCACATCCAGTGCATTTCCGATGTCTGTCCAATCGTGATTCGCTTGTAGGCCTGAGACAATTTGCTTTGCGTTTTGCAGATCTTCCTCACTTTGAATGGGTAAGGAAATAGGGACTTCTGTAGTAGCATAAAACATTATAATAAGCAGGTAATCACCTGATTGTACATATTTTTCCAGAAGTTCATTATTTATGTAGTCTTTTACTGCTTCAATCTCTTGGGCCATGGAATTTGAGACATCAACGGCCATCATGATATCTATAGGCGGACGTTCATCCGCAAAGTTTATTCCTCCCAATAGCATTAAAAATATAAGAACTAAAGTCCAATTCTTTAGTTTTTTCATGGGTCTGCCTCCTTTTTCCACATACTTCTATAATGCATTATAATTAATTTAATTGGAAGTGTAAAAAAAAAAAAAAAGTTACTTTACTTTTTACTTACAATGTGAATAATCTAGTAATAAATACTAATGAATAAGGAGAGTAATTATGGGAAGTGTAGATCTACCTAAAAGCCCTAATGTTTTTCACCCGGAAAAACCAAGCGCTGTGGGTTCTAGAAACTCATTAGCGCAAGAATTCCGTGATCAGCAAGCCGAAGTCGATCTCCTTTTAAGTGAAGAAGTGGACAAGGTGATGAATCATATCGCCTCCAGACTGCCCAAAGACGTTCTTGAGAGATTGGATGTAATGGGCGGACTAAAAGAGAAACTCTTCAACTACTTTAACCAGAACTATCAGAACATGTTTAACAGATTTATTGTTACTTCTGAAGATGAAATGGTAAAGAAAGTTCGAAACTTTATTGACAAAGAAGAAATGAAGAGTCTCGCCCGCTATACTCCAAAAGAGATTGCAGCCCTCTTGGATCAGATAGGTGGTATGGATAAGTTCAACACAGGCGAGATTGAGAAATCGCTCGTCAATATGTTCGGTCACCTCCAGGGTCATATTCAGAGAGGTGTTAATGACATGGAAAACCTCACTAATTCACTTTTAAGACAGAAATCGGATGTCGGCGCGTTTATTCGCGGTCAGAACGCTTACTCGGTTGTTAAGTGTTCTTTTAAAGACAACAACTACAAACCAAAGACGGTCAGCGACGTAAAGCTATCGGTGAATATTCTTGATTCAGAGCTTATCAGTCCTATTTTTCACTATCAGGTGACTGTAGAATATCTGATCAAAGATCTGATTTCCAAGAATATCATTGACATCTTGGATAAAGAGATTGAAAAGCTAAAAGACCGCATTATCGATGAGGGTCGTGAAGAGATGAACGACTCCGAAATTCTTTTTGAGAAGATGAGACGTGTAGAACAGTACACAGCTGACGATAAGGATGATCCCAAGTCGAAACGCTATACCTTCTTCGCCAAAGCGCTCATGGATAAGATCGAAGGCTTAAGAGCAGAGATCGATCCCGAGGAGTACGATCCCGTAAATATTCGTGAGAACTTGAAGAAGATTATCGACATTGAGAACATCAGAAACAGAGGTTACAATACTGCCGTTAACTCGATCACCTCTATCCTTGACACATCGAAAATGGGATATCAGCATGTCGAGAACTTGAAAAATGCCAGAGAGCTGCGCATCAAAGAGTATGAAGATACTGATGTCGGTCATCTGCCGGATGAACGCTATGAGATCAAACTTAGATACTATGACAATGCCCAGCTAATGAACGAAAGAAAAGGCTATGATGTAATGCTTAAATCTTTAGAGGTTGAAGTACAGCACCTCTGGGATGTCTTGGAAATGGTGTACGAAGATTCCAAGTTCTTTAAAGGTATCGTAGATTTCAAAGATCTTGCTAAGAGAGTGAAGAATAAGATTAGAAAGAAGATAAAGGCCGTGACCGGCGATCCTCTGTATGAAGATATTGAGAAGAGTTGGGATGAGATATCCTTTATCAAACCGGCGGAAACCGAAATTGAGCGTATGAACAGAACATATCTTTACGAAAAAGATAAAGTAAAACGACGAGTTATTCTTATGGGAGCTAAACTTCAGTCCGTATACGGCTACCGTTATCCGATCAAACGCCGGGTAGTAGAAGAAAGACTGGCAATGCTTGAGTCTGAGTTTAATAAATTCGAGTATATGATCAATCCGTATCATGTCCAGCCGGGATTACTCCTGGATGTGGATATTACATCCATCAAGAAAAAGAAAGCCACTCTGGATGGAATGGCAAATGTACTAAATGAGTTCCTCCACGGTGTGTCACAGGGCTTCCAGGATGCTGCTTTTGCATCATTCTCTCGCCGCAGATCGACCGTCAGGTCTGACATTGAACAATCCTTTGCAACCACTCCTACAGAAGATGCTGCTTCGGGTGAGTATATAGATATGCTCAGTGCTCCCGAACCCAAACAATCATCATTTGCTGCGGCAAAACGTGGCAGAGCGAGAGGTAAGAGCAAAGGAGTAGTGGATTCCGGAAAGAAAAGAAGAGGCAGACCAAGTAGAGGATCCGGATTAAAAGAAATATAATAATCAATAAGCATGAGCAGCCCTAAAACAAAGGGCTGCTCTTTTTAAAATTACTCACCAAAAAGGGGCGCAATATAAATGATAGCCTTTGAGATTGAAGTATTAAATAGAAGAAAAAGTGTAAATAAAGTAGTTCGTCATATCCAAGCATTAAATCAAATTGTAGCCGACCTGGAGGACAAGCACAATCTTGCTGATCTTCTCAATGAATTCATCAATGATAATACCATAGAAGCTTACCAGGTAAGCCCAATGCTTAATTCTCTTTTACTCGATAAGTATAACTATGAGGCTGATTCTTACAATATGCAAGGTAACCTAGACGACTTCAGCTCGATTGCTGCCGAGCTCTCAAAGTGGAATGCGCTGGATATAGTCATTGCCTATTATCATCCCGAATTAGGCGTAAAAGCAATAAATCCAAAACGGCTGGAGCATTGGGAAGCAATTCAATCCTTAAAAAAGAACGAGCTTGTAACCATTTATCTAGGTGGTGTGGCCGGCGATGTCGGTGACAAAGTTAAGGCACTGGCTTTGGATAAATGCCTGCAATTGTTACAGGCAAAGAAAATTACCACTCCGGCTGAGCTTTCTCAAGGTAAATATACCTTAAAGAAAATAAAAAAGCAAAAAGAGGAAAAAGCAGAGGCTGCTCCTCAAAAAAGACGAACAGTGACAAAAAAGGCGGCGGTAAAGGAGAAAAAAGAAGCGGCCAAGCCTGCTCCTTCGGGGCAGAGAAGAATGACACCTTTTTACTCTATTCCGGTAACCAATGAGCTTTTCCATAATGGAAATGTTGAGGCGTGGAAAAAGGTAATTCAAAGTTATACTACCAAATACCCGGGTTGCGATGTGTATATTTTTTATGAAGGTGAGAGGATACACGATGTAAACGCGCTTTTTAAATGGGGAAAGGTAAAGCACGGCAGTGCAATTTTAATAGCCGTGGCAGGAGAAAGCATACAGGATGTTGCCAAACTGCGCCGTTATCTAAAGCAAGGCGCAAGTCCTATGTTTGAAGCGTTCTTAAAATTTCCGGTTAACCAGGTATTGAATCTTTTTTAATGAACTATCATGGTGAATGAGGATTACATATGAAAAACAATATTCATTTTTTTAGTGCTAATGAGCATATATCAAAGAAGGCCGTACTGGATAATATTGGTATCCGGGGCAGAAGAGCCATGGAACTGGCAGCTCTTGATCTTCCCATTTTACCCGGCTTTATTTTCGACTCCGGAGTGGCCTCAAAGCTGGAAAATGTGGATTTAAAGACTGATCTTAAATCTTTTATCACTAAAATTGAAAAAATAACCGGCAAGAAATATGGGGATAAAGAAAATCCCATGTTAGTAAAGATTGTTATCAGTCCCAATCTGGTTATTGTCAACTATCCGACCTTACATAATTTCGGTCTGGTAAAAAGTAACGTTAATGCGTTCAATAAATATGTTGGAGAGAATTTTGGTTACCATGAAATGCAGTTCTTAATGAAGGGTTGTTTGGAAATAGAAGCCAGAATTGCAGAGCTTGAAAATAAGGAAGACGACAAGAAAAAAATAGAGGCTGCTATTCAGGTATTAAAAAAGGAATTAAAAGCGGACATTTCAGTAGCGCAGCGAAAGCAGAGTATTGTTAAATATGCACCGCTTCTGCCGCAAGGTTTTTTCTCTGATCCCTATTCCCAGCTTGAGATTGCACTTAAACGCATCAGCTGCATGCTTCGCTTGGATGAAATGGATGATCAGGATACAGCCTTACTTATACAACCTATGGTCTATGGTAATTACGGTGGTGATTCGGCGAGCGGTATCTTTTTTACCCGCAACATTGTAACCGGAGAAAAAAAATTAGACGGTAAATATTTCCAAGACAAATTCGATGAGATCGGGGCTGAAGGCAACCATATTAATAAAATACAGTCTGCTTATCTGACTAAATTAGAAAAGATTGCTTTAAATATTGAAGATCATTTTAAAGAAATCAGATCGATTCGATTTACGATTGAAGATAAACGTCTCTGGCTTATTGACCAGAGGGGTGTTATGAATAAATCGACTCAAGCTGATATCCAATTGATGTTGGATTTATATAGACGAAAAGTAGTGGATGGCAAATATCTGGTAAAACAAATAAAGCCAAATCAGTTGAGTGAAATACTTCATCCTATTATAGATATCAATTCTACAAAAAATATGCGACAGATCGCCGGCGGAATGGCAGGAGCTCCCGGTGCAGCCATTGGCAGGGTATATTTTCATACTGAGAAGTTGCTTGATGCATACAAAAAAGCGCAGCAGGCCGATGAGGATACACGCTTCATTCTCTGTATGCCGGCAACCTTTGCCGAAGATGTTAAAGCCATAGAAGTTGCTACCGGAGTATTATCCTGTGAAGGAGGATATTCCGCCCATGCGTCTGTTGTTGCCCGTCAGTACGGAAAAGTTTCTCTGGTCAGTACTGATATGAGGATTAGTACAGGCAGTGCGGTTATTGGTTCGGTTACCATAAAAGAGGGCGATTATATTACCTTAAATGTGCCATATTACGGTAAACCTACTATTTTGCTCGGAAAGGCAGACTTAATTGAACCTGATCCGAAAGAATCGGGTTTGCTCGAATTTTTGGATATTGTAAATGGGTTTGTTAAAGAGTTCCATGTAAGGGCTAACGCCGATACACCTCGTGATGCCACTTTGGCCCGAACCTTCGGAGCACGTGGTATAGGATTATGTAGAACGGAGCATATGTTCTTTGCTGAAAAGCGGATTAATGTATTCAGGGAGATGGTTATTGCTGATACTGAAAAAGAGCGTATGGCCGCCTTAGAAAAATTAAGACCCATGCAAAAAGCTGACTTTTACAAGCTTTTTAAGATAATGCATGGTTTTGTTGTAACCATCCGCTTGTTAGATGCACCACTGCACGAATTTTTACCGCATAATCCGGATGAAATGAAGAAGTTTCTAGCCTATCTTGATGCCCAGGACAAATCTAAGAAACTGCCGACCAAAGAAGTTATTGCCCGCTGTGAAGCCTTGGAAGAGTTTAATCCCATGCTGGGACATCGCGGCTGCAGGATCGCGGTATCATATCCTGAAATTTATGCCATGCAAATGAGCGCTATCTTTGAAGCTGTGTATACCCTGCAAAAAGAAGGTATTGATGTTAAACCTGAGATAATGATCCCGCTTATTATGAATGAAAATGAGCTTAAACTAGTAATTTATGGTAAGAAGATCGAGGGTCAGTCCATAAAGGGTCTGGCTGAAATTGAAAAAGAGGTAAGAGAAAAAATGGGAGCCAAACCGGTTGAATATAAAATCGGAACCATGATTGAGCTTCCCGGTGCGGCCTTGGGTGCCGCTGAAATTGCCAAATACGCCGAGTTCTTCTCTTTTGGAACAAATGATCTCACTCAGTCCACTATGGGGTTATCACGTGACGACTTTAATACCTTCATGCCCGATTATACTCAATTTGACCTGCTTGAAGGAAATCCTTTCCGTATACTTAATAAACAAGTTAAAGAGCTTATTGCGGTCGCCGTACGCCGTGGAACAATGACCAGACCTAAGCTTAAAAAGGGTCTCTGCGGTGAGCATGGAGCAGCACCTGAAAATATTAAGTTCTGTATGGAGATCGGCCTCAATTACGTAAGCTGTTCCTCATATTCCGTGCCCATAGCTAAATTAGCTGTGGCTCAGCTTACCTTAGAAGCAGAAGAATAGGTTTCAATCAGGATAACCGGTTATTTCTCGTATTTTTTGATAATAAGGCTTAAGACGCGAATATATATGTTTATACACCTTATGATATAACTCATTATAAATTTCAACATGTTCTTTATTGGGTTCATACAATCTGTCGATATGCGCCATTTTAGCGAGCGCCTGTTTAAAACTGGGGAATAATCCTAAACCTACAGCAGCATCAATGGCAGCACCCAGAGCCGATGTCTCATGGGTATGTGATTTTAATACAGGCAAGTTAAAGACATCTGCTGTTATTTGCAGCGTGTGACTGCTTTGTGCACCTCCTCCGGATACTCTTATTTCTTTGAGTTTTACTTTACTTCTTTTTTCGATCATGAGGGCTCCGTTTTTTAATCCGTAACATAAACCTTCTATAATGGCCCGATATAGATGAGAACGGTTGTGTGCATCACCAAAGCCAATAATTGCGCCTTTAGCCTCTGGGCCGGGTATTTTTACTCCCGGTGACCACGTGGGTTGAAGCACGAGCCCCAGTGACCCGGGAGGCGCGTCGTCTAAAAACTTATCAAAAAGGCTTTCAGGTACTACTCCTTGTTTTAAAGCAGTATTTACTTCTGATTTAGCAAACTCTTTTTTAAACCATGAGACAAGCCAGAAGCCTCTATAGATTTGAAACTCAGTATTATAGATACCCGGGATGGCCGAAGGATAAGGAGGTATAAAGGGAATTATCTCTACGTATTTCTTGACATATGTACCTACGGTAGCAGTAGTGCCGAAAGATATTCCCCCGCTGTCAGGATCGATGCAGCCGGAGCCTAAAAGCTCACATGTTTTATCCGATCCGGCTGCTATCAAAGGTAAACCGGCAGGTAATCCCGTTTCCGCTGCAGCTTTCTTTGAAATTTTACCTAGCTCCCCGGTAGGTGCGACTAAATCGGGTAGTTTTGCTCTATCTATTGGAAAGGCCTGCCATTTCCAGTCGCCCGGTTTACACCATCTGCAGTTTTTATAATCGAATGGAACATACCCTACCTGAGCAGCATAGGAATCTATAAAATTCCCGGTAAGACGGTAGACAAGATATCCTGAAAGAAAAAGGAATTTATGCGTTTTTTCCATTATTTCAGGCTGGTGTGCATTCAACCAGTTAATCTCCGATTCCCCCTGTGCAAAACGCACTGTTTCCTGCATGCCGATCAATTTGAAAGCCAGGCTCATAATTCCTTTAACCGGCTTGAAATTCTTTATCCTTCTTTGATCAGGCCATACGATAGCCGGTCGGAGCGGATTTCCGTTTTTATTAACATTGATGAGCGTACAGCGTTGTGTTGTAATTGCCGCGCCTTTAAGCTCTGAAATGAGTTTTGGATTTGAGCTTACTAATGTTTTACATGCTTCACAGAGTTTGCGCCAGAAATAGAGGGCATCCTGTTCCGCCCATCCGGGTTTAGGACTTGTGTACGCTTCAATGGCAATCTTTTTACTTAAAATAATGTGGCCTTTGAGATTAAACACCAAAGCTTTAATACTTTGTGTTCCTACATCTAATGAAAGAATATAATTACTCATGTATTCCAAACTGTAAATTTATTAAGGGTTTGCATAATATTAGGTGTAATCTTTTTTACATCTTCCTCCGCTATGGCGGATTCTTTTATTAAGGTCTCCTCAAAGAAGGAGGCAATAGTGTCCAAAACATGCGGCTGATGATAGAAGATAAAGGCAAAGTCATCATGAGCTGGTTTTAAGACTGTAAACGAAGAATAGACCATTACCGGATTTTTACTTACCATCACTCTTATCTTGCTTTTTGTTTGAATAATATTTACTTCAGAAAAGCGATGTGGAATTTGCTTCTCTTTTGTTCTTTTAAACGGTTCCTCATCTTTGTGTTGATAGTCGGGAGGTTCTACAAGTATATATAATTTATTGCCGTCGCTTTGAAAGGACAATCCTTCGGCGGAAAAATAAATGGCCCGCACGTTATGATACGCCGCTATTTCAAATTTTGCGTAGCCAGAATGAGGATCGAACAAGGAAGAAACAATATACCCTCCGTCTTGCGGAAACTTATTTTGGGTGTAAGCCTGGAATAAATCGGCTGCTTTTATATTCATAGCTTGTTTCTCCTTTATGAAGAGAGTATACAGGAGCAGGAAGTAAAAAATCAAGGGTGTGATTATTATTTTAAACCATAATAAAAGGAATGGCGTATATAAATAAAGATTTAAAAAGACGCGGAGTTATTTTAACGCAAAGACGCCGAGACGCAAAGAATTTTATAAAGACTTAATCTCTTAAGTCTTTGCGCCTCTGCGTCAACTTTTTTCTTGTATTATCGGAATTCTTCGGCTCGGGCAAGAAATT
>CAZEPL010000055.1:0-2527 GCA_964514135.1 uncultured Spirochaetaceae bacterium | reverse complement strand
TCTGCGTCAACTTTTTTCTTGTATTATCGGAATTCTTCGGCTCGGGCAAGAAATTTGTTGGCAAACTCAGTGTTACCTGTTTTTTTATATACCATACCCAAATTATAATAACCCTTCCAGTCTTTGGGTTTTAAATCGATGACTTCACGGAAGACTTGAGACGCCTTTTCATAATCTTTCTGTTTTGCATAGAGTGTGCCTAATGTAAGCAGCAGTTCGGGTGTTTCTTTTAAAAATTTTAACGCACTTTCCAAAAGTAAAATAGCGGAGCGTCTGTTTCCCATTTTATCAAGACAGAAAAGCAAGGCTCGCAAGTCATCTACCGATTCCGGATCTTGTTTTAAGAGCTCTTTTAAAATTAAAATAGCTTCACCATATTTTTCCAACTTTTGATAGCAGTAGGCTAAAGCCCTTTTTAGCTTCAGGTTGTCTGCTTCGCGCGTAATAAGTTTAACAATTTCCCCGGCCGCAGCGGAATGTCTGTCTTCCTGCAGGAGTAAACGTACATAACGCTTTCTAGTGGCAATATCATCAGTAAAGATCATTACATAACTTTTTAATACCTGAATCTCTTGCTTTGGCTTTGCTAATTTTCTATATACCGTAGCGAGCAGGAGGAATGAATCTTTGTGATCTGTTTCCAGCGTGAGTGTGCGTTTTAGCCAGTTTTCTGCCAGGTCAGGAAGATCAATGTCCAGATATGCCTTGCCCAGGCAATACATGAGATGAGGATCCGGTCCTTGTATGCGGATTTGCTTCTGCAGCAGAGGAATAACTGTTTTTGGGTCAGTTTTAAGATGAGCAAGGCTCAATGCCTGGAAGTAAGCTGCCGTCGGATCATCCGGTTTAAGGCGGAGAATACGGGAAGATTGCGCGGACAGTTCTTGATATGACTGCTCTTCCCAATAGATGAGGGCTAATCCGTAATGCAGCTCTAATCGCTTGGGATCTACATCCAAGGCACGCAGGTAATGATTTTTTGCTTTTTCCGCTTCACCCAGATAGCGATACGACTCGGCGATGAGCATATGGATATCCGGATCTTGGTAATCATGTTTCAAGACCTTTTTACCAAAATAAATAGTTTCGCGGTAGTGTTTGCTTCTGTAATAGGTGAGCGTAATGAGTTTGAGCAGTTTAAGCGGATCTGTAATGGACCCTATTTCATCCTGCAGAAGCTCCTGTGCTTTTTTAATTTCAAGAAGTGCCTGCGGACCTTTCGAAAGATGGAGTAAAATATAGGCTTTTTGTAAATGAAGGACGGGATCGTTGGGTGATATTTTCAGTGCCTCTTCATAGGAGATGAGTGCCAGTTTTAACTGACCGACTTCCCGATATATTGAAGCCAGATATAAATACGGTATAATATTATCTTTCTTTTCTTTAATCAGGAACTCAAAGCGCTGTGCTGCTTCATCGAGCCTGCCTCTATAAAAATATTTTATGGCCTGAACCAATAGTGCATTAAGATAACCTGTGTTAATACGGGGATTTTGCGGGTCGACTTCCAGGGCCTTTTCAAAATAAGTCAGCGCGACCTCCGGTCTTTTAATCTTAAGGTAAGCAAGGCCGATGAAGCTTAATGCCGGAGAGAAGGTCTCATTATTGTTTAAAGCTTTTCTTAAATGAATAATGGCATTCTTGTAGAATCCCAATGCCAGGTATGATCTGCCCAAAAAGAAGTGCGCGGGCGCAAAATCCGCTTTTAGTTTGAGAAAAAATTTTATACTGTAGATGGCTTTATGGAACTGCCCCAGCGCATGATAACTCCTCCCCAGGTAGAGCAGGGCTTCGGGAAATTCATCGGTTTTAGATATGAGTTCGGTAAGCAGTTCGACGGCTTTTTGGTAATCTCTATTTTGTCCGGCAGTTTTAGCGTCTTTTAATAGTTCCTGGTAATCAACGGTCTTTGTGCTCATCCGGGAAGTAGTTTAACATAGAATCGGAGATTAAAATACCGGGGGAAATGTTATTTTTTAACACGAAGTACACGAAGAATTTTCTTTTTAATAAACCTATTATTACATATCACAACCCATTTTCGCACCCGCTTTATGTAATAAATTTACGATCTGTTTGTTTCCCGACTCTTCCGCGTAATCAAGAGCTGTCTTGCCGTTATTCTCGTGCATATTTACATCTGCTCCGGCCTTTATGAGTAATGTCACAGTCTCTAAACGATTACTTCCTCCGGCTATGTCAAAGAGTGTATCCTGCTCAACTACAGCCATCATCAGCGCAGTGGCCCCTCCATTATCACGGATATTGACGTCTGCTTTTTCATGTAACAGCAGTTCGACAATTTCTTTGTGTCCCCAATAGGCAGCCATCATCAGAGCGGTTTCTCCGAAATTGCCCTGAGCGTTTACATCAACACCTCTTAATATCAGGAGTGCTATGATCTGTTTGTGGCCCCACTGTGCCGTATCCAAAAGCACCTTTTCATCTAATGTTTCTTTTATCTGCATTGGTTACTCCTTCCTGTATATACGGAATCTGATCCGCAAAGTAACATACTAATGTAACA
>CAZEPL010000054.1:7078-28150 GCA_964514135.1 uncultured Spirochaetaceae bacterium | reverse complement strand
AGGTATACGAGGTTTAGAAAAAGGCCGTTTTGATGCTGAATTAAAGCTAATAGATAATTTAGAATTACGCATTATTTTTCCTTCGCTTATTCATCCCGCTTTTACACCGGGTATTTTTATGTTTCTGGACTCAGGATATTATTACTTCCAAGAATATGAAGACCAGGGTTTTGTGTTCTCGTCCGGTGCCGGAATGTTTTTTATAATCATGGACAAACTGCAACTCACTTATTATATCAGTTATTTATTAACTGAAACCAGGCTGGATGGCAGTGCTTTTATTCCATTGGGATTCTCTATGAAATATCACTTCTAGCAGTATGCCATATGTACGATATACAATTGTGTTATTAATAGCTTTCAAGAAACTGCTTTTTTCTTTAATAAAAATGAAATCCCATAAAGCAGCAAAACAAAGATAAGCCCCCACGATAAAAATATATCAGCCGGGCACCACACATAGGACTCATACTTTAAGCCGCAGTAAGGGCAAAGAAAACCCAAGTTGCTTTCAAAATATAAAACATCATGCACACCGCCGTATAATAGACGCTCGCATGTCAAAACAAATGCAGGCAGTAAAACCATTGCAGAAAAGATAATTATTAAGGTATCTATTATTTTTGCTTGAAATCGGAAAAACAGTGGCCCTATTAAAAAAACCCACATACAAAAAATAAGCACAACAATATGCTCTAAAGTAAGCGGATCTATATGAAATAATGATTCCAAACCGAAGCCCGGAAAAATCTCATATTTTACTACTTCTGCGGCATTATAAAAAATAAGTTTTGCCAGTATGTCTATAACAGCAAAAACCAGGCCGGCAGAGATGAAAATTATAATTACCTTTAATCTTGGTTTTTGCCAAGAGCCTTGCTGTTTTATCGGTTTTAACTTAAAAATCCCTTTAAGAATGTAACCACCCAACATAGTAAACAAAAATATAAAAATTATTATGACGGCAGGATGTAAAAATTGTATTTTCAAATCTTGTCAATTCAAAACCAGGGTCCGTAACAGGGTAAAGATTGTGTGATGGTTTTTAATCGTTTATGGGCAATTACCTTGACGGACCACTTAATTCCAATTATCATTTACAGATAGTTTCATAAATTATAACAATTTTACGGAGTAAAAATGAAAAAGAAAATTTATTTTTTTGGAAAAATCCTTAGCATTCTCCTGCTGCTTCTGTGGCTCCAGCCTTTTACGATTTCCGGACAGAGCAATGATTCTCCGCTTTCAAGGGAACTGATCTGGGGAAAGGCTTATAATGATATCGGTACTTTCGACGGCTGGTCGTTCTGGATCGGTTTTGATGCCAGTTTCTCCGAGAGCTACACTCCCGAAAGCGAAAGCTACGCATGGGTTATTCACTTTGCGCCTGAAGGTATCTACCTTTCTCTGCAAAAAGGAAAAGCACTGTATTCGGGTGTGGATGTGAACGCGGGATTCGGATTTTTTTACGGAATGGTTCAATCACCGTATAATGACCGTATTACCAAAGAGTTTTTTAATAATATGAGCGGTGTCACTTTTTCAGTGAGTAGTTTTTCTACCAATGCCGCGGGTGTAGGGCCCCTGTCCAACCTATCCATGGGTATCTCTTCGTCCAACACCTTTTTTCGTAAAGCAAAAACCGATGCCTTCCTGCGCGCGGTTCAATATGGCACAGGCTTCAGCATTGCTTACGCGCTGGTAAGCATTCCCTTTCCCTTCAGTGTGTCACTGGGAACCGAATCCAGCGTGGAAGCGGCTTTTTATCCCATAAGCGGATGGGATATCTGGACCAACGAAGATGATCCTGTAAAGGCCATAATGAACGGTCTGCAGTCACTCAGCACGAATAAAACCGGCAGTTTCGTGGACTTAAACCTTGCCTACATGGCCGGACAGGTACTCAATTTTTTAAAGCACTTTCCCATGACAAACAAAGTGAAAGGATTTATCACTGCTTCTAACAATAATTCTGAAATCGACAAACTAATTTCGGAAGTGCAGCAGTGGAAGCAGAGCGGCGAAACCAAGAATCTGCCTGAGATCTTACGCCCCAACATCCCCCCTAAAGAGATATACCCGCTCATGAAACCTCTGCAATCCGCCACCAATGCCGGTTTTGAGGCGGGGTATAAACGGGGGTATGATGCCAAAAACCGTACGGACACCATTTACGCGAACTGCTTACGGGAAGTAAAGGCGCAGACCGGTAGGAAAGTTACTATTGAGGTTACGGCTGCTGAAATCTTAGAGCTTGTTCCCAACGCGAATGCGGCTCAGCTTGAGGGCCTGAAGGTAATATTTGATAATCCGCCTGACAGCTATTTATCGTCAAAAGCAACCGATACTACGGTTACCATGTCTAATGGAAAAGCCGTATTCGAGTTCTCTACCAGCACACCAACTCCCATCCTTATGGGTATCCGTGTATACAGGTCGGCAAAAACAAAAAACAAGTCTCTGGAGCTGTGCAGACGCCTTATTGTATTTGAACAGTAACTATATAATTGCCTGTTCATAATAACACGCAAACCCAGGGAGGAAAAGATAAATGCTTTCCATATTATTGGGATTTTTAGGTTATTCAATCTTAAATATCGCTCAAGCCACCCAAAAAATAGGCTTAAAGCTTGCAAAACAAAAGAAACTCAAGGGCTGGACCCTATGGGCGGCAGCTACAGCCAGTACGTCCGTATCCATATTTATTGTGCTCTACGCAGTTTCTTTGGGCAGTGCCGCACTGGTGGGTGCTATGGCCGGTACCGGACTGGCCTCTCTGGCCGTATTCGCTCACTTTGTTATGAAAGAGCGGGTCGGTAAAAAGGAAATAACAGGTATCGGCATTATAATAGGCGGTGCGGCATTAATCGGTTATTTGGCAAAAGAAAATCCGCAGCCAACTTTCCTCATTCAGAGACTTTTTATTATGCTGGGAATCGTGATTGCAGCCTATGTCATCTTATGGCTTATTTTCATTAAAAAGACCAGTATTGCCGGTATTATCATCGGCGGTTTCGCCGGTGCTCTGGGCGGATTTATACCACTGTTCCAAAAGATATCCACTTCGGATTTCGGTAAAGCCAGTGCTTTTTTTAAAGATACCGCTTCCGGGCAAGAAGCTACAGTTTGGAGCGGATTGCTGTCGATTTTTGCCAATCCCTATGCCATAATCTGGATCTTGATTTCTTTTATATCTGTTGCCGTACTGCAGTTTTCCTATAAGCGTGATAAAGCCATCCGCATTATTCCCAGTTTTTCAGCTAACTGTCTTATCATTCCGGTAATTGGCGGAGTAATCTGTTTTTTGGAACAGCTGCATGCCTTACAGTGGCTGGGTGTAGCGTTGATACTGGGCGGCTTGTTTTTTCTTACTGTAAAATTAAAACCAAAGCATAACTAAATAACATCTCAGCTTTGTCTAGGTAATTCTCCGTAATATCCACCGTAAAAACCTGAAGGGAAGCATCCTGCGGATAAAGAATACAGCCTTGGCGTCAGCTCCTATGCTGTAACGCATGCGCCAGCTTTTGGTCTTGACCGCCTTGTATATCTTTTTGGCGGCTTTATCCGGAGTGATCCCGTTTTTACCCATGGCCATCATCTTTTTATGTGTGCTCTCAACATATGTATCATAATCCGCAATACCGGTCTTATGGGTATGAGCCATGGAACGTCCGTAAAAATCCGTCTTAATAACTCCCGGCTCAATAATCTTTACCCGAATGTTAAGGGGCCTTAGTTCATGCTGCAGTGACTCGGAAAAACCCTCTACTGCGAATTTTGAGCTGTTATATAACGAATACAACGGAAATCCCACACGTCCGCCTATGGAAGCCATGTTGATTATGGTGCCACCCTTGTTTTTTCTCAGATGTGGTAAGATTTCACGAACAACATTCATGAGTCCAAATACATTGGTGTTATACTGACGCTGAATATCATCCAACGACGTAGTTTCAAAGGGTCCGATCAGGCTGTAACCTGCATTGTTTAACACCACATCAATTGTTCCGAATGCTTTTACGGCAGCTGCAACAGCGTTTTTTATGCTTTCAGGTTTTGTAACATCGAGTGCAAAACACTTGACATTGGCCAGACCTGCTAATTCCGTTTCTTTTTGCGGCGAGCGCATGGTCGCGGCCACCTGCCAGCCCTTTTTTTGCATATATTTGGCAACGGCCTTGCCCATACCGGAAGACGCGCCTGTAATAAATATTGTTTTCATATCAGTTCCTTCTTCATATATATCAAACAGGTAATAACTATGTCCCTATCTCCTGTTGTAAGATGTTGATTATTATTATCAAAAGAATCTATTTATGCAAGCAGACAAGCTGTGAATTATGCAAATAATGCGAGCCTTTACTTTAATCCTCTATATATACTATACTCAAATGTATGGAAACATTTAAAAAACGATATTTAACACGACCTCAAGAATTGTTCTCTATGATTAAATCGATGCGTATACAGGCAAAAAAAATAAAGAAGTTAAATGAAAATCAAAAAATAAATCCCGCTTTATGCGAAAAGGTAATGCTCACGGTTTCGGGTGTAACAAGCTGCTTATACTGTTCCTATCTGCATGCAAAGAACGCTTTAGAAAAAGGAGTTCGCGACAGCGAGGTAATTAAGCTATTGAATTGTGAATTTGGAGATTTCCCGGAAAACGAGGCAACCGCCCTTTTGTATGGCCAGCATTGGGCGGAAACAGGGGGCAGCCCTGAGGCGAATGTCAGATCGCGTGTAATGGAATATTACGGGAAAAAAAAATTGAATCATTTGGAAACCATCATTCGCGCTCTGTATATGGGAAATTTGATCAGCAACACGGTGGAGGCATATGAAAACAGGATAAGACCTAAAAGGAATAACCTTGGTTTTTTCCTGGTATACCTGCTTTGTAAGCCTATGGCTTTTTTTATTCGCACATCAGGTAAAAAAGGCAAAGATTTTTTGAAAGATAAGAAAATCTCTTTTTTATAACAATCATATATAAAAAAATCACGTTCGTTTTTCATTATCATGTGAGCGTGTCATCAATTGTGCCGTCCGGAAGCATATTATCAGGATGGGGAATACCCTTTTCTTCCAATTGAAAACGTCTGCAATCTTTAAAATTGTTTTCACAATAACGGAACTTCCATTCTGAAACAAGACTTCCTCGTTTTTCAAATTCTCTTAAGGGGCAGATGTTCATCCACTTACACGCCATCAAAAATCTTCCATTTCAATCTTTTAATACTTTCTAACGATTCTAATTTTAATAAATGCGAAACACAATGACAATCGGAACAGCCGAAACCCTTTATAATCCCTTCGGACTTTGCCAGTAATGCCGCTGTTTTGCATTCAGCCGATTTATCCGCTTTCTTATAAAAAACTTGTACTATGCGCGCGTGAGCATCAGCGAGTACATAATCAATATGCCATCTTATTTTCTTATGAGAAGACAGGTGTCTGTTTATTCTTTTTTCAAGATTATTCTGTGCAGAACCTATGTATGCATATTTGGCTTTTTTAAATTTTATCTTACCCAGCGCCCCGATTGTAATGTTTATATCCCTTTTCAGGTCAATAATTAAGCAGTATATTCCACGCATATGAGATTTTCTAGTGAAGATAGCTCATTGAACTACTTTTCAATATTAAAATCAATCTTATATTGTTTCATTGTACCAAAATTTTCTATTTTATTATATTTTTTCTTTTTTGAATGAAAGTGTACAATAATCCGTGCTTCATCCAAATATCTATGTTCTTTAAAAAGGTCTCTATCACCAAAACGAAGTGTTTGACAAACAAGCGGCAAATGATATCTGATAATATTGTTACGCATTCGCGCCCAGCCAAAAATTATTATTAAAAAGGCTTAAAAAGCAGACACTAAAATCAGTGCCTGCTTCAGCCTAAACCGTTATATTACTTACGTCTTAATACCGTGACAATTTGTTTTTGAATGCGGCCAGATGATTCTGACTTGCTTTTTTTAGACGCTCAAAAACAGTCTTTACATCATCAGGTATAGCATGAGTGAGAAATCGCTCATACATTGCTATATTATCTATTTCAGCTTGAACACCGAGTTCTAAAGCGGTTTTAATATCTTGGGGTACAGTAATATCACCTTCTGATGTATCCTCCGGTACAATAAAACCATATTTCGCAAAAAGCGGCAGCAGATATTCTATATGTGTTTGTTCCGCCTGTATTATATTGGAGAAAGGGCGCATTTCCCCGAATTCTTTGATTATAAACTTATATTCCGCCCGAGCCAAATACTCATCCTGAATCGCATAAGTAAGCATCTCTTCCAGTGTAAGATCGTCATCATTTAACGCTCCCTGTGCTCCGTATTGCGTATTTGCCGTAACAGTCGAGATATTTATAAAAAATATCAACAGGATAATTCCTAACACTATTCTTCTTTTTGTAACCATGTAAATCCTCCCCAGATATAATATGAGCTATAATATACCAAGATAATAAGCAGGCGTGTGTAACAGTTTGTAACAGTTTGTATCATTTTAATAGGGATTCACGAGAATAAGTCTATTCGGCCGGTATATAATAGAATACTTTTAGTTCGGACAAACAGGTATCATCATATGCGCTGCCCCTATATACATCCAGTATTTCAAGGGAGAATTCATAAATCCGTACCGGTTCATCAAATTGTATAAACTGCATCTGCATGGTATCGCTTAATTCAATTATTCTTTCATGAGAATTCGCCTTATCACCCGCACGCTCCGGCCTTTCTTCATAATGTGAGTACCATACCAGTCTCGCTTTCTTTACGCGGTTGTTTTTATAAAAAAGTAAACTATTTTTGCATAAACCATTCATAATACCGATTTTTTCAACAAGATAAGATCCAGGTTCTTTGCTATATATTGGACCTATAGCAAAGATTATTCTTTCATTAATACCGCTGCCGCCAACTCCTTCTACCCAGGCAGTCGCCGGATCACCGTCTATTGTATTGATTGCCCTATAGATATAATCGCCTTCCTTTAATTCCGATGTGGCGCCTACACTTGCTCGTAAAGTATTAAAAAATAATTTAATATTAAAGTCCGGCTCAATATCCGTAAAACTCATACGGATAGTACGCTTATCGATAAATTCATATACATTGGGATGGATGTATAATGCTTTATATACTCGATCATCATATTTATCCTGCAAGTCATCGCTAGTTAAATACATAAAATGGAAATAGACCTCAACGGAACTGATTTTATCTTTCCAATAAGCGCCTGTTTTTAGAATATATGATACTCCCCTGTAACCGGCCGGCAGCAAATAGGAATTTTCGATATCGAAAGCATAAGTATCATAATCATAATGTGCTTTATATTGATTCTTAATTACTTTCTTTTGCAATTTGTTAAAAGTAACAGTAAAACAAAAAAAACGTGAATAATCTTTTACTTCACTTTCGATCGTTTCAATATTCAGTGGGATGTTTTGATTTTCAAAAGCGGTAAAATTATCAATCCAATCAAACGGATTATACGAATCTACAACAGGAAATCCGATAGTGAGCGACTGGTCATCTCCATCATTAAAAAATTCATAATGTACCTTAACCTCATAGTATTCTCTGTAAAGGTAAATATCAATCTTCTCACCTACCAATCGTATATCCGTGCTTTCAAACGGCATAACTCCGCCGCCTTTTTCAGGAGGTGGCCCCAATGGAGCGCCATCGGAGAAAAGCGGCTGCAAGCTTATAACAATAAATAACAGAAAAAATGCAAACCGGATAATCAGCTTCATTTTTTTATAATAACATATCTATAATATTCTTTCAATTTGTCATGGCAGTGATATCATACGTATATGCCCGAACCCCTTTTCTTCGCTTGTATAAAACAAGTAGCCGCTACCGTGTATACCAGCCAATACTTGAAAAGTCTATTCAAAGATCATAACTCTATTTCGACCAATTATCAGATCATCACCAGTGCACTTGGGACATTTCCGGTTTTTAAACAACTCATGCTTTTCCGTAACAAATCCGCATTTATTGCAGACGGACAGTTTGGCTCTATACATGGATTTGTCGGCCCATTTAATCAGCATATCGGCAATCTTCAATTTAAATTCCTCAATTTTTTTCCAATCAGCGGTTTTAAGATTCTTGACCTCAAAAATATCTTTTATATCAGCGATTTTTAATGCTTTGCTTATAAAGTCCGCATGATCGCGTAATGACACTACACCGAAGCTGGCAGTAACCATTAATGTATTGCCTTCATATTTAACCCGGCTATTTTCAATTTTGTCCCGCAATCCTTCCGCGACAATAAGCGCATTTTTCAGATTAGTTTCCGGAAGGATTATAACAAACTCCTCCCCTCCGTAGCGCGCCGGAATATCGTAATTACGCAGGTTAGATTTTAATAACCTTCCTATGGCTGATAACAGCTTGTCACCAGCAAGATGTCCGCAACTGTCATTTATCTTTTTAAAATGATCGATATCCATAAATATCATGGATATATCTCTATATCTGCGAATAAACAGTTCATGAGTTAAATTTTTATAAAGAGCCCGCTTGTTGTTAAGGCCGGTAAGCTCATCTGTCATAGCAAGGCAAACTGTTTTTAAATATTCAAAATATTTTTTTAACTGCTGCTCGACGGTTAATAAAAAATCATTTCCATCTATGGGTTTTTTTAAATACGCACCTGCACCTTTTTGTCTTCTTTCCAGAATAATATTATCATCCGCGATCGCGGATAAGAAAATACAGGGAATATGCTTAAAATGAGGATTGGTAAGCATCTTATCATGAAATACATCGCCTTTCATCTGCGGCATATTATAATCACAGATAATGAGATCGGGTGTATATTCATACAGCGCTTCCAATCCCTGTTTTCCGTCTGCCGCCTGTATGAAATTTTTATAGGAATCATGGAGCAGATATCTGATTATTACTTTTCGAATATATTTATCATCTTCAATTATAAGTATTTTGCCCTTCTTATAATCAAATTCATTTTCTTTGTTTACATCGTTTAAATAAGCGAATATTTCCTGCTTGGCCAATTTATTTTTTAACTCTGCTTGAATAAGTATTTTATCGTCCGCGTATTTTCTGTAAGATCTTTTTCCATTATAGAGATCACTTTCGCTGAAAATATCTTTGCCCTTTTTAAATTCAACAATGAACCGCGCACCTTTAGCTTCGCCTTCCGACTCAGCCCAGATCTCACCCTTCATATAACTTACCAGCTGTTTTGCGAAAGACAAACCGATTCCTGTTCCGCTATAAAAACCACTTTTACCTCTGTGCACCTGTTCGAATCTATTAAAGATAACCTGTAACTTTTCTTGAGCTATGCCTATTCCATTATCCGAGATATTTATTCTAATTCTATCCTCAAACTCTTCCAGCTCAACAATAATAAGTCCATTATCGGGATCCACAAATTTCACAGCATTTGACATGAGATTATTTATCACCTCTTCGAATTTTTCCGTATCCGTATAAAAATCTTCAATTTCATGCACAGGTAATTTTCTGACTAGCTTTATACCGCTGCCGGTAACAGAAGACGAATAAAAATCGATAATACTATTGAGCAAGCTTACCACCTGCACTTGGGCAACCCTCAAAGTTATTCCCTGGGCATCCATTCTGGCCAGATCCAACAGCCTGTCTATTGTTTTCTTTAACTTTATGGAAGCTTCATAGATAATTTTAAAATCTTCTCTACTTCTTTCCGTAGTTTCACTATTATATTTCAAAGCCAAATCGGAGATATTGAGAATAGCCGTCAACGGTGATCTAAAATCATGAGTAATGTTGGCAATAAAATCGTTTTTCAAAGAATCAAGCTGCTTCAGTTTTGCATTGACATCTTCCAGCTCTTTTGTTCTGGCTTTGACTTTATGCTCCAATTGATTAGTATATTTTTTAATCTCATCTGTGAGCTTCGCGCCCTTTATGGCGCTGCTCATTTGAGTGGCCAACGTTTCATATATTGAACCGTTTAAGGTAGTTACTTCAAATAATATATAACCCAGATGCTCTCTCTTAAAGTATAAAGCCATCACCACATATTCTGCTCTGGTTTCCCGCTTCAAGGCTTGAGGAATTAAGTAATGTGAAGGATATGTACTACTATTGAAACGAGTATCCTGTTTTTCCAGACAATAATGGAGAAGCAGTTTAGAACTGGTTCTGGTTTGGTCTTTGTATAAACACAAATATAAACTTCTTATTGGCAGCTTGGGCAGCTGAGATAAAACGGTTTTTTTAAATTGAGGAAGATTGAAGGTATTTATAAACTCTTCGTTTATTCTGAATACGACCTCTTCCTCTTTCCTAAACTGAACCCTCTGCCCGGAATGAAAATTATGATTGATTAAACCGATAAGCATAAGAATATCCGGCCATAATGAAGATATCCTCTCCGCCTGTTCTCTATTTGTCAGCTCTTCTTGTAAAACATTAAGAAAAAGCAGCACCAATTTATAAATTTCATCAATCTCAACTCCAAGTTCAAAGAGCTGTATGAACAACCGCTTAAAGGATAAAAGCAGCTTATTTTTATTTATTGTTTTGACAGTAAAGCTCATGCTCAACAATTGTTCCAGGTACGGAGCAATATCTATTTTATTTACCAAGTCGGGTAATCTCTTTTTTATAATATCCAATAAACGGTTCTTACTGTGGGTATCGGTTTTAGAAAGAGAATATATATTCCTCTGCGTCTTATCAACTAAATGAGAACTCATTATATCATCCAGGTTCTCCAATTCTGAACAACCGCACGATTCCCTGATTATCAATTTGCTCGGAAGCACAATTTTTTGTTTTATAGGCTTACCCTGTAACATCGCAAGTGCTGTTTCAACACTCACCTTGCCTATATCGAAAAATGATTGCTTTACCGTAGTAAGTCTGGGTTTAACGGCCAGACACAAACCGATATCATCAAAACCGGTTACAATAATATCATCCGGAATACGAAAACCGCGTTTTTGTAATTCATGCATCGCATAAATGGCCATGGCATCATTGGCACTAACAAGTGCTTCGAAATTCAGCTTTCGTTCATCCAATAAAATTCTTACCGCTTCTATGCCGTAAAAATAATCAAAATTTCCATTTACTATGAGATCATCGCGTATCGGAATATTATAACGCTTAAGCACTCTTTTATAAGCTTCAAATCTCTGTATGGCATCATAGTTGTTAAAAGCACCCTTTATAAAAGCAATCTGCCTGCAGTTATGGGTTTCTATTAAATGAGTGAGTAATGCTTCCATACCAACATTATTATCAACCACTACATTTGTAACGTTTTTAATTTCTCCCATATCAAGACCGATACTTACTAAGGGAATACCTGTATATTTCGCAAGCAGCTGCTTTACCTGTTTAATTGATACAAAATTTCCAAATACACCCGTAAGAGCAATAATTGCGTCCACAGTATGCCCGCTGACAAGATCAAAGATCACATTTTTCTGATCCCTGTACTTGTAAGCCGTGGCTTTTAAAGTACCGCCTCCAAATCCGATGAAATTGAGATCATACTCTCTACATGTGTTTAAGATATTATTGAAAATTTGATTTGTATAATCTTCGTATAAGTAATCAAATAAGAAGCCGACCGTATATCTTTTTATCTTTTTACTCATTGCCATTCTACTCTTGCAGAGAAGTGTTATATATAAAATATAATCAATTCAGTTTCAATTTTTACCTTTTTTTTAGCTACTTTTATGAAATGCACTTTGAAGAATTAAGCTGCCGGTATCGCGATTTGCCGCAATAGATAATATTACCTTAAAATGCATGATTGTAAAAGATATAATATTTTTAAATTTAAAAAAATTCCTTGACATTTTTATTTTCATTCGATATATTATCAATTATGATAGTTTCAAATAATAATATTTCATATGAAAATGCTTGGAAAGAGTTAAAAGAAATCAGCCAGCCAGCCATGTTAATAGTGGCCCTTATTCATCTGGGAAAGCTTTTATTTAATTTGGGTGAGAAAGATGTGTTCGGCCCTATTGGTATTGGCGTAAATGAGTTTGAAGCACTTTTTAGTATTAAACATATCGAAACGCCTACTCCGACCATATTAGCTCAACACTCACTCATGCAGCCGGCCAAGATAACCAGAGTATTGGACAAACTAGAACACATGAAAGCTATTGCCCGCCATCCGCTTAAGGGTGACAGGCGTTCCTATAGTCTTGTTCTCACACAAAAGGGAGAAGAACTTTATACACAAGCTGTGGCTCAGTTTAAGGAAGCAGGCAAAGTAATGGGTAAAAACTTAGGGTCTGTTAATGTTACCATCTTTAGCCGGCTTGTCATCGGAACAATTAATGGAATTGGAGGTTATAAGAAAAATGAAAACACTAGTAATTCTGGGTAGCCCCAGAGGAAAAAAATCATCATCCTATAATGTGGCGCAACATTTTATAACTGGGTTAAAAAATGCCGGTTGCCAAACTGATGAAATTCTGGTCCGGGATCTTACCATTAATCCCTGCCGTGGTTGTTATACTTGCTGGCTCAAAACACCCGGCCGCTGTATTCATAGAGATGATATGGATAGCATTTTAGCTAAAATAGATGAGGTGGATCTTGTTGTCTATGCTTTTCCGCTTTATATTTATAGTACGCCCGGTATTGTAAAGAATTTGCTGGACAGGCAGATTCCTCTTATTAAACCGGATCTTGTCGAAAAAAATGGCATCACAATGCATCCTCGAAGAAATCCAAAGGCAAAAAATAGGGTATTCCTTATTTCTGTGGCCGGGTTTCCTGAGCGCTCTCATTTTGATGGGCTTATTACCACCTTTAAAAAAACTTTCAGAAGTGAAGATAATAAATTTATTGGCAGTATTGTTATCGGTGGTGCCGAAGCCATGCATAGAGAGGATATGCAGGGAGCTTTTACCGATCTATACCAGCTCGTTGAAACTGCCGGTTACGAAGTAGCTAAAAAGGGTAAAATGAATGAAAAAACAGAGCAAGCTCTCATCGACTACACCACATATTCCAAAGAATATCTAACAGAATTCCGTAAAACGGCTAACAGTTATTGGAAATCTTTTAAACCGCTAGCAAATAAAGAGGTAATCGTAGATAAATCAGCCAAAGAGCTTAAGCTTAATGACGGAGGTATAAAATCGTTTCTGGCCGGTATGGCTCTTCAGTACAGGCCTGCTGCCCTGCCAAATTTTGAAGGCAGTCTGCAGTTTAACTTTGACAATACTCCCTATTTCTTAACTATAAACGACAACAAATGCAGAGCCTTTAAAGGCCGGATTAGCAAACCTACCACCACCTTAACCACTACAGAACAGATTTGGATGGACATTGGAGCCGGAAAAATAAACGGCCAACAGGCAGTTTTAGAAGGAAATATGAAAGTCGACGGAGAACTGGGACTGCTTATGAAAATGGGTGAAATGTTCGGCAGCGATGATTCGCGTCAAAACCAAGGCGAAAATCCTGCTGCTGCCGACACTACCGAGAAAAATCCCACAGACCATATTCCGGACCACAGGGGACCTTTAAAATTAAAAGGCACACACTGGCTTACTGTAATGTTTATACCCTGGATAACAAAATGGATCTGGTCCGGCTTTACGACCAGCAGTGCTCCTTTTCTGGCTGCTGCCGGTCTCTCTCTGTTTATTTTTCTCTACCATCTCTTTACCAACCGCCCCACACTATTTGAAATAGGATCTATGATTTATTTAGCACTATCGGCGGCTTTAACTGTTGCTGGCATTCAAATTTTTGCGGCCCACACATATTTTTTTGATCACTTATTTTTAAGCGCTCTCTGGCTGGGCTCACTGATAAGCCCCTGTTCTCTTACAGCCGAGTATTCCTGCCACGGGCTTCCTAAACTTATCTGGAACAACCGGGTTTTTTTAGAGACTAACAGCATTATTTCAGGCGTATGGGGCCTTTACTTTATGCTCCTGGTTGTTTTTAGTTTCTTACTGTCCAACGGCATAGGAACGCAATTGCATTGGCGAGTTATAGGTTATATCCTCATGGCACCCATGTTTATCTTTACTGGTGTATTTCAAAATTGGTATCCAAAGAAGCTTATGACACAAAATGTGTCATCGTAACAAAAATTTATTAGGAGAAGCATATGAAAAAAATTATTGTATTTTTATTATTGTTAATAACGATTATCAACTTGTATTCTTTAGAAAGCAAAGGAAATCTCATTGTGATAGTAAAAGATCTGCGTAACAACGACGGTGTCGTGCTTTTGGCCATCTATAGTTCGGAAGAGGGCTTCCCCGGCCAAAGTGAGAATGCAGTGCAACGCCAATCAGTTACCATAAAAAATGGTGTTGCTCGTGCAGTTTTTACGGACTGTGCTTACCGAACGTATGCAGTAGCTGTTATTCATGATGAAAATAATAATGGTAAAATGGATGAAGGATTGTTTGGTATTCCGGTCGAAGGGTATGGCTTTTCAAATGATGCGACTGGAATCATGGGACCGGCTAGCTTTGAAGATTCCTCATTTAATATGTCTCAACAAGAAAAGGAAATCACAATAAAGGCTACGTATTAGAATAAAATATTTATGAGGCTGTCGAAAACCGGCAGCCTTTTTTTAATTAAACAAACTTCATAGCTCTGTTTAAGTTTTATATGGCTATAGCCAGTCTTGCTTTAAATAGTACATGGCAGCTTTGATAACCTGTCTAGGCGGCTTAGGAGAAAAATCCAAATCTTTTTGGGCCCGGGATATATCAAAAGATAATTTTTTACGCCAATATACTTTCAACATGTTCCGCATTAGCTCGGGTCGCTTATGGGTAAAAAAACTTACCACTTCCGTTAAGGCCGCCAGAATCCAGAATGAGAATTTAGATATTTTTTTTGGAATTTGAAGTGTCGGATCTACTTCGCGTGATAGCTTAAACAGCTCGTTCGAGTTTGTTGAACAAGAGTTGGCGATAATGTAACGCGAACCTATCTTACCATAATGAGCTGCGGCTATGAGCGCTTTTACTACATCCTGTACATCAACATAACAAAAACCGAAATCAGGATCAAACGGAACACGAGCGGATAATATTTTATAAAGAAATTCCATGGCTGGCGTCAGATTCTTAGAAATGTGAGCGCCTAAAACAGACGATGGCAGTACGGTTATCAGCGGTAGATTAAATTCTCGTGTCATCTCCCACGCACGTTTTTCAGCCAATGTCTTGGATTTGAAATATGCGTTTGAGAAAGCTGTATTCCAGCTTGTATCCTTAATAATGGCTTGTCTTCTATCAAGTGCCACTATAGAACTCACATATATAATCCGTTTGACATTTTTTTCCTTGGCGATTTTGAGCATATTTTCAGTACCAATAATATTTGGTCGGACAATATCCTTTTCCGGATTTAAAGCCCAGTGCTCACGCGCTGCCGCCACACAGAAGAGAATATCCACACCCTGCAAGGCTTTTCTAAGCGACTGCAGATCTGAAAAATCAGAACATACAATCTCGCAGCCTATTTCCCTTAGAGAACCAATACAATCCCTGTTCCTTACACTCGCCCTCACTTTTTTACCTTGAGATACTAATGCTCTTACCAGATTATTGCCTATATGGCCTGTTGCCCCATTCACAAAATATAGTGTATCCATCTATCACCTCACTTAATTAAAGAGGAAGCCCGGGAATAATTCGGCCCTTTACTTGAGCCTTGTACTCCAGATACCCGGGACCCAAGGCTCTTTTCAGACTTTCTTCTTCGATTAAAATAATAATTAATAGTCCGGCCCACCAGAAAGGAATGAGTATAATTCCCATAACTGAACCGTGAAGCAGTGACCATCCCAAACACCATAAAAGTTCTCCCAAGTAAATAGGGTTGCGCACAATCCTATAAAAACCACTTGTAGCAAGTACAGTGTTTTTATGTGCAATATTTAAAGGTCTAATCGAAAAACAGGGAGCCAGAGCGAAAAAGAGCCCTGTTATAAAAAGGACCACACCTATGATAGTTTGCCACACACCAAAATAGAAGCGGGGTTGAGATATATACGGCAAAACCATAATAAAGCGGCCGCTGAAAAAAATAGTAACGATAATGCCGCCAAGAAAAAAGCTTGATCCTACTCGCTTGGTCCCCACTACCAGGCAGGCACCTGTTAATCCGAACATACTTAACAAAGCCCAGAACAAAGGATTTTCCAATAAAAACATAAACACCTCCTCAATTAATTTGGCTGGTCATCCAACCTGTTTTTATTAAAAAAATTATAAGTTTAATATTGCGAAAATAGTCTTTTCAACCTTATCCCAAAATAACTGCTCCTTAACCTGCTCAGACCTGTTAAAAACCAGCATACCCAATCCGTCAAACAGGCTGGTTAATAACAGCGCTGTTTGTTCCGGATCAATCTCTACCGAGATTATTTGACGATTTATTAAAAAATCAAGTCCCTCTTTAAAAATGTCAATAAACTGTTGATAAAGAAATGCTATTTCCTTTTTAATTAGACTGCTCTGCAAAGAAGCACTCCATCCCTCAAAAAGCAAGCGGAAGAAGCCGGGATTCTCCAAAACAAGCTGTTTTATAAGTTCAGTGATGCCAGCTGAGAGTGAAGCCAAATCCTGTGCGGTTACGAACAACTCCTTACCTTGTGAAATACTGGTCTGGATAGCAGAGCGTAAAGCTTCAATGACCATATCTTCTTTATTTTTAAAGTAGTAATGCATGAGTCCGCGGCTTATTCCCGCTTTACGGGCTATCTGATTTATAGTCGTCGCCGTATAGCCGTTTTCTACTAAAAGCTCTTGAACTGCTGAGATTATTCTTTGTTTTTTATCCTTCGCCATATAAGCAGCCTTAAAATATAAACCCAATAGTTGTTTTTGTTGGACAGCCAACCTAAATATAATGCATAATTCTACTAATTGCAAGTTTTTAATAGTTTTTACAATCAATTCGTTTTATAATAGAAAAAGAAAACGACCGGGAAATATGAAAAAGCAAAATCCTTTATCCTTAGGAAAAGCCTGGAAACAACGAATTGAAAATATTAATATCTGTTATTTTCAAGGCTCATCCTATGAAATGGGCTATCAACATGGAGCACTCTTTTAAAAGGAGATTCGTAAAGGCGCCCTACCCTTTTATGCCAATCCCATTAATGGCAGAAGGAAAAACAAATTACTTAAAGAAAAATTACTAATGTCTTATTTAAATCATTCGATCTATGGCCCCACAAAAAAATATCAACCGTAGGAAATGCTCGATCATATTAAAGGAATTGCAGCCGGAAGTGGGCTGTCATTCAACACTGTGTTCAAAGCTTATCACCATCCCAGTCTTGTTCTGAATCTAATCCCCAGAATTATTAAAAAATTAGACAAGGCATTCCAGAAATTAAGTATTTCATTGAATGCCTGCAGTTCCTTTGCAGCAAAAAATGAGTTTACAAAAAATAGAGAGCTTATAATCGGAAGAAACCTCGACTAGTCAGGTATCAAAGCATTTCCTGGTAATCGGACAGTATGTTTTTATAATCCTGATCATGGATATAAATAAGTTGAAATAAGTAAAGCAGGTATGTGCTCACCCACAGGTATAAATGAATCGGCAAAACTCCGTTACCTACGCTTGCAACACCTGATTGAAAAGCATAGAGGTAAAATTAATCCCGAACTGGCCGCATGTTTTTTGGGTGATCATATACACCATACAACTAAAAGCGAACGAAGTGTGTCCGGTATTATTGCCGCACCAAATAATACAAACAGCGTAATCTTTTTACCGGAAAAGTTTAAATTCTGGATTGCGTCAGGACCCGTGCCCACAAGCAATAACCATTACATCGGATTTGATTTCTGGTCAATCTATGAAAAAAAGATAGACTCTCAGCATACTGCCAGGCTGAAAGGCCACCGCTTTCAACACGTTCATAAACTCCAAGCTATGAATATATACCGTAAAGCACATATTTTGTATGAAGAAGAACCATACAGAAAAGATAAAATAAAAGCATTATTATACAAAGCTTTAAAAACAGATAATACAGAAGTTCTATTTTATCACATCCTCTGCAAGCTGCTCATTCATGAAGGCAGCTATGCAAAAGCCCTTTCTATTATTAAAAACACACAAGAGCACAAGCAGTCGCTCAATGAAAGCACACATAGTTTATTACTACTGGGAATTTGTCATGATGTATTAGGCGAGAGCGAGCAGGCATTAGAGTATTATTATGCTATTTTAAATATGGCAGAAAAAACAGTACTGAACCATTTCCTGTTAATAAACTCGTAGTTGCCTTTGCAAAAAAATATATCAAATATGCATTTAAGAAAAAGAATAAGAGTGACAGATCCGTAGAAGTCAGCTTTTCTCAAAGCTCAGGATTGGAATAATTAAGCTTAGTGGCACTAAATAATGATTATTTTTTTATAAATATTTTTTTAATATAATCTAAGATAGTCTCTTCTTTAAAGTCTTTAAACTCACCTGCATCAAAAAAAGCTCCATGACATGAATTACAATATTCATAAACAATATGTTTCTGCTCGATATCTGCTTTTCTGATCATCGGTGTTAAACATTTGGGGCAATTGACATTCTTTTTTTTATCAGATTCTTTTCCCACATCCTTATCACCGCTATCAACCGATTCAGAACCATGCTTTGCTTTTAATTCATCTTTTTCCATCATATCAAACCAGATACCTTTGCATTTTTTACATCTTTCGATTTTAACGCCTTCATATTCTACTTTTTCCATATGTGAACTGCATTTTGGACAGAGCAGCTTAGCCTTTTTCATATACATGGTTACACACTCCCTTTGGGCAGAACTTAGTTTTTCTTTTAAGTATATATAAAAAAGCGTGAGAAAACAAGAAAAAATAGAAGTATCTATAGAAGAAGAAAGCACTATAGGTATTCCCATTTTTTTCCAAAAAATCCCTTGGACGAAATTATAAGTTTAGCTATCATTAAAAAGTAAGCCATGTACTGTATGTTGTCAATCAGCTACTTGTAGTTGTCCGGTAGAATATTTCATAAGCGACACCGGCTTGTAATGCACTGACATTTCATGGCAGATTACCATAGGTATTAAACTGCAGATGTGCGGATTATCACAACTGTCCTGACACATAGGGTGACCGTTATACTGAAATATCCGTCGTTATAGTCAAAGCTAATCCGTCCTGGTGTATATACCACGTTGGATACACCGCCACCCATCTGTATAGATCCCTTTCTGTCATACAACATAACAAAGGCTCCCTGTGCAGGTACCAATGCTGTTTAGATGCTTTCCACGGTTGTATAATAATTGTCGATACATAAGAGTAACTCTGGAAAATGACTTGCTGCTTTAAAAAAGCAAAAGAGTTAAACAAATATTAAAATCTTTATCTTCATATTATTATATGATATAATAATTTTTGGAGTCGTAAATGAAAGAAAAAGCAGGTTTATTTATTGATGCTTCTAATTTTTTTTATGTTTTTAAAGGTAAAGATTGGAAAGTTGATTATAAAAAATCTATTAATTATTTTAGTAGTTTATATAATATAGTCTGTGCTTATTACTATGAAGGGATGATTACTGATAATATATTAGTACAACGTAATCCTGAAATAGATAGAAAAAAAATGAATATACAAAAAAACACAAAAAGGGAATATTTTAAACATATAAGATCTTTTGGCTATAAAGTAATTGAGAAGCCTATAAGTTCTGTTTATGATCAATATACAGGTAGAATGGTTAATAAATGTAATTTTGATGTAGAGCTTACTATAAATGCAATTCAAGAAAAAGATAATTTTGATATTTTTATATTATGTAGTGGAGATGGAGATTTTGTTAAGTTATTAAAATACATGAAAGGACAATATAAAAAAACAATTATTGTTTCAAGCAGTGATCGTTTAAATGAAAATTTAAAAAAAACTGCTAATAAATGTATATTTTTAAATGATATTAAAAATCAAATTGCATATTTTTTTAAAGAATGAAAATTAATAAAAAAAAGTCCGACCGTAATCGGACTCATTCACTTGCTCGAAACAAGCTTTAGTCATATTCTATAGATATTATAGTCAAATTTATAAAAAAATCAATAGTTTTTTTGTTTTTTTCATCCGAAATGTTTTAACCATCGAAATGAACAGCTGGCTTTTTTTAATATTAAAACCGGTTTGATCCTGTCCTATCATACAGCAGATAACTTCGCTTGATGCATAATTTTTAAAAATTCCTTGAACGAAATTATAAGTTCAACTATCATTCAGGAATTATCACGAAAAGGCCCTTAAGCATCAATCTTTTAATAGATCGATTATCTCAATTATTTTCCCGGTTAGATCGTATGTTAATTCCTCTGAACCAACAAGTACAACAAGATGTATTTTATATTCCTTGCCCACTAAATCCACTAGTTCATTCTGGTTTCTATAATCAATATCTTCACCAATAATATATATTTGTTCAGTTGTTACATGATGTGTTGCATAGAATTCAGTTTTCCGCTCATGACGTTGTGCTCTATTTTTAATTGCCTCAATTGGTGTGATAAAATCAACATGTGTTTCCTTTGATTTTATTATAGTCTGAGGATTTATAATAGTTCCATCTTCTGCAAAGTTAACTCCTGAATGTATTATATTGTATGAAGCCCCGGTTAAATCCACATAGAGACATTTATCCCAGAGGATTTCAATGTCTTTATTTGTTTTGTTGGTTATCTTTAGATCGACCTGCAAGGGATCTAACTGCTTTTCCACCATAATAATATTATCTTCAAATATATTATCTCCTCCGCTGTCAACAGCAGCATAAAAAGTGCCACAGCCTGTTAACAAGATAGCTATTAAAACAAATGGCATTAGTCTTTTCATGTTTACTCCTAGTTGGTTATTTAAGAATTATTATACTATAAAGGATCTGATTTTTCAAATTAATACTATAATATTTATCAGGATGGTTAGGCTCAAGTAGAAACAATGAAGGAACCAGTAATTATCAAAAAGCTGCACAAATAGCCCTTACTGTAA
>CAZEPL010000054.1:0-6978 GCA_964514135.1 uncultured Spirochaetaceae bacterium | reverse complement strand
AACAATGAAGGAACCAGTAATTATCAAAAAGCTGCACAAATAGCCCTTACTGTAATGGATGATTTGGGAATAAACATAATGCTTTTAATGCTTGCACCATTTTTTCAATTTTCCCACTTTTTTCCAAAAAATTCCTTGAACGAAATTATAAGTGTAGCTATCATTTCCATTATTAACTAACCAGCTCTTAACGTTATTTATTATTGCTCAACTCGTTTAATATGAAGTGTTTGTTTCTCTCCAAAACTGGTTACAAAGATTATGAAGCCTGTTGCATCGGGAATTAATTCTAATATTGTTTCTTCATCCGAACCGATAAGGTTACCTTCTTTTTCTACAAGCACGAATGTGTCATTTTCAATTTCATATTCCTTTGTTTGAAGATCATACCTGCCAAGGAGTAGCAAGTAATCATTGAATCCTCTAGTGATAATCATAAAATAGGTTGAACCATCACGCCAGCCGAAATCTTCCGGTGCGTCATCAACAATGAAAAAACCGGTAAATGCAGATTCTGATGCATTTTTCCCTGTAGTAACACAGGAAATAATTAGTAAAATGCAGATTAAACTGATAATAAAAGCCTGAAATTTATTCATAAATGCCTCCCTATGTATTCGATGTAACTTTTATCCTAAAATAAATTATTCTCATCTATATAACTTCATACCTATACTATCACGCAGCCTGTTTCCATTTTCAATCCTGCGTCGAGCACTCAATCACATTGATTGGTCAGGTGCTGCCTCACATACCACCAGCTTTGCTGGTGGTATGTTGATTTTCAGTTTGCTAATGCTTGCACAATTTTTTAAAAATCCCTTAAACGAAATTATAAGTTTAACTATCATTGGGAATCCCCAAGAATATTAACGAGACAAAACTTTTACTACAACCCATTATTAAGGATCAAAAATCTAGTGCTCATAATAGGTGCTTTAACTGTTTTGAACAAGTAGATAAAAAGAAGCATGAAGTAGTAAATGCAATTTCTTAAATAATATACTATAATTATTCTTAGATTATGAAGAAAAAACTAGAACTATTAAGAGAAATTGAAATATTCTCCAAGTTGGATAATAAAGGATTAGAGGTTGTTGCGGATAATATTGAAATAATTAAATATTCTAAAGGAACAGTAATATTTGAAAAGGACACTGCAAGTAGAAACTTTTTTATTGAACAGGGTTTTAATGTTCTTAGAAAAAATGGGAATTTAAACTACATCGTTCCTATGGCTATAACCTCTAGTGATGCAATGACTGGTTTGCATAATATTTTAGAGAATAGTTGTAATTTAATTCGTGTTTCTTCATACTCCAATAGGCCAAAACAAATATTTGACAACGCCTGCATTAGGACTTCAATTTGGTTTTTCATTAAAACTTTGACAAAAAATAAAAATATTTATACAACCCGAATAATTCGGAGAAAATATAATGATGAATTGTCTAATCTTATTTCAAACTTACAGTTTATTAATTCTAGTTCTGTCAAATTGAAAGGGAGGTATCCTAAAATTAGTACAACGATAGAATTAAATATATTAAAAAAAATGTTCAACCCAAATAAAATATTATCTTTGTTATATTCCGCAATTGGCAAACCTATTTATTATCGCACCTCTGGTGGAAGGTATTTTAATGTAGTTACAAATTACACTACTGGTTCAACAAAGGAAAAACCAATATATTTAAAGTCAGGATTTTCAGATTTCGTAGGTGCTATTATGAGTAGTAATCTTTTTTATTATTATCAACAGGTTTACTCAAATGGCCTCAATTTGAAATCTTATGAAATTGATAATTTCCCAATACCACAAGTCAACACAAAGACTCTTAATATAGTTTCTTTAGCATATAAAAAATATTTATTAGATATTGAACTTAATGTTGTTAAACACAATAACACTAGCTATCAAAATATAAATGAATTTAAAGAATACAAAATATACAAATCAAAAATACTTATTGATAAAATTGATGATTTGGTTTGTCCGCTGTATGGTTTAACTCAAGCTGAAACGGAATATATTAAAAATTATGAAATTGAATATCGTTTAAGAGATGAGACTGATAAATAATGCCATGGTCTACGAACTCTACTTTCCCAACGAAGTAAAAGCCGCTGATGCCGAGGTGCTGAAGCATTTAAACAGCCTACCTGAATTGAAAAAAGACTGGAGCGATGAGAAAAAAATGAAGACCATCGAAAAAGTGTATCAGGAGTTTTCCGACCCAAAGCATCCAGTTTCTATCGCGATGGAGCATCAGAAGACGGTAAAAGAAGTTCGGATTATTGAAGGGCTGGATGAATGAAGTGTAAAAAAAAACTGAAATAGTTAAACGTATGAACAGCTTTAAAGAGAAAAGCCCGGATATTTTAAAGGTGATACTGGAGAGTACTTGATGAGCAAAAAGCAAGCTCGAGATTGGCCAAATGTATCTTACCAAACCTGGCTTTATGAGCCGCAGACGGAAATGAAACACAAAGTCTTGAAATACTATCTTCCAATATGGGCAAAAATACTTAGTAAATATAATAACTGTTTAAACTATATAAACGGTTTTGGGGGCATTGGAGCTTATCATACAAAGGATGATATAAAAAGTAATAAATATTTATCAAAGAACTGGGGATCACCAATATTTTCCATGCAGGCGATTGATGAATTAAAAAAGAATGGCATGATTGAACATGCAAATGCAGTAATAATGGATAACCAGAAAGTTAATATTGAAAATCTTATAAATATAACTGTAGAATTAAATATAAAGAATATAAATATTAATTATATCTGTGGTAATTTTGACGATGAAATTAACAAGATTCTTGATGGCCTTCAAGGGAACCAGTTATATCCAACATTTTTTCTTATAGATCCTTTTGGCTTTTCTATAAAGATAAAGACAATCGAAAGAATAATGGCATTTGAAAAGGCCGAAGTATTAATAAACTTCATGTATAATGCTATTAACCGTTATGTTAAGCATCATAATGATAAGATTAACCAAAGATATGACGAACTTTTTGGTACACCTGATTGGCGAAATTTTGCTGATATGGCTGGGGAAGATAAGGAATTAGCTCTTGTTAATTTATTTAGAGAGCAATGTAAGAAATTTTCCGGGTTTGTGTATCCATACAAGTTAAATTTCCCTGAAAAAAATCGGCCGTATTTTTATCTTTTTCATCTCACAAACCATTATCTTGGTTGTAAATTAATGAAAGAAGCCTTTGCCAATAACAACAATGGTGAATTTGAATATAGAGGTGAAATTGAAAAGCAGCCAGATCTGCTTGATTTAATGGGTGAAAAATATGAAACTGCTATATTTAAAAGATTATGCACAAAGTGCTTTATAGAGAAAAAATTACATAATTGTATAAAATGTATATTATTTAGATTTAATGGTCAGTCACTTACATATAAAGAATTCATAAAAATTATTGTTGATAAACTGCCTTTCACAGAAAAAGAGATAAAAAGGATGCTGAATGATTTTGAAAAAAAGAATATAATAAAGGTAGAATCTTCGAGAAATCGAAGAACAGGCTTTGAAAATTCTGATATAATACGATTTATTGATATTGGAGAAGAAAATGAATCCATCCAAAATAGAATGGACTGAATCAACATGGAATCCAGCGACTGGATGTACAAAAATATCCGCAGGATGCAAAAATTGTTATGCTGAAAAAATGGCAAAGAGGCTGAAAGCTATGGGGCAGGAAAAATATAAAAATGGTTTTTACTTAACATTACATCCTGAAGTTCTAAAAGAACCTTTCAATTGGGTAAAAAGCCGCATGGTATTTGTAAACTCTATGAGCGATCTCTTTCATGAGGATATACCATTTGAATTTATTAAAAGTACGTTCGATGTTATGAATGCAAATCAACAGCATACCTTCCAAATTTTAACTAAAAGAACAGATATTTTAAATAAGTTTGCAGAAATGCTGGATTGGACAAGCAATATTTGGATGGGTGTAACTGTAGAAAATCAAGAAAATGTATATAGAATAGATTCTTTAAAACAAACAAATGCGCATTTTAAGTTTATATCAATTGAACCTTTTATCGGTGAAATAAAAGATATTGATTTAAATGGAATTGATTGGGTTATAGTAGGCGGAGAATCAGGACCTGGCGCAAGACCAATGAGTAAGGATTGGGTACTTTCAATAAAAGAGAAATGCAATTCTCAAAAGATTCCTTTTTTCTTCAAACAATGGGGCGGAGTTAACAAGAAAAAAAATGGACGTTTGCTTGAAGGACAAGAATGGAATGAAATGCCTAATATTAAGAAGACTGCACATGTATGACTATAGCTTAGCTTAACAAGCGATGGAGCAATCCTAAGAGTGAAATAATAAAGTGCATGAACAGATTTGCTAAAAATGTCTCAATTCTTTAGCTTTTTAACTTTCAGACATTCAAAGGAAGCTTGACAAAAAAGCAAATTAACGGCAAAAATAAGTAACCATTGCCGATAATTTGAATATTGAGGTGCTAAAATTAAAGACTATAAAGAAAAGATAGTTATCTATCTAAATGACCATGAATCACTAAGTACAGCAGACGCGCTTGATTTATTCAGACAGGAGGAAAAAGGCCTTCCCTCATCAACTGTGAACTGGCGCATGTACGAACTTGTAAAAAGTGGAAGTATTCAGCGTATTGGCAGAGGCAGATACAGCCTTCCGGATAAGAACAGTTTTCAGGCAGAGGTGGTGCCTTTTTTAAAGACAGTATCTGCATTTATAAAAAGCAGTTTTCCACTGGTTGACTATTGTGTATGGAACACCCAGATAATTACAGAGCTGGCTCACCATCTTCCTGCCCGATTTTTCAGTATCTGTGAAACAGAAAAAGAAACATTAGAAGCAGTATATTACCAGTTAAAAGAAAAATTCGGGACAGTTTTTCTTATACACCAAATAGAAATTGCATTTGATATGGTTGGAGTTGAAGAAAATGTAATAATTATAAAACCACTTCTTACTGAATCACCTGTCCGTAAGATTGAAGGTGTACCAGTTCCGGAATTAGAGAAAATAATCGTAGACCTTTATTGTGATAAAACATTGTTTGATTTCCTGCAGGGCAGCGAGTGGCGAAATATATGGGAAAATGCATACAGTAAATACACGTTTAATACAACAAGGCTTTTACGCTATGCGGATCGCCGGGGAAAGAAGGATTTTTTTGAGAACTTGTTGAAAAAGAAAAAATAAGACTGGAATTAAAAGTAAGGAGAAATATAGAATCAAGTGATTGATACAAGGGTAATGGATAAACAATGGCTAATTGAAACCTCTAAAAGTACTCTCCGGGGAGATCCCCTGCTTCTGGAAAAAGTTGTAAGAGCTTTTCTTCTGGTGGAAAATCTTTTAAAGAGCGGACTTGAGTTTATCTTTAAAGGGGGAACTGCGGTGATGCTCCTGCTTGAAAAACCGCTGCGGTTTTCAATAGATGTTGATATACTCCTGCCTAAAAAAACAGCAAAAAATATTCTGACTGGTTTTATGGATTCAGTAATACAAACAGGCCTGTTTTCCAGCTATGAACCAATACCCAGAAAACCACATTTAAAACTGGAAAAAATTCATTATAAGTTTTTCTATCAGTCTAAAATACACAGCCGTCCAGTAGAAGACAGTATCCTGCTGGACATTGTATTTGACAATACTCCCTATACTGTTCTGAATCAGATCCCTCTGAGTATATCATTTTTACCATATACAGGTGATCCTTCGATGGTACTTGTTCCTGACATTGACAATCTTTTAGGAGACAATCTATGCACCTTTGCGCCGAAAACAACCGGTATTCCCTATCAGAAAAACGGCAAAAGTATGTCTCTGGAAATTATCAAGCAGCTGTTTGATATAGGAATTCTGTTTCCATTTCTTAAAAATACTGCAAACTTAAAAAAGGTTTTTTTAAACTGTGTGCTCCAGCAATTGGCATACAGGGAGTTAAAAATAAAAGCAGAGGATGTTCTTGAGGATATTTTTCAAACCTCCCTTTGTGTGAGTACACAGGGCAAAATGGGAGATGCCCGATTTAAAGAGTTGGAGGAAGGTATACGGCGTATCAAGTCATATATTTTTTCTGAAAATTATAATATTATTAGAGCAGAAACTGCTGCATCAAAAGCCGCATATATGGCCAGAATAATCCATACCGACAGTTCAAAATTTGTATTTTTTAAAAATCCTGAATTGATTACAGGACTTACTATCGAAAATAAAGATTATAATATCCTCAATAAATTAAAAAAAAGAAATCCGGAAGCTTTTTTCTATTGGTATCACACTATAAACTTTAGAATAAATCTAAGATAGTATGTATCTTCAGATAAGTTAACAGGAGTTTACAACAGAAGATATCTTGAAAATATTATTGTAGAAAAATTTAATGTTTCCCAAAATTCAAACCAGCCTTTAAGTTTAGTTATGTCAGATCTTGATTTTTTCAGATAAGTTAATGAAGGATACAACCATGAAATCGGGGATAAGTATATAACGGTTGTCTCTATAGAAGGTTATTTAGCAATGATTGAGATAGTACTTGAGCATCGGAGAAATGGGTGGTTTTAAATCTATTATCTTTCGTATATTTGAACGTTAGCGGTAAAATCATTTACATCACCTGGTGCTTTATCCGGAAATACTTCTACTTTAATAGTTGTGTTATTAATCATTTCGACAAGGAATATTGATGAAGGTACACCTGTTTGTAATACATATTTCATCATTCCCGAAGCGACTGTTATATCCTTGGGATCAGGTGAGTTACCTGCTATACTAAAGTAACCGGGGCTCAAAGATAGGGTTCCACCGCAGGAAATGCGAATCTGTGAAGGATCAATAGGATCATACACAAAAGCAAGGTGGTTTTCCCTATATATGTAATCAGCACCTCCCTGGACAGGTGTACCAGTGAGGAACCAGTTGCCTGACAGAGTA
>CAZEPL010000053.1:0-28699 GCA_964514135.1 uncultured Spirochaetaceae bacterium | reverse complement strand
ATTAATTTTAAGTCTATTTATTATACTCTCAACTATGCCGCTTGCAGCTCATGATAATGAACAAGAAAAAAGCATAGAAGATATCTTGGCATTAATTCGTCAGGAGCAGAGTGTAAATGAAGATCAGGCTATAGATCCCGATAAGGTGAGTAAAAATCTCCTCGAAGAGCTGGGTGATGCGGTAATGAGTATCAGGCATCCGGATGAAAGGGAACACGAGTGGATGGATGAGATGATGGGTGGAGAAGGCTCGGAAAGCCTCCGCACCATGCACATAGCTATGGGCTACAGGTTTCTGCGGGGCGATGACCGCTATGGCACTCCATTTCACGGACCTGGCTTCAGAGGACCGAGATTTCACGGACCGGGTATGATGAAAAGAGGAGGGGGTATGCTCATGATGTTTAATAGTGGCGACCATCCATATCGGGGGAGAATGGGCTGGGGCCCGTTCTCTTTCATGCCTTTGGGAGAAATTCTCTTTTGGCTACTGGCAATTATTGTTTTGGGAGCAATTATCACCGGAGCAATAATCATTATAAAAAGACAAAGAACAAAAACAGGACCGCTTGATATTTTAAAGGTTAGATTGGCAAAAGGAGAAATAACCGTTCAAGAGTATGAAAAATTGAAGCAGGATATTCTCTAGGAGGATGGTATGAAAAGGCTATTTCAAATATTTCGTCAAAAAATAAATAACTATTTAGAGCGATTAGCAGCATCTAATAACAAGCTTTACGGAAATAAGCGTTTGGATTGCTGTGATATGAATAATAAATCAAATAAATCAGCACAATAGCAGACAGAGGAGGTGCTTTTATGAATAACACAATCACTTTAAAAATAAAAGGTATGGCCTGTAATGCTTGCGCTCAGAGAATACAACAGGCACTCTTAAAAGAACAGAATGTAGAAGAAGCCAATGTTGATTTGGCAAAGAAAAAGGCTCTGATTAAAACCGAATCCAAAGATAAAACACATTTTATTAAAATTATTCAAGCATTGGGATATGACGCGGCATAGCGGTTTTAACCTGGTTTTCACATAGAGGAGCATGATAATGGGTAAAGAAAAATTATTGGAAAAACAAACAGAGAATAAAAAAGAGGATGCTGAGTTTTCAGTACAGGGCATGTCCTGCTCTTCCTGTGCTCTAACGGTCGAAAACACATTAAAGCATATTCCGGGTGTGATAGAGGCTCATGTTAATTTCACGGATAAAAAAGCCCGTATCTCATATCTAAAAGAAAAAACAGATACCCGGTTATTCAAAAAGAAAGTAAAACAGGCAGGATACAGCCTGGAAAACCTAAAAAAGAAGGCCCGACAGGAAGCCATTCATTTACGTAAAGAAAAAGCACGCTTATTGTGGGCATGGGCAATTACTTTACCTCTCACTTTTAAGATGATCGGGGAAATGTTCTTCGGATTCTTTATTGCAGACAAACAGATAGCACTTATTCTTGATCTCGCAATAGTCTTTCCGGTAATTTTTATTATAGGATTTCCGGTAATAAGAGCGACCCTCTTTTCTTTCAAGAACATATCTTTTAACATGGACTCGCTCATCGGAATCGGTACCATAGCGGCATTTAGTACAGGAATTCTCAGGCTTGCAGGATTGGATATCGAAAGTTTTGCGGTAGTAGGCGCCATGATAATGTCCATTAACTTCATCGGAAACTATCTTAAGCAAAAGGCTACCGGCAGGGCATCTCAAGCGATAAAGCAGTTATTAGAACTGGGCGCTAAAAGTGCGCACCTTATCAAAAAAAATGGCAGCACACGTGATGTTCCGCTTGAATCCCTGAAAAGAGGGGACATAGTACTGGTAAAACCTGGTGAAAAAATACCGGTGGACGGAGTGATAATCGACGGAGAGAGCTCTGTAGATGAAGCAATTGCCACGGGGGAATCCATTCCGGTAGATAAATCCATTGGTCACAAAGTGATCGGAGCAACAGTGAACGGCCCGGGTGTATTAAGTGTCAGAATAGAAAAAGTAGGTAAAGATACTTTTTTAACTCAAATCATACAGATGGTGGAACAGGCTCAGAGCACAAAAATACCCATTCAGGCCTTTGCCGACAGGGTAACTGCGGTTTTCGTTCCGGTTATATTGGCCATTTCACTGGCCACATTTGCGTTCTGGCTCATTTTTCCTGACACGGGAAGAGTTATACTTTCTCTATTTACACCTTTCCTGCCTTGGCTAAATTTGAATGCAGGTATCATTTCTCTGGCCTTATTCGCGGCTATTGCCACCATAGTTATTGCCTGTTCCTGTGCTTTGGGTTTGGCCACACCTACAGCCCTTATGGTCGGAATGGGCAAGGGAGCAACTAATGGTATATTGATCAGAAACGGAGAAGCTATTCAGACCGCTCAAAAAATCGATACGGTTGTTTTCGATAAAACAGGTACGATTACCAGCGGCAAACCCAGAGTTATTGATTTCAAGACCAGCTCTGACTCAGAAAGATTTCTGACTTTGGCCGCTTCTTTGGAATCACTCTCTGAGCACCCTCTGGCTGCCGCTGTCGTAAGCTATGCTGAACAACAGCATGCTGTGTTAAAAAAAGCGGATAAATTCAGCTCCAAAACCGGCAAAGGCATAACAGCATCTATTGAGGATAAAGAATATATAGCGGGAAGCAGAAAATATTTTACAGAGCTTGAAATCTCGCTTAATCAATTTAAAAATGAGATTGATGAATATCAAGAAAATGGATACACGGTGATAGTTTTTGCAGAAAATAGAAAAACCATCGGTGTAATCGCTATTGCCGATGCAATAAAAGCTGATTCCAAAACAGCTGTTGATAAACTTCACAAACTTGGCATCCGAACGGTTATGTTAACGGGTGACAATAAAAAGTCCGCCGCTTCTATCGCCCGAGCAGTTCAAATTGATGAATTTTATGCGGAACTGCTGCCCCAGGATAAAATTAACATCATCAAACAACTCCAAGATCAAAACAAAACAGTGGCTATGGTCGGTGACGGTATCAACGATGCGCCCGCCTTAAAACAGGCGGATGTGGGAATTGCCATAGGAACGGGAACCGATATCGCAATTGAATCAGCAGATATTACTCTTGTCGGAGGAAGTCTTGAAGGAGTTGTAAAAGCAATCAAACTTTCCAAAGCTACCTTTAAGAAAATACTTCAAAATCTGTTCTGGGCCTTTTTTTACAATGTCATTGCCATCCCCCTGGCCGTTTTAGGCTTACTCCACCCGGCCATTGCCGAAGCAGCCATGGCATTAAGCTCAATCAATGTGGTGAGTAACTCGCTGAGATTAAAAAGAGTAAAAATCGATTAGATTGCTATTTTTCTTATAGTAATATAGTATCACCTTTAGAAGAAATCATACATGAATGATATAAGAGACCGGAAAAAACAGAGACTTCTCCATGCGGCAGTAAAAGGTATGAAAAAAAATATTATGCCCGGTCTGGTGCTGCAAGCGGGTGCCTTGGGTATCGTGCTTGCTTATTACTTTACCGATTTTGCGAAAAACATTTTCGAAAATATTTCGGTATTAAAAACAGAGTATGGTTTTCTTTTTTCCGCCATTTCGACGGCTCTTTTTGGGGGTCTCATTCCATTTATATACTTATTAGCAACAAAACAAATTTCTAATAAATCAGTGCCGAAAGAATTATTGTTTTATCTGCTTGTCTGGGCCTGGAAAGGGATTGAAGTAGATGCCTTCTACCGTTTGCAGGGGATTATCTTCGGTTATGATCCCAGTGTTGCCGTGATTATCAAAAAGACTTTTGTAGATCAGTTTATCTATTGTCCTCTATGGGCGGCTCCGTCATTAACCATCTTGTTTTTATGGAAAGACTGTAATTTTTCGTTCGCTTTGCTTAAAGAAAAATTCACGAAAAAACTGTTCACATTCAATATTCCTTCCGTGTTATTCTCTACATGGGTAGTATGGATACCCGCGGTTTCCATTATTTACTGCCTGCCCATGGCTTTACAGGTTCCCATGTTCAACCTTATTATCTGCTTTTGGGTGCTGTTATTAAATTTCATAAGCAGTCATAACAATCAGATCACATAAAAAAAAGAGGTTGTACAATTAAGCACAACCTCTTCGTTGCCCGGAACTGGACTCGAACCAGCATGGAGTCGCCCCCACTAGACCCTGAACCTAGCGTGTCTACCAATTTCACCATCCGGGCGCTTTATAACATTAAAACATTTTTTTGATTTGTATGTCAATTCGTTACAGCAATTCTCATTTTACACCTTTTAAACTAAAAGGGGCCGTCTTTTAACGGCTCAATATAGTTATATATGAGAAATATATGATGTATTACGGTATAAGTAAACTTGGAAAGCTACCCCCCAGACCTAATGTAATCGAAATTTGGCCGTAATAGATTGTTTGAAATAATTCCTCAAATGTACCCTGGTAATTGATTTCCAAATAAAAGTATAATGCATTAATCACATATTCCAAAGTCAGATCCCCTTCAACCTTAATATATTCTTCCAGCGTACCATCCTGCATAAAATTTTCATAGTAAGGTCCGCCTTGGCCTTTAATATTTATCCCTAACACCTGTCCGTCAGACACGGGTAGATAGGCGGATAAACCTAATCCGCCCATTACCTGAAAATTACCCTGTGGCTTGAAATAATCATCTGCTAAAGGATCATCCTCTTCTATGCTATCCTCGTACCAGGCCTGAGCATAGAAGGTGGCGTTGATATCCGGGTACTCTAAATCCAGGAATCTAACATCCAAATAAGCTCCTGCTTCATAAATAATATTATTATCATCATCAAAAATGAATTCTCCCTTTCCGGACACTCTCAGCTGCGTGCCTTTAATAACAGGCAAATCAATAAAGGCCAACTTCAATACAACATTGAACTCACTCCAAACTTCATATACAGTATCCAAAAAGTAAGCATATGTCTCGTCATAGCGCTCATAACCGCCATGAAGATTTATCTGAACAATACCCCCTTCCCATAACACACTTTCCAAATAGATATAGGGTTCGGGAATATCAAAATAATCAAAAACTACACCCGGGTCCGTACCGGTAAATCCATTCGCTTCAGCCGTAGTATAATAAACATCTTTTAAAAACACCCCCATTCCGACATAAGGTGTAACTTTTAATCCCCAGTCCAGATGATTGATGGACATACCGAACTTTACATCATGATAATGATAGGTATAAGGCTCCCCTGAAGCAGAACTTCCCTTATAATATTCATAATAATCAACATCATAACCGGCTTTAAAAACAAACATAGTATTAAAGGGATGTGTATAATCCAAACCGCTCTCTAATTTGATAACCCCGGCGGTATCAACAACATAGTTTGTGCTTGCTTGCACCATATCGGAGTGCTGATAAGCCAGATCATTATAAAAAGCCATGGTGCGTCCATACATGGGATCATTATCGTACACACGTTTAAACTGATCCATGGCAGCGCTCCAATCACCTTTCCACCGGTATACCAAACCCAGCTGATAGATAGCACCCATATCGTTGGGATCCATAGCCAATACCTGCCGAAACTGCCTGATGGCTGAATTTAAGTTCTTCTCTTCCAGATAGAATTTTCCCAACTCATTCCGTAACAAATATGTATTCTCCTGGTTATAAAAGAAGGTCCTTATAAGCCTTTGGGAATAAAGAGCCAGAAGTTGGTCGATTGTTTGTTCGACAATCTGCTTTTCTCCTTGAGCTTCAGAAACTATACCGGCAAACTTGTTTGCCAGGTTTGTAAGTTCCTGCTCATAATCATCACTTACACTGCCCATATACTGACTTACCGCAGCATACTTTAGTAGAAAACTCTTTACTTCGGCGGCATGAGCTGCATATCCACTGATAGAACCCAGTTCCTTTTCAAGAAAGGCAAGCGCGTCCTTACCTTTTCCCTGCCAGATAAGTGTCTCCACATAGAGATATTTACTTTCAGCAGGAAGGGTCGGTATGCTCTCGATGTTATCTTTTATCTGATTTTCCGCATCCGCCAAACGATTTTCCGACTGCGCTATCTTAGCCATAATGTGCTCTGCTAAAAACAGCTTTTCCGCTTCAAGTTCTTTGAGTTCTGCTATAATCAAAACTTTATCCCACTGCCAGGTAGTTGTCTCTTTTACCTTTTTGTAAGTCTCGTTTTCTTTTTCCTCAACCTGAGCTATAGTACCCATCCTGGTCTTTAATGTTTCTACTGCGCTCACCGCTTCTGTGTATCGTTCAAAATAGGCATACCCTTCTTTAATCTTCTCTTTGATCAGGTTTTGATTTTCAACCACTTTCCTGCTTAGCTCTTCTTTCTCCTTTTGCAACTTTTCCAAGTTTTTTTCCGTTTCAGCAATCGACTTATTTATTTTAGCATCCTGCTCTGCATCACCTGTTAGTGAGTTTTTCAAGCTTGCTCTAAGATTTTTACTAAGCTCTATGTCTTTTAGCACTATTTCATATTCTCCACGATAACGTTTGACAATGGCCAACTGATTATCCACTTCCTTTTTCTTATTGGCCGCAACGTTCGGTATATTATGAAAATAGGTATATAGAATGTAGAGCTTGTCCAGTGTTTCCAGAATTGAAAAGGCTCTGGCATCCGCAAGCTTAATTTCTCTATAGGTATGGTTGGTTAATATATTCAGATACTCCTTTACCGCCTCTCTGCTTAAACCGTTCCAAAACAGGGTCTGTGCCAGCAGTTCCCGCAGATCGAGGTTATCCGGATTACGTTCCAGCTCTTTTCTATATTCCTGCAGCAGCGCTTCTCTTAAACCCTGTTTTTCTTTCTGTATGGACAGATATGCATTGAGCTTTGCCGATTCATTAAATCTTCCTCTGATCTTTTGTCCGACCGCCTCTGCCTCCTCCAATTTACCGGTGTTGCTGTATACTTCCTGCTGCAAAATATAATACTCTAGATATTGGGGAAACTGAGTCTGCATATGGCCGTAAACAGCGGCTGCCCGCTGCGGATAGCCGTTTACATCATACTCTAAAGCCAACTTTTTCAACTTTATTCTGTCACCCTTGACACCGTCCAGCACCTGATTATATATGCCTTCCGCTTCCCTTACTTCACTGGACCATTCCAGGGTTATTCCCCAATTAAGCTTTAAACCCAAATCATCGGGATAGTGCTGCAGACCTTGTTTAAAGAACTCTACCGCTTCACGGTAGCGACCTGTCCACGCTGCAACTTTGCCAGCTTCTAACCACACTTCATAGCGCTTGGGGTCCAGCGCCAACAGCTCTTTGTAGTATTTTAACCCTCCCTCGATATCTCCATCCCAGATAGTATTTTTGGCAATGAGCAAGAGGATGTCTAGATTATTCCGATCAAGTGCTTGAGCCCTTTTTAAATATTTCAACGCACTCAGGTAATCGCTTAAGAGTGAGAAGACCATTGATACCTCGATATAGGGCTGGATGTCATTCGGCCTTTGATTAATTTTTTTTTGATACTCTTCGATTGCCAGAAAAGGACGGTTGATACTTCTGTTATCCATATTTTTAGGAAATACCTCAGGGAGAGGAGTTCCCACAACCCGGCTTCTGCCAACCTTGCGTACTAAAAAAAAGCAGTCAAGATAGAAATAATACCTGCCATCATAGCGGCGCCTTTCGTTTACTTCAAATCTGATTTTATGTTTTCCTTTACCAAGCGAAACATCCCCTACCAAATTCCAATAATAGGAAGGAGTATATTGTTCTACGACAACCATTCGCCTGCGGTATACATTAGCGGTAAATCCATCATCAACGATATAGCGAAAAGGTGAAGAATACGATTCCAAATCTTCTCCTTGCGGTCCGGCAGGTGTTCCACCATACCACAGCTCAAAAGCACCGGGTTCTTCAACATAAAATAAAAAATCCGCATAAAAAGCAGCCCCACCCTGCAAACCGGTAGCTCTGTTCAGCTGGAGTGTCTCCTTGCCCGAACATCCGAAATTCTTTATGGATTCCTGATAAAAATTGGTGGCCACTGCATTTTCACCTTCAATAAAGATGATATTTTTGTTTTCGTCAGGAAAAACCGGATCCACCTTTCCTTCCGGTGGTTTTTCTTCAACCACTGTCTCTTCAGGAGCTGCGGATGCATCATCCTGCGCAAACACCGGGATAGCATACATCCAGATCATCAGTAAAACACACAATGCTATAAAATTATTCCTCAGCATGCTCTACCTCCTCAATTTATTAATTTTACCAATCTGGAGGATAGGGGATTTGAACCCCTGACCTATAGATTGCGAACCTATCGCTCTACCAACTGAGCTAATCCCCCTTGGGATAAATTAAATAAGAGTATATCCTTATAACTATAGTATAAAATATGAAATGAATTTTTCCAGCTTATTTTCTAGCGGAATCACCGGTTTGACTGAGAAAGCAGTAATCTTATATTTCTAAAAGCCGGCCTTCTCTCGCTGCTTCTACCTGCAGAGCCGACTTGCCTCTAACTTTACTTTGATAAGCAGCTTCCAGCTTATCGAGTTCCTCATCTTTGCGCAGCGGATCATGATGGAAGAGAAATAATTTTTTTACATTAGCTTTATGGGCCGCATTTATAGCATATTCAAACGTACTATGCCCCCAGCCTATTTTCCCTGGATTATATTCTTTATGAGTATATTGTGTATCATGGATTACAACATCCGCATCTTTAAAAAATTTTAATATCTTCTCATTTTCCTGTTTTGTCACAATTTCGCCCTCTAGACAGGCCTCTTTGTCAAAATCAGGTGAGCCCTTATTCTGAGCAAATACATTCTGAAATGGCTCGGTATCGTAGGCCGTACACAACACCTTGCCTTGATACTCAAAACGGTACCCCAAACACAGGATAGGATGATTGAGATATTTAGTCCTCATAACTATACCGTCACCCAAGTCCTTCTCGCACTCCTGCAGCTGTTCATAATTGATTTTAGCAGCCAGCTCGCTCTGTCGTACCGGGAAATAGCGGTAACGCAGCTGATCTCCTACAATCTTGTCCAAGGTATCTTCTTCGTAGGTAACCGGTCCGTAAATTGTAAGTTCCGTACCGGGAATATAGATGGGTGTAAAAAAGGGAAAGCCCATAATATGATCCCAATGGGTATGGGTAAGAAATATTTCTGTTTTTATCGGACCTTTCGGAAGATCCTGTTTCATTATAAGGTCTCCCAATGCCCTTATACCGGAACCTGCATCTATAATAATGAGACGGTTTATGGGTTGAAATCGCAGTTCGATACACGCTGTGTTCCCGCCATACTTTACCGTATCTGCTCCCGGGCAGGGAATCGACCCTCGCACACCCCAAAACCGCATACTGATGGACATGAATAATACTCCTATTTGACTACTTCAAGAAAAATTTGAGCTTTTTCTATTTCTTTTTTAATATCATCCTCAATTTCTTCAAGATACTGCCAGCCGATACCTAAATAGTTAAATACATCATCCTGTATCTTCTCCGGGAAACGATCCCCGGAGAAACCCAATTCACTTACATTGGCAAAATAATTGGAAATTGCCACAGTATATAATATATCAAGGTTTTCTCCCTGGTACTCGGTCAAATTATGATGGAAAATCACTACATCTTCTATATCCTTACTGAGTTTCCAATTATCTACAATTAATCTGCCTATTTCAGAATGATCCACATTTAATATATGCTGTTCGGCGAAATAAAGGGGGTGCCGGGACCTTTCTGCTTCGGATAAGGCTTCGATAAAATTTTTTGACAGTCTGTTGTTGAGAGGAATTTTACCAATATCGTGTAAAAGACCTGCGATAAAATATTCTTCCAGCAATTTAGGATCAATATTTCGCTTTTTGGCAATCAATTTTGCAGTACTTCCTACACAAATGGAATGCTTCCAAAATCCTTCCATATTAAGGGCTTGAAAATCTGTTTTTTTACCTAGACTTGCCAATACAGCAGTACTTAATGACAGGTTTTTTACAGTATTAATTCCCAACATGATAATTGCTCGGACTAGTGATGTGATCTTTTGGGAAAGTCCATAATAAGCGGAATTAATGAGTTTCATCACTTTACCCATAAGTACGGGGTCAAGACTGATTAATCTGTTTAAATCGGTGGGAGAGGTCTTCGGATCATTACAGATTTGTAATATCTTAGCCACGGTTGTAGGCAGGCTGGGCATTTTCTCAATATACGATTTCATTACATATAATACGTTTTCCCTCTCCATGCTTTATGGGCTCCTCATCTTATCTAATATGGAATCAATCTTTAATGCAATAACATTCCCCATATCTCTATCCGGCATATATGAAGAAAGGTTTTTTATGAATTTAAACGTAGAACTGATGGCATTCACAGTTAATTCAGGTTTTTCTGGTTTTACAAAACCTTGAAACTGCTCATTTATCTTTCTTATTAAACCTTTATTACCCGAAAGCTTGGCACGCAAATATTGCATCTTCATATGCATTTCATTCTCTAACAAATTAAATTGTCTATCTTGTGGTAAATAATTTACCATATTTGTTAAATAGTCAAGAAGTTTTCCCCCTTGTTTATTTCGAAATTGCGCTTTTTGTGAAAAAAAATCAGACTGCTCCGTGGTTTTTTGCTTTAATGTGGAATATTCATCGCTCTCATCTTCGACAGAATTGGAAGAGCTGCGGTTTTCCTCCAGCAGCTCGGGCTGTTCTTCTATTATAAGTTCCTCATCTTCAGGAGCTAATAAATCTGCTTCTGTAGCTTTGTCTAAAAGTGCATGCTCCTCCTGCTCCAATAACTCTACTTCAGGCTCCTGTTTTAGTATCTCTGATCTTTCTGCTTCAGCAATCTCAGATTCAGCTTCCGGTCCTTCCATATCTGCTCCCGTAATTAAAGGCTCTTCTTCTTCCTTAGCATAGCGCGGTATTCCTTCTATGACCTCATCCTCTGTTTGTTTCTGTTTGGAATCCCTATAGGATATTTCCACAGCTAACGGGCCCTGAGGAACGGCAATATACTGCGGTGTAACCTGTGGTACTACAACCTGAGATGTGGCCCCTGTCGGCATATTTGCCAGATTTTGCTGTAAAGCCTTAGTAGCAGTATCCATTGCATTTCTTATTTCATTTTTAAGATCTTTAAGTTCATTTTTATATTCAGAAGTCTCTACTGGCTGCTGCTCTAGCTCCGGTTCCCTTCCGGGCTCTTCTCTGCTATAAATCGGAGGTGCGGGAGGAGACGCAGGCGGCAGCGGAGTATAAGGCGCCCTTTGGGGCGGTATAAAAGAACTCTCTTTATAAAGTTCCTGCCCATCCAACAGGTTTATAAGAGAGGGAGCTCTTTCTTCTCTAACTTCAATAATTCTGCGCTCTTCCACCTGAGGAAATAATTCATTACTTTCTTCCAAAGTTATCTCTTCTTCCTCTTCTCTGACAGCCAAAACCGGCTCCATACCGCCAACTTTTATAATCGGTACGGATTCTTCTTCAGCTAATTCTTGTTCGTTAAATAGAAATGCATCTTCTTCTTCTGCCTGCTGCTTTTCAAAATCAGCGGATAGATCTCTATATTTTATAAGATTTCTTTGCCACTGTTCATCGTGTTCTCTTTCATACTCTTTTATTGTCTCTTCATAGAGCTTGAGTGATTCATTGAGTTTATCCACATCGTTAATTTCTTCGCTGGAACCTTGTTTTTCAACAATATCATTGAGCACCGCAACTGCTTTCTTATGTTCACCCAACTCTCTGTATACCTTGGCCAGTAAATAATATGCCTCATCATGAGTAACATTGCTTTTAATGAGTCTGGTAAGAGCAATTGCTGCATTTCTTAGATTACCCTGCTTATGATAGAGGTCAGCCAAAAGAATTTCGGCCTTCCCATCCCCCGGATTATTTTCCAAATAAATTTTTACTTCCTGCTCGGCCTTCTTGAACTCACCTTTTTCTTTCCAGATAAAAGCCAGATCCAGATGAAATCCCAGATTCTTATGACCCAGCTTCCAAAGCCGATTCTGTATTTCATATGCTTTTGCTATTTTATCTTGTTTTAAATATACATTGGTTAATGCTTTTAAACTATCTGCATCAGATGAATTTTGAGCTAAAACCTGCATAAAGCATTTTTCCGCATCTTCATAACGACCCAAAATCATGAAAATAGATCCTTCACGGTACAACACCTGATAATCCTCCGGATCAATTTTCTTTATTTTTTCCAGTTGTTCTATTGCTTCATCATTAAGCCCTTGTTCTGCGTATAATAACGCCAGATTGAAATGAGCCCGACCGTACTGCGGATTCTGCTGAACAGCCTTTTTAAATGAAGTGACCGCATCATCAAAACGCTTTTGCTTATGTAATAATACACCAATATTATTATGTACTTCTGCATTACGTGGTTCACTCTTTAAAATATCCTGAAAAATCTGAAGAGCACGCTCAAATTCGCCGAGTTCCTGGTATATAACCCCCAGATTGTTCATCGCCTGAGTCCAGCCGTGTTTTATGCGACAGGCATATTCAAACTCGTCTTTTGCCTGTTTATAGAGACCCTTCTGTTTGAATATCACTCCTAAATTATAGTGTAAGCTCGGATGATTAATATCTATTTGTAGTCCCTGTTGATATACTTTAACCGCTTCATCATAGCGACCTAATTTTTCCAGCACCGCTCCCAAATTATTATACGCTAAAATATACTGCGGGTTTAATTCTAATGCTTGTTTATAATATTTAATAGCTTGAGGATACTCACTCTTATCCCTATGCAGATTACCTAAATTATAATAAATATCCACTTTATTGCGGGCAATATGTAATGCTTTTTGTAAAATCGTATATGCCTTTTCTATTTCCCCTGAATTTTTATAAGCCACTCCCAAATTATTATAAGCTTCGCTATTATCCGGTCTTAATTCAATCGCTTTATTAAAAACCTCTATAGCAGCTTTATATTTCCCTTTCCGCTCATAGACGCTGCCTAAAACATTATATACATAATGTAAATACGGCTTTTCTAAAACTACTTTTTCCAAGAGTTTTTCTGCGAGATCATACTCCCCCATAAGAAAACTAGTTCGTGCTCTTGCTAATCTCTCATCAAGAGTCATTGTTTTCATTCCAATACCTCTGAAGGCCGGGCACTTTTTTCCCCGGCAAATTCACTTAAATGCGGTGGTGTCGAAGAATCGTATGCCACAATAGAAAAATAATAGAGTTTACCGTTATTAAGACCGGTAATTTGAAACTGGTCCACATTCCCTACATCGATCGGGGAATCTCCCTGATCACTCCCTGTACCCATATAATTGAGAGGACCGTCACCGTAAAAAATGATATATCCCTTTACATCTTCTTCTGTTACCCTTTTCCATGTTAGAGTAACTTTACCATTACCGGAAATTACTTTGAAAGCTACCGGCCGTATAGGAGGAAAATCAGGTTCATATATAATATCAATCTCATAAATTCCGGGTGAATATTCCTGCCTGCCATCAGGAAACAATTCAACTCTCAGCTGCAGATACCTGCCCCGCACGCTCTCCTCAAAATCGGTTCCCGGAATAAATTGAGTCCACTGAGCAGAGAGTGAACTTTGAGTTCTATACTCATCACTGCAGCGGTAAAAAAAATAGATTTCAGAATCATGAGGTTTGTCTACATGAGCAATAATTTTTTTAATGCAGGTTCCCGAATATCCTAAATCAAAAACCCTGCTTACCGCAGCACCGCTGTATGCTCCATACTTTTTAAGTTGAGGTTTGGTTATGAATGTTTTTGAGATCCGGAACTCATCAATAAAACCTGTGAAATCTTTTCCGATAACCAGCTGTGCATTGTCTGACTCACCTAAGATTGGTCTGGCCAGCGAACCTGCTGCTGCGTGGGAATCTGTGGTATATATTACACCTTCCGGTATGCCGTCAACCAAATACTCTAAAATCCCGTCAGTGCTGTTAAACCTAAGCATATGATGATGCCATTTCCGCGGAATCAGTCTGCTAAAACCCTTTAATCTAAAAGAATAATTATTACCCTCCGGCGACACAAAAAAATTATTAAAAATCCAGACCAGAGCTCTGTTCTCCACCCTGCACTCAAAGTTCTGAGGCACCAGTTCATCTTTTGCAACCCTTAATCCCCTCCAGGAGATTATAGTCTCACCCTCTGAAAGAGAGGCGGGATAAAGCCAAAACTCAATAGAAAAGTCATTCCAGACAACTCCTCTGCTAAAAAGACAATTTTGCTGAGGTATAATCCCGATACCGCCCCTGCCTTGAAAAACAGCCGCACCTTTTCCCAGTTTGGACACCTGTTCCGAAATACCGGCTTTATGCATATTTACCCGATAATGGCCTGCCACATCCTGTACAGGTTTGCTGTTAAAATGCAAGAGGAGGTCTGTCTCTTGGTCTATCTCATAATCACCGTGATCGAGAACCAAATCCAAAAATCCCCATTTGCCCTGCTTCATACTTACACCATCCAAGTGAGTAAGAGCTTTCCAACCATCTTCTCTCCCTAGGATTATTGTTTGCTCTTCAGCCATTACGAATGTACCAACTAAGAGAAAAGAGAAACAAAATAAAAAAATGTATCTTTTTTTATACATCATGAGCTCACATCCTCTATCATCGGCAAAAAAATCCATGCCAAATATATCTATATTTCATCAATAATGTGCTTTATATTATATAACCTTTATGTTAATTATCGTATGTAATGGACAAATTATATCGATATTTTCTCACCTCTGTTAAAAATCCTTTTTACTTCAGAAGAAGCCCCCGGCAAAGCTTCAAGAATGGTGATTATCTTCTATATTAATATACTATACAAACATAAATTTTAAAAAAGGTTTGACTCCTTTTTATAACAGGATTACTATTTTAACAATGTAAAATGGAAGAGAAAAGGCTCTTAGATCTATTAGAAAAGATCAAACAAAATATTATTACTCCACAAACAGCACTGACGCAAATCAGGAATATGATCTCAACAAACCTGGGATTTGCAGAAGTGGATATAAGCCGAGACATACGCAAAGGATTTCCGGAAGTAGTGTATTGTAAAAATAAAGCAGATGAGGATATTTTAGCTATAAGCAAAGAACTTTATAAGCATAATAAAAAACTCCTGCTTACCAAGATAAAAAAAACTACAGCCGTACTTCTTCAAGCACATTTTAAACAGATACAGTATTTTAATAAAAGTGGCACTTTAGTAATAGGAAAAATGGACAAAGGCTGCGGTAAAGTAATCGTAGTATCTGCCGGTACATCCGACATTCCCATAGCAGAAGAAGCGGCCGTTACCGCTCAAGCTGTGGGTGCACATGTTGAAAGCTATTGGGATATCGGTGTAGCGGGAATTCACCGCCTTCTCTCAAAAATTGATACTCTCCGCACAAGCAGAGTTATAATTGCTGTCGCCGGAATGGACGGGGCTCTGCCCAGTGTAATAGCAGGATTAGTAAGCTGTCCTGTTATTGCCGTGCCAACTTCAATAGGTTATGGAGCGCATTTAAACGGAATAGCTCCTCTGCTTACCATGCTCAATTCCTGTGCACCGGGAGTAGCTGTGGTTAATATTGATAATGGTTTTGGCGCCGGGTATACTGCCGCTCTGATCAATCGAATTGGAGAATAACTCATGAATTTACTAGATTTATCCGGTGGGGTTTCCGCAGAACTAATTTTTGCTGCTCTTACAACGGTTACACCACATGCTTTTAATATTTTACTGGACTGCTTTCAAAAGATTAATAATGAAGCTTCAAATCCCTTTATTAACATTATTCTCAGTTTTTTAGAACGCAATTCAGCTTTAAATGATATAAAGCAGTTAAAAAACAAACTCGCAGTGTATGAACCTGTTCCTGCCAAAGAGTACTTTTCGCTTATTAAATTCTGCCAAGAAAAAGTAGTAAAGTTCTTAAAACGGGCTAAAATAAAAAATCTTGACCCCTGGAATATATTTATTTATATTTCCCTTATAATCTTACAAAACAATGCCAAAAATGAATTTCTAGCATCAATACCAAGTGTAGGAATATCGTCTCAAGCAAAGATATTTGAAGTATTTAAAGAGAAGCGAATAAAAATCGATACTAAAGCAAGAGAAATATCTCTGATTTTAGCAGTATTTCTCGAAACATTTTTAACACCATTTATTGAATATTGTAGTATGAAAATGAAAGCAGTTACTAAAATAACAGATCCCTTTTTTTCCACTCATAGTACCAAATTATTTAAGCTGGAAGCTGAAAAGAACCCGGCAGAAACAGACTGCATTGTAGTTTTCGAAACAAATATCGATGATTCAACACCTGAAATCATTGCCGCCGCTCTACAGAATATACTTGAACAAGGCGCTTTAGACTTCACAATTATTCCTGCAACCATGAAAAAAGGCAGACCCGGTTTTGTTGTGCAAGTTCTATCCCCTATTGAAAACCAGGAAAAGATTGAAACCCTGCTTTTAACAACTACATCAACCTTTGGAGTCCGAAAATATCTTACTGAACGCAGAATTCTTAAAAGGAAATTAAAAAAATTCCATTCCTCACTAGGAGAAATAAGAGTAAAATATGGCTTTTTAGACGATAAATGTATTAAAGCTGTTCCGGAAATTGAAGATATTATAGCTTTAAGTAAAATTAAAAAGATACCGCTTATTCATATATATCAGCAGGTTTGTCATGAACTGTATCAAAAAGATAGTACTGCCTCCTATCATAATAATACAACTTAAAAGGAGCATTCGTGGTTAAAAACAATTTTCCCAAAGTGCATTTTTACGATCAAGATATAGTTGATCTCTATAACCAAACATGGAACTGGATAAAAAATTTTTGGAAACAGGGTACGGATAAAAACGGCTTTCAGGCAAAATATTTTAATTATCCTAAAAACGACAGGATAAACCAATTCGAAGCCTGTTTCTCTACTTTTTTTCTTGTATACTGTAATAAAAATTTCCCCGTAACTCCGCTGTTAGATAATTTTTATGCAAAACAAGAGATGAATGGAGCAATTTACGGTGAATATAGTGAAGACACCGGAAAGCCTATTATATCTAAAAAGAATCCTTCAGGAGTCCTCCCTCCACTTTTTTCGTGGGCTGAATTTAATATCTACCATAAAATCGGATCCAAAAAACGCATAAAAGAAATAATTCCCAAATTAGATCTGTATTATCACTGGCTGGAAAAGAAATTCAAAAAAGACAACGGACTCTATTCCGTGCCATTATTAGCTACCATAATGGAAAATGCACCTCGGAATGAAATGGAATATCCGATTGATTTTAATGCTCAGCAGGCCTTAAACGCTCTGTATATGTCATTACTCTATGATATTTTGAATGATAAAGAAAAGAGTTATCGTTACAAGAGATATTATTTTTCACTGAAAACAAGAATTAACTCCATGATGTGGAACAAAGATAATTATTTTTATTATGACCTTGATAAAAAAGGAAAACAGGTCCGTACCAAGACCATTGCCTCTTTTTGGCCATTACTGGCGGAAGTACCAAATGAAGAAAGAGCTGAAAAATTGATTACACACTTAACTAATCCGAGGGAGTTCGGTGTAGACAATCCGTTTCCTTCCCTATCAGCCAACAATAAGCATTTTGATCGTACCGGATATGGCTTCCGGGGCTCTGTTTTTCCGCCTTTTACTTATATTGTGATAAAAGGTTTGGGAAAATACGGTCGATTTGATCTGGCTCGTGAATGCGCCATAAGACATCTTTACTATATCCTTGATAGTACCCATCCTGCGGATAATACTCCGGGAACTCTTTGGGAAGCGTACTGTCCTGTAAAAGCGGGTAAGGCTAAATGGCCTAAAAAAGAGAATTTCCCACGGGATCTTTTTTTGCCCTATGCCGCGCTTTCCACAATTGCTCTCATTATTGAAAATGTTATAGGGCTCTCTATTTCTCTGCCCAGAAAAACCGTAGATTGGATTATTCCAACCTTAGAAATTATGGGAATTGAAGATCTCTCTTTAAAAAGAAACTTAATTACTATTTTAAGCAATAAGAGTTCGCGAGGATGGGAGATAAAATTAGAATCGGAAAAGCTTTACTATTTTACCGTTAATATTATTGGACAAAAGAAAAAGACATTACCTATTCCATCGGGTAAATGCTCTATTCTCATAGACAAGATATAATAAACATTATATATTTTATAATATATATCTTGATAGCTATTTTTCTCCCAATATATTTGAAATGTGTAAAAAATATACGCCATTGTGTCAAACGAGTGACTTTACTTTTTTTGTGTTAAGTAATATAATATTAGATCCCAAGCAAGGAAAGACAAGGTATAATAATGCAAGAAAATTACTCAGAAAAAAACATAAAAGTCTTAATGGGATTAGAACATGTACGCAAAAGACCGAGTATGTATATCGGTTCCACAGGCTCTGACGGTCTCCATCATCTTGTGTATGAAGTAGTGGATAACAGCGTTGACGAAGCTTTAGCAGGATACTGTTCTGCCATGCTGGTAACAATAGAACAAGATAATATCATTCGTGTAGAAGATAACGGAAGAGGAATACCCACAGGGATTCATCCGACTGAAAAGGTAAGCGCCTTAGAAGTAGTAATGACCAAACTCCATGCCGGAGGTAAATTTGATAAAAATAGTTATAAAGTATCCGGCGGACTTCATGGAATTGGCGTATCGGTCGTGAATGCGCTTGCCGAATGGTGTGAGGTGAAAGTTCACCGCGAAGGGAAGATTTATTATCAAAAATATAAACGGGGTGTTCCCGAAGCTGCGGTAGAATATATAGGTACTACAGATATAACCGGAACACACACCCGTTTTAAACCCGATCAGACTATTTTTAACGACATTACCTTCCATTACGATATCTTGGCCAACCGCTTAAGAGAGCTGGCCTTTTTAAACAAGGGTATCGAAATTAGTCTTATAGACGAAAGATTAAATAAGAAAAAAGAACACCACTTTAAATTCGACGGAGGGCTAAAGTCCTTTATTGAATTCTTAAATAAAAACAAAACCCCGATTCATAATAAACCTGTGTATTTTGACGCACAGACCGACGAAGTTGCTATCGAATGCGCGCTTGAATATAATGACGGTTACGCTGAAAATATTTTTTCCTTTGCCAACAATATAAATACCAGAGAAGGCGGCACTCATCTTATCGGTTTTAAATCCGCTCTTACCCGCGTACTTAATGATTTTTTAAAACGCCTTAACTTGTCAAAGAAGTTAGATGAAAACTTGAGCGGTGATGATGTACGCGAAGGTCTTACCGCGGTAATTTCCGTTAAACTGCATGATCCGCAATTTGAAGGCCAGACAAAAGCAAAACTGGGCAACAGCGAAATAAAGGGGCTTGTAGAAACCGTCGTAAATGAAAACCTTACCAGCTACTTTGAAGAGAATCCTTCGATAATAAAAAAGGTATTGGAAAAATGCCTGTTGGCTGCTAAAGCACGCATGGCTGCACGGCATGCAAGGGAACTTACCCGAAGAAAAAGCTTTTTGGAAAGCACCGGACTTCCCGGGAAACTTGCCGACTGTGCAGAGAAAGACCCTACTAAATGCGAATTATATATTGTAGAAGGTGATTCAGCCGGGGGCAGTGCAAAGCTGGGGAGAGACCGGCATTTTCAGGCAATTCTTCCGTTATGGGGGAAAATGCTTAATGTTGAAAAAACAAGGATCGATAAAGTCCTCTCAAATGAAAAGCTTATACCCATTATTACCACTCTGGGAACCGGGGCAGGCACTTCTATTGATGTTTCCAAACTCCGTTATCATAAAGTAATAATCATGGCAGATGCCGATGTTGACGGATCACATATAAGAACATTACTGCTGACTTTTTTCTTTCGCTATATGAAAGAGCTCATTGAAAACGAGCATGTGTATATTGCCATGCCACCACTTTACAAAATTGTTTATAATAAAAAAATATATTACGCTTACAACGATGCAGAAAAGGAAAGAACGCTCAAAAAAATAAAGCCAAATGGTGCTGATAAATCCGGAGTAGTTATGCAACGCTATAAAGGTTTGGGTGAAATGAATCCCGATCAATTGTGGGAAACAACCATGAATCCTGAAAACAGAAGAATCATGAAAATTACATTAGAAGATGCAGTTGAAGCTGAAGAAATATTCACAACTCTTATGGGCGACAATGTGGAGCCAAGAAGAAAATTTATAGAAGAGAACGCCCTCTCTGTATCTTACCTTGATGTATAATAACATGTATTAGGAGCATGCGATGAGTGATCATATAGGTAGAGTTATACCTGTTGCCATAGAAGATGAAGTAAAAGAATCATATCTCAACTATGCAATGTCTGTTATTGTCAGCAGGGCCCTGCCCGATATCAGAGACGGTCTTAAACCCGTTCACCGAAGAATTCTCTACTCAATGAACGAAATGGGCTTAAGGTCCGACAAATCCTTTAAAAAGACAGGTAGAATTGTCGGTGATGTATTGGGGAAGTATCATCCCCACGGCGATCAATCAATTTATGATGCTTTAGTTAGACTTGCTCAAGAATTTTCGCTGCGTTATCCCCTTATCACCGGACAAGGCAATTTTGGTTCGGTTGACGGAGATCCTCCGGCAGCCATGCGGTATACGGAAGCACGTATGTCTAAATTGGCCGAAGAAATGCTTCGTGATATTAACAAAAATACAGTAGATTTTGTTCCTAACTACGACGATTCACTCCAAGAACCGTTTGTACTCCCGGCAAATTTTCCCTTTCTATTAGCCAATGGCTCCAGCGGAATTGCAGTAGGTATGGCAACCAATATGGCCCCGCATAACCTAAAGGAAATCGCGAGTGCAATTGCTGCAGTTATCGATAATGAAAAAATAAAGGATAATGAACTTTTACAACACATGAAAGGCCCTGATTTTCCTACCGGAGGTATTATTTTTGGTACACAGGGTGTAAAAGAGGCGTTTTATACAGGTAGAGGACGAATAGTTATCCGTGCTCGAGTTGTATTGGAAACATTAAAGGGAGGCAAAGATGCCATCATCGTGACTGAGATTCCCTACCAAGTCAACAAATCGACATTAATTATTAAAATCGCCGATATGGTTAAAATCCATAGGATAGACGGCATCTCTGATCTGCGCGATGAATCTGATAGAAACGGTATCAGAATTGTAATCGAGCTGCGCCGTGGAGCAATTCCGAAAATTACTTTGAATCAACTTTTTACAAATACTCAACTTCAAGTGAGTTTCAATGTCAACAACATTGCTTTGGTTGAAGGCAGACCCAAGCTTGTTAACTTAAAAGAACTCATTTCGTGTTTTATAAAACACAGAAAAGAAGTTGTTATTCGCAGAAGCAAATATGATTTAAAAAAAGCACTAGAAAAAGAACATATCTTAGAAGGACTCAAAATAGCCTTAGACAATATTGATGAAGTTATTAAAATAATAAAACAATCAAAAACCGTAGATATAGCCAGAAAAAGCTTAATGCAGAGGTTTAAATTCTCAAGCATTCAAGCACAAGCTATTTTAGATATGCGTCTGCAAAAACTCACAAGTCTTGAAACACAAAAGATACTCGATGAACTGGCCGAAATAAAAAAGCTCATAGCTTATCTAAAAGATCTTTTATCCAGCGAGAAGAAAATCCTTTTGATCGTGAAACAAGAGACACAAGAAATCGCCAAGAAATACGGTGATGATCGAAAAACCGAAATTGTAGAAGCAGAGGTTGAAAAACTAGATATCGAAGATTTAATTGTAAAAGAAGATATGGTTATCCTTATCTCAAACAAGGGCTTTATCAAACGTTTACCGCTATCCGCCTACAAAAGGCAACTTCGGGGCGGCAAAGGCAGCTCTTCCTCCAAATTGAAGGATGAGGATTTTATCACTCAAATTTTTATTGCTTCAACCCATGATTATATCCTCTTTATTACCTCGGAAGGCAAAGCTTATTGGCTCAAAGTTCATGAGATTCCGGAAGGATCCAAAATATCCCGCGGTCAAAATATTAAAGCATTGTTAGCGATAGCTGAAAATGAAGACATCACCACCTGTTCATCACTAACCGATTTTACCGAAGATAATTATGTATTTATGGTTACCAGTAAAGGTGTTGCTAAAAAAGTTAAAACAAGCAATTTCGCCAATGCCAGACAACGCGGAATTATTGCAATAAACCTAGACCAAGATGACAAACTCATCGGAGCAAATCTCTCACAAGGCAATGAAGATATTATACTTATTACACGAAACGGCTATGCACTGCGCTTTAAAGAAAAGACCGTGCGCCCTACGGGGAGAACATCGAGAGGGGTTACCGGCATCCGTCTTTCCGCTAAAGATTCGGTTATAGCGGCCCTTCCAGTACAAAAAGATGAAGAGATGGTACTCATCAGTAAGAACGGATTCGGCAAGCGCATCCTCTATGACAACTTTAAATCTCACGGCAGAGCTACCAAAGGTCAAATCTGTTATAAAACAAATCAGAAAACCGGAAAACTTGCCAGCGCACTTTCAATAAGCAAAAAAGATGATCTTATCTGCATTACCTCACTTGGCAATACCATAAAACTCAAATTAAAGGGTATCCCCGAGATGGGAAAAAGTGCAATTGGTGTTTGTACTGTTACAACAAATGAAAATGATTATGTAGTTGGCATTGCCAGAGACGAAAATGAATAATACTGCTATTATTAATATTTTTATATAAGGCATTTAAACTATACTAACAGTCAATATTATAAACCAACTTAAAATGAACAGAACAAAAATAAACTGATTTAAAAGGAGGATGTAATATGAAAAGAACAATTATTTTGTTTTACTTGTCGATGGTTTTATTATTACCGGGCATATTTGCTCAAAGTATATTACATGATGCAGTGCGCACAAAATCACTTAAAGAAATCGAGAAGATCATTAATCAAGGAGATGTGGATCAGTTTGGGGAAGATTTCGCATATACACCCTTAGAATTAGCCCTAGATGTAAGAGAAGATGATGTTGCCATTTTACTCACCAATAAAGGGGCAGACGTGAATATAAAAACAAGAGATAGCGATCCACTTATTATTAAAATATGCTCCCAATATAGAAACTATAAATTAACAAAGTTTATGATTGAAAAAGGTGCTGACGTGAATGCAACAGGGAAAAATGATAAATACACACTTTTACACCGTATGGCAATTGAAGACGAAGAAAGAAAGATTATTATTGAATTAATTGAACTGTTGTTAAAAAAGGGTGCTGATATTAATGCAAAAGACGCTGACGGCGATACGCCGCTGCTTGATGCGATTGACAGAAATAATTTTAATATAGCCAGATTGCTAATAGAAGCCGGTGCAGATCTTAATATAAAAAATAAAAGAGGCATCATCACGCTGCTTCTTGTAATTGAAAAACGCCGCGCTGATATCACCGAACTGATGATAAAAAAAGGCGCCCAACTGAATATAACAAACAAGAATGGCGATTCTATTCTCACGGTTGTTGTAGATAAAGAAATGACCGAGGTTGTTAAGCTACTGTTTAAAAAAGGAATAAAAATAGATAACGAAGAAATTATATTTGAAGTTTTAGATGATAAGAAAATTGAACTAGCACACCTTCTCATACAGAACGGAGCACCTATCAATATCAAAAATAAAAACCACGATACTCCTTTACATAAAGCTTTATACGGAAAACAGTTTAAAATTGCTGAATTATTAATTAAAAACAATGCTGATGTAAATGCCAAAGATGAATACGGAGTAACTCCTTTACTCAAAGCATCACAAAAGGACAGCCTAAAACTAGTAAAATTACTTGTGGAAAAAGGTGCGGATATAGAGGCAACAGATAAATGGGATGGTACACCCTTGATTTCTGCAATTAAAACAAATCTTGATATGGCAGAATTTCTCATTAAGAAAGGTGCTGAGGTAAATGCTGTCGATAGAGAAACGAATAGGCGATCGGTTTTGCATTTAGCCGTAAAGGAGGTTATTGAACAATATGAAGAAAATAATAAGGACTATACAAGGGTAATCGAATTACTCATTAAAAAGGGAGCTGATGTGAATGCACAAAATAAATCGCTGGAGACTCCCTTAGACGATTGCATCAGCTATTGGTATACAAATAATAAAATAGCAGATAAAATAGAAAAATTTAAATTCAAAGTAGCCAGCCTGCTCATTAATAATGGTGCCAAAGTGGATACACGGGACGGATCAGAGCAGACACCGCTGCATAGAGCCGCTTACTATAATAATACTGATATAGCAGGATTGCTTATAAAAAAAGGAGCACAAGTAAATATTCAAAATAAAAAAAATGAAACTCCATTACAGGTGGCGGAAAAAAAAGAGAATAAGGAAATGATACGACTGCTTAAAAAGCATGGCGCAAAATAATTAATCTAATCACTATACTGTCAAAATATTTATGTATTTTTGTAAAGGTATAAATTTAAAATAATCTGAGAATTCATTGTTTCACATGAAACATAAAAAGGCAGCTATCATAACTGCACTCGTTACCGCTTTATAAATGAACAATTGACAAACACCCTCTTTTCAGGAAATCGCTTGGTTTCCACCCGCGCCGAGCGGGGAATTATTATTTGAATTAATAAATCCGAAATATCCTTCCGATATTTGCTTCTATTTTAATAAAAGCAGTTTGACATTAATAATAAAGTATACTAATAAAATAGCAGATGTCCTGTATTTCAATTTTCACAGATATTGTTGAAATTCAGCATAAACATGCTTTGGGGCAGAATATCGAATTTGGAGGATAACATGGTAGCTGTTAAAATTACCGTACTTAAAAGAGCATTACATACCGACCTGGCCAAAGACCATAGCAACATGGATGTAAAGATGTGCGAGGTCTTCACTGAAGGGCAGGAATTTATCACCGGAATTAACATGCCTGAGGGATTCTGTGAATGGGCATGGAATGATATCTTAAAGGTAGTAGTGGCCGTTTATACAGGCGGGAGATTCGACCAGGGTCTTTTTAGAAACTGGATGAAACAAGGCAATACAATGGTAACATGCTGCACAGATGGTCTGCGCCCCGTTACCTTCAAACTGGAACGCATCGATACAAAATCGCTTATTAATTTATCGGGTATTGAGCGGCCGGCGCCCATAAAGGTATACGAATCTGAACGCTGGGGCGAGTTCTCTTATAATTTTACAGGACTCAAATCCAGAGAAAACTATCAGGTTAGGCTGCACTTTTGCGAGGTCTTTCATTCAAGCACCGGCAAGCGATTTTTTAGCGTAAAATTAGGTGATAAGCTGGTCTTGAAAGATTTTGATATCTTGGCCGAGGCCGGCGGTAAGTACAAAGCAGTGGTGAAGGATTTCGAGGCCAGCACAGACAAAAGCGGCTCCCTAATCGTCAACTTTTTAAAGGGAGCGGTGGACTATCCTAAAATAAGTGCGATTGAGATTATTGAGTCCACAACAGACTCTGTCGGGAAAGTGGTCTATGCCGTAAACGCGGGTGGAGACGCCTGCGGCGCTTTTTCAGCGGATAATTACTTCACAGGAGGAAACGCGCTAAACGAGTAGGTTTAAAAACTTCGAAGACGGTGAATTCCGGTTGAAATTTTCAAAACGCCTATCACTCTGCGGGATTCTTAAAACCTATTATGGCAAGCATTAAGATTTCGTTTCCACTGATTTCGCAATCCTTTAGCTTCTCAAATGTTCTTTTCTAGTAAAAACAAGGCTTTTCTTCCGAAGGACACGGCGAAGTCAATATTTCCGAACGAAATCGGCCAATCGGGCAGTGCTGTATAAAATTGCCACACGGCAAAAGAGGAATCCGCGTGATCGGCATTTCCCGGCACCTCGAGTATACTCTTGGTATTTCCCCATATAACGATATTGTTTCCTTTCCAAAAATACGCTTTTACCTGGTTTGTCTTACTTTATCCATGAAGCTTGCAACACAATAAAAATATAAAAAATAAATACTCCACGGTCTTTCCACGAGTTATTAATGTTTCACGTGAAACAAAAAAGGCTGCTTAAAAAAGCAGCCTTTTTTTGCATTACAAGTAATGCCACACAAATATATTAAACAGCTTCGACCTTGGTTACGTCAGGTATTTGTTTTTTTAAATATTTTTCAATTCCATTACTCAATGTCATTTGAGACATGGGACATCCCTGGCAGGCTCCCTTAAGCCTTACCTTTACTACTCCATCCTCGCTTACATTTACTAATTCCACATCTCCGCCGTCTGCCTGTAAAGAGGGACGCACATCATTGAGTGCTTTTTGTACTTGCTCTTTTATCATCACATGCTCCTTGGCTAAACGGTATCTGTTTGCTTGTCCACCGTTGTAATCTTAACTATAAGATATAAACTAGAGCTTAAATATGCAATGTCTTTTGTTATTATTTTTTACCCGCTAACAGACCCGAAAGATTAGTCTTTATTGTACAAAATGAGAATTGATAGTATAGTACATGTTATCTTTTTAGAATATAGGTTTTAACTATGGGTAAAATAATTGTCTTCGCCAATCAAAAAGGTGGTGTAGGGAAAACAACATCAGCCGTTAATCTTGGCGCGTATATTGCTGAAGCGGGTAAAAAAGTGCTGCTTGTTGATTTTGATTCACAAGCAAACTGCTCGAGTAATGTGGGAGCGGATCATAATAAATCAGGGATCTATGAAGTAATTACTAATCATATTGCAATCTCACAGACTATCCAAAATACTGCAGTGCCAGGCCTTTTTGTTATTCCCTCAAGTATTAACCTTTCAGGTGCTACGGTTGAGCTGGTCGATGTGGAAGGAAGAGAATTTTTTCTAAAAAAAGCATTGGAGCATATAAAAAACAATTATGACTATATATTAATCGACTGCCCCCCTTCATTGGGAATTCTGACTATAAACGGTCTTGCTGCAGCCAATTATGTGCTTATTCCTTTACAGTGTGAGTATTTTGCTCTTGAAGGTTTGAATTCTCTCCTGCAAACTATTAAAACCATACAAAGCGGAATTAATCCGCAATTAAAAATCGGAGGTATTTTATTCACTATGTATGATACACGTACGCGCCTGGCTCATGAAGTAGTTCAAGAGGTGACGAACTATTTTAAGGATAAGGTGTTTAGAACAGTAATACCCCGTAATGTCCGATTAAGCGAAGCGCCTTCTCACTCAGTTCCTATTAATAAATACGACCCGGAGTGCATTGGTGCGATGAGCTATAAAAAACTTGCAGAAGAGGTTATGATCTATGTCTAAAAAAGCATTAGGAAAAGGGATTGAAGCTTTGCTTCAATCATCACAAAACAAAGAGCTCGATTCTTTTCAAAGCGAGATTGACATTGGATTAATAAAAACTAATCCCAATCAGCCTCGAAAACACTTTGCGGATCAAAGCCTTCAGGAACTGGCAGCATCAATAAGAGAAAAAGGCGTACTCCAGCCTATTCTTGTGGAAAAAGCCATGGATAACACTTACCTTATTATTGCAGGTGAAAGACGTTTCCGTGCAGCTAAAATTGCCGGTTTGGCCAAAATACCTATCATTATAAAAACGTTTTCAGAAACTGAAAAACTGGAAATCTCTTTAATTGAAAATATTCAACGCGAAGATCTTACTCCGATCGAAGAAGCCGAGGCTTATAAAAATTTATTAGAACTGACACAAGTAAGCCAGGAAGAACTGGCCGCACATTTAGGAAAAAATCGATCAACAATCGCAAATAGCATTAGACTGCTTAAACTTCCTAAAATTATGCAAAATTCATTACAAAAAGGAAGTATTACAGCCGGCCACGCGAGAGCTATTCTTTCTGTAGAAGATGCTGCCGGGCAGCTGATACTTTATAATAGTATAATGAGTAAATCGCTTTCGGTGCGCGAAGCAGAGGCCATGTCTTCTAAACTACAGACACAAACCGAAGACATCCGGCAAAAACAACCAGAGAAACCAGCAAAAAAAATCCCTGAACTCGAAGAGATAACAGAAAAATTTATTAATGTTTTAGGTACAAAAATAAGTATAAAAGGATCTCTGAACAAGGGAAAGATTGAAATCTCCTATTATTCTGCTGATGACTTAGACCGAATTTATGAGATTATTGCCAAAGACACTTAAAAATAAAGTTGTGTCTTTCCTTATTGTTTCTAAATGAATTTTATATGATACCTTACAAATGTATAGTACACATTATATTAAAAATTATTTATAAGGAAGCCAGGAAAACAGGAAGAAAATAGAATAAATATTATTGATTGAGCTTCTTAAATGGAAATTGCTAAATTATTATCTTTTTCCTGCATTCATGGTTTCCTTATATTGAAAAATAAACAGTAAAAAATGTTTAAATAAATAATAGAGAGCAAGATATCCAAATGTTGTTACCCTGGGCAAAAAATCAGTTTTTATTGACAAATGTAATACGCATGAGTATAGTTATACTGCTAAAAAACAAATATCACGGAGAGATGTCCGAGTGGTTGAAGGAGGCGGTCTTGAAAACCGTTGTGGGGCAACTCACCGGGGGTTCGAATCCCTCTCTCTCCGTACTGGCAATTGAAAAAAGTAATGATATCTAAATGGAGAGGTGCGAGAGTGGCCGAATCGGGCTCCCTGCTAAGGAGTTGTACTCGTAAGGGTACCGTGGGTTCGAATCCCACCCTCTCCG
>CAZEPL010000052.1:24471-28716 GCA_964514135.1 uncultured Spirochaetaceae bacterium | reverse complement strand
AGAGTTACCTGCTCCGCTACTTAAAAGCCGGGCCCGCAAGCTCAATATGACCGATACCCGTGCGCAGAATAAGATTACGCAGGCCGTTATTGTACATAAAAGGGCTTTTCAGGTTTTTTAATAAAATATTCCTGCGCAGCGACACACAGCTTTTTTTATAGCGCGCATGGAATCCTTCCGGACCCTGCCACAAGGCTTGCGCCAAATAGAGAGCGCTCTTAAAGGCATAACTCAGACCCTCGGCCGAGCTGGGACTGATCCAGCCCGCGGCCTCGCCGATAAGAGCTACTTTCCTCCCACCGCTCCATAGATAGCGGCCCTTGACGGGTCTTTGTATAAAAGCCCCTCTTTTTTTTATGGAGCGGCCGAAACCGTAGCCGTAATCTTTAAGTTTTTCTTTGAGCATGCTGAATTTGGCATAGATATCACAGCCCGCTTGCAAAGCGGCTCCTACCAGCAAATGCTTTTCCTTGGGAATTGTCCATGCATAAAAGTCCGTGATATCTGGATCAAATATCGCGGAAAAATAAGGTAAGAGCTGCTGTCCTTCAAACCACTCCTGCAGCGAAAAATAAAGTTTATACTGGTTTTTTTGCGGAAAACAGACTTTTCTTACACGAGAACGGGCACCGTCGGCCCCCACCAGAATACGGGATCTTTCCCTGATGGTCCTCCCCTTTTGCCATAGCTCAAGCTCTACGCTGTCACGCTCTACCTTACAGCCTTTGAACAGAGTATCCGGCAGATAGCTGACAGCATCCGCTGCTAATGAGAAAAACCAGTTATCCAGTTTTCTTCTATCTAAATTGATATAATGACGCTGGTAAAAGCACTCGCGGCCGCTCTTCAAATCAATGGTTCTCACCACGAATATCTGCGGTGACACCAGAATGTCTTTGGGCAGGCCCGGCTCCGATTATTGCTATATCATACATGCACATATACTATCTTTCCACCCACCATTGTCATAAGCACAGGGATCCTGCTTATGCTTGTCGCCTGTACACGGGTAGGATCTTCCGCCAGCACAACCAGATCCGCCAGTTTGCCGGGTGAAAGAGATCCTTTTTGCTTTTCCATGTGCTCGGCGTAGGCAGAACCCATGGTATAGCAATAGAGTGCCTCGGCGGGAGAAATCCTTTCACTTTGGTTATAGCTTGCATACTGTCCGGCCTTATGTACACCGCCTGCACTGTCTCGAGCGCTCCTGCCGTAAGCTGTGCTCCCCACGGAAGCAGCACCCCTCCGGGTAACCGCGCGTTCAATAGCCACCAGCGGATTGTATTCAATCTCACCCGGAATATCCGAGCCGAACGAGAGCTTTACACCGGCTTTAAGTAAGGAATTATAAGGATAGATCAGTCCGAAGCGTTTTTCTCCCAGCATTTTATAATCTTTCTCCGGCTGCGCAAGTGCCGTAGGCTGCGCCGCCACCAGTATACCCAGCTTTTTTATCCGCATTATATCCTCTGGTTGAATAAGCTGCGCGTGCTCAAGGCGCAGGCGCATCCGGGTAATCCAGGGATAATCTACGCTTATTTTTTCGACCGCGTTTACCACTTCATGAACAGCCCTGTCGCCGATGGCATGAAAGGCAATCTGCCTGTTATGTAGAGCAGCCTGTTTAACTATCTGCTCTAATTTTTGCGGTTCCAGCGTAGCTTTACCCAGGTTGTCCGGCTCACCTGCATACGGCTCGGCAAGCCAGGCGGAATGCGGGGAGAACGCACCGTCCACAATATATTTCCACGGTCCTTTTCTGACCCACAGTTTATCATAGTGTGCCAGTTTCATGGAGTAAGCTAAAAGCGGATACTGTCCGAAAGGCCAGCAGGAGAAGCGGCAGCTGAGCTTACCCTGCCGTTTATAGCGTTTAAGCAGCCAGACGGTAAGGGGCTGCCAGGTATTATCCTGTACGGAGGTAATACCTGATGCCCGATATCTTTCCAGCGCAATATCAAGCAGTCTGCGGTGCATGCTTCGCGAGAGTACTCTCTTTAGAATCCTGTTACGGTGCTGAGCGTTCAGCACACTGCCGCGGATGATGCCTGTGGGTTCGCCTTTGCCGTCCCTCAATATCAGCCCGCCCTTGGGGTCAATGCTGTTTCTGTTAATCTTCATTTTCTTAAGCATTAAAGAATTTACCCAGACCGCGTGGCCGGAGTATTGAAACAGCAGTACCGGATTACGGGGAAAAGCCCTGTCGAGCAGCTCTTTGCAAGGATGCGGGCAGAAGGGATAGTCCCAGGCCTGAGCCATTATCAGTTCACCGGGTTTGGCAGCCGCATATTCCCGTTTAAGCAGGTTGATTACCTCCTGGCAGTTCATACCGTATAAATGCGGCCTTAAATAGAAATTCCCCATACCGAGCGTATGCACGTGGTTATCGTTAAATCCGGGAATAATGGTTTTATTCTTACAATCAAGCACATGAGTATGCGGACCCTTAAAGCGGAGTGCTTGCTTACCCAATCCTACATATAAGATGCGGTCATGCTTGATTACTATAGCTTCAGCATACGGCCGGGTCTTATCCATAGTAAGAATATTGGCGTTATATATTATAACATCGGCTTGTATATTCACACTACCTTCTATCTGCATTTAAAAAATATAAAACGATTCTATCTTAAGGGTACACCCAAATCAATAGTTTTTAAACAGAGCTTCTTGCAAAAATATTATTTTTGCAAGAAGCTCCTAAAATGGAAATTGCTAACTTATTATGGTATAGAGAATAAGTATTTTACTAACCTAATATATTTTGAGTTTTGCAATTTCCTCAAAAAACAAACAATTCGAAAAATTTGAAAATGAGCCGGCCATGTGCTATCTTTTATTAGTGAAGCCATTAGATTTAATTCTATTATACATGGCTTTCAGGAGGTGCGTATGAAAAAGATTATTCTTATAGTTATATTATTAGCGCTCCCACTGGGATTGTTCGCGGAATTTTACATCGGCGGCAGCGCTCTTTACAAGGAGGATCCGGAATATCTACAGGACATTCAAGATGATTCATTTGTTAATGATCTGGCCTTCGGCGCGGAAGCCCGTCTAAAAATCTTCATGTTTGAAGGTTCGGCTTTGGCACTCTATGAATTTGATAATGCATTCGATGTGTTCGTAAGCTTAGGTGTGTCCTTTGATCTTGCTCTTTTTACAATCGGCGCCGGTATAGGACCAAATTTCGTCTTTCAAATAGATTCCGACGCTCCGGAACCAATGTCTATTGGTTTTAATGGCAAGATACACGTAGATCTTAATTTAGGCGATATTAAGGTAAGCGCTTATTGGTTAATGTTAGTAGAAAGTCTTTCTTATGAGGAGTTCGAAAATAATTTAACGTTCGGCAATATTGGTGTGTCGGTTTTGTTCAAACTAATGTAAGAATATTAGTAACACTTTTAAAAAGGGCTGCCTTTAAGCGCAGCCCTTTTTTTTGTACCGCTATGCATAAAAACGCATTTTTTATCACGACTTGACAGTTTTCATTCAATTACCTAAGATTCCCAAGAAATCAAAAAAGGATATGTAATGAGCAATAAAACCATATTAGTATTACTTCTGATCATCCTTTGTTCCCTGCTCTCCTGTGAGGATCAGGCATTACTGAAAAAACAACTCTATAATTTAGAGAATATAATCATCGAAGAGAAACTCGATTTAAAGGAAGAACAGTACACGTTTTCTCTGAATTTTATCGCCGTACAGACATCAAGCGCTTACATGATTGTACTCGCATATCCCAATATAAGCCAATCCGAAGAAATATCAGATTCGGACTATACTCACATTATCAATTCACTGTACGGCTGCTCTTTGGAACTCTATGCAACCGTCAATAATGAGCTTATCCACTCTATAATAATTACGGAAAACAATAAACCGTACATTGATAAGCAGACCGTTTCGCTGTTATTAGGGGACAAGATCTCTCTGATTAAGAATACCAGCTATGAACTCAGACTCACCATGCCCGGTAAAAAAAATACGAAAGATAGATACACAACACCTATTTTGGTTGTTGGTAAAGTAGCCGGACAGTAATAAACTGCGGTTTACCGAACTTCAAAATGCACAGGATCACTCTTTTTTTCTCCGCTAACCAACAGCACGCTGTGTCTGCCTTGTTTAAGCTGCCAGTTTGCTGTGTAGGGCCAACTAACCGCGGCTACAGGTTTTCCGTCAATCATCCATGTTACTGACGATTGCGGAGGATCCACCTCGCCATTCAACTGCAGG
>CAZEPL010000052.1:0-24371 GCA_964514135.1 uncultured Spirochaetaceae bacterium | reverse complement strand
AATCATCCATGTTACTGACGATTGCGGAGGATCCACCTCGCCATTCAACTGCAGGGTTTGTGTAGCAAGATCGTATCCGGGTTCAATAATATATACATCTTCTTCCGAAGGAGCAGAAAAAGCGGGCGGTACCGGATTGGACCCTCTCGTAACTACCAGTGTTGCGATTTTATTAAAAAGCGGGCCCGCTCCTATGGAGCCCGACACCTGGTTCATGGGAACTCCTTCAAAATTGCCCGCCCATACGCCAATTGTATAATCCTCCGTATAGCCCACAACCCAATTATCCCGCCAATCTTCACTTGTACCTGTTTTAATCGCCATGGGAAAACCCAGCAGCAGGGGATTGTTGAGGCCAAAGGCCTGTATGCGTAAATCCTCATCGGACAATATATCAGTAATTAAGAAACAAATTTCAGGAGAAATGATTTGAATCTCGTTTTGTTCTCTATGAGTTTGTAATTCCTTATTCTGAAAAGGATAAGCTTTACACTTAAACCCGTGATGGGCAAGCATGGCATAACCCTGGACCAGCTCTAATAAGGACACCTCTCCGCTTCCCAGAGTCAGACCCAAACCGTAATAATCCATGTCTTTTGGTAATAAAATCCGGCTTCATGCAGTTTTTGCAGGAGCATATCAACTCCTACGGCATTGGCAAGTTTTACCGCCGGAATATTAAGGCTGCGGCCCAGTGCTTCGCGAAGCAATACCGGACCAAAATATTTACCGGAAAAATTTTTGGGGATATAAAGCTTATCGTCACTTCCTACATATTCGGTTTCAATATCCGCGATTACTGTAGCCAGTGTAAAACCACGTTCAAATGCCAGAGCATAGGTAAAGGGTTTTAAGGTTGATCCGGGTTGCCGGTAAGCCAAGACTCCGTTTACCATACCGCCCTTGGGATTCCAGTAGTCACTGGAGCCCACCATGGCAATAATCGAACCGTCTTTATTGTCTACTACAACTGCAGCCGCATTGGTAAGCCCTTGATTATAAAGAGAGTTTACATGATCTTGAACGATTCTTTGAATCTGATTGTTTAAGCTTATATCCAATGTTGTATTAATGTCCCCTGTAGGCGGATTTAAAGACAGCACATAATCCGTAAAATGCATGGCTTTTAAGTCCGCAGGTTTGGATTCTAGGCGAATTATCTCTTTTAAAGCCAGCTCCAGTTCGGATTTATCTATCTCGCCCGTCTGGTACATACGTGTTAATACATACTTCTGTCGTTTTTTTGCCGCTTCGAAATGCTTAAATGGATCCAGTTTGGTGGGAGCCTGAGGTAGTCCGGCTAAAAAAGCCGCTTCAGCCAGGCTCAAGTTTATATTTGATTTATTAAAATAATACAAACTGGCCGTTTCAATCCCAATAACTCCTGCTCCATAAGGAATGCGATTAAGATAATTCACAAGGATCGTTTCCTTATCAAGGCATAACTCCAGACGTATTGCATAAAGCACCTGGTATACCTTTCCCATTACATTATGCGGAAGCTTAAAAAGCAGGCGGGCCAGCTGCATGGTTATGGTAGAAGCACCGGAAACCTGAAATCCGTATCTCAGATTTTGAACAGCAGCTCGCAAAGCCGCCATAAAATTCACACCTGCATGAGTAAAAAAATGCTCATCTTCGGCCGCAACAGTTGCCCGGATTATGAATTCGGAGATATCCTCTCGATCAATCCAATGTGCCCGCGCGCCTTCCTTGTTTACCGCTTCTCTTAACAATGAACCGTCTCGGGCATAAATACGACGTGAATCGGGATAAGCCCCGTGGAGACTTTCTGCGGAAGGAGGACACACCAGAGAGGCTAGAATTATAAGCAGAAAAAGTGAAAAAATCACAGAGAATAAGAGAACGCAGCAGCGAAACTCTATTCTTCTCCAGAGTAATAAAAACTTTTTTTTAGATCTCGTATAATCTTCCTCATTGTATGATAACGTAGTCGATTGTTGTGGTACCGAAGATCTGAGGTTGATACATGGCTTCCGCTCTTCCGGCCGGCCTTAAAAAGGTGCCAGGTGTAGTGGCCCTGGCCACATAGTTAAATTCATAATCTCCTCTAAGCAGTTCGTCCACATAAAAAGCCACCCGGGAATCCCTGATTTCACTATAGGAAAGCACTGAAAGACTTCTCTGTGCCGTAGCAGTCAGCTCGCCCTGATACACCTTTTCCGTGGTCTTCAAATTCACATTAAGGGGTTCAAGCCCGGCCGGTAATTTATCATCGAATGCACAATAATGATGATCCCCGTCGCTGTGGATTATTAGCCGTACTCTCACCAGAGAGCCCAATGGAATGGTTTTACCTTCTAATGAGGCGCCCTCCAGGGTTTCGTACTTGCGTGTAATACTGAAACCGTTTGCGGTAGATTCGCGGTTCTTTTCACTCAGCGGCACATCATAACGCACCCGCACCGTAAGAAAGACAGGTGTGCCCGATTTGTTGGTAAGCGTACAGGTAATTTTCCCCTCTCTTCCTGAAATAAATCCCACATCCTTTTCAGTAAGTGTAAGCCTTCTAACTCGTACTGAAGTTTTTTCCATTTCTGATTCGGTATATATTCTATTGTTTACCTTCAATTCCATCTGTGGGGCGCCCCCGCCCGCTTTATTCAAAGCGATGGAATGCACTCCCATTATACCGAAAACATTTTCCTGCGTATTACCCCATAAGCCGTTACTGCGTCTTTTAAGCAGGCCTGTCAACAGTTTTCCCGACATTTCAGGATCAAGATTGGCTAAGGCATACGCAATAAGCGCTCCGCCGTGGGTACGCAGCGGAGAATCGAACGACCAGCCGCCTTTTGCCTGACCGGAATAATAGGCTTCACTGCTTTCTACTTCAGTTGCTTTTTGTATCTCCGCCAATATGGGTTGGAGCAGTGATTTGTCGCCGGGCATCTCCTTTACAGCGATTGCTAAAAACGATAGACCGAAAGCCGTAGCAAAGGCATGCGGTTCCGACCCACCCGGCCAGTAGGACAATCCTCCCGCCTCGGTCTGGAACGAGAGAATACGGCGCACCCCGGCCTCGGAGAATTTCTTAAGATCCTCCATACTCACCTCAATACCCATTTCAGGCAATAAATCCTTCAGCACAACCAAAGGATAGGCTGTACTGGTTGTCTGCTCTATGCAGCCGTTAGGATAGTGCATTAAATACTGAACCGAATCTTTGAGTTCACTCAACACAGTAGAGGAAGTAACCACCTCTATCTGCGCACTACCGGTTATCCGGTCGGCGGGTATGGTTATGTCTAGTTCATCCGTAGCGGAGACGGATATATTTTTTACTATTACCCTCCGACTTCCCGGTTCCAGTATAGGCAGCTCAAATTGCGCCGCGTCCATATGTTTACCGGTTGTAGCTCTAAAACGGATAACAGCCTTTTCCGCCTTCTCTGCTTTAATACGGAATTTAAAGGACCCGGAAGAGTTGGCCTCTATCCGTAACTTTCCGTATGCATCGCCGGATGCCAGCCGTAATCCCTCGAATTCGGCCCACAACTGTACATACTCCGCACTATTGGTGCCGTTAAATAACAGCGCTTCTATAGTAAGCTCATCGCCAGGATAGAAAAAACGGGGCAGAACGGGCTGGATCATAAGCGGTTTTTGACAGATTATTTTGGTATCCGCTGATCCCATACGGCTTTTTGTATCGGTAACCACAACCATAATTCGATAGGTGGTTATATTATCCGGCAGGGTAAACACAATCGACGTCCTGCCGTTTTTACCTATGTCGACATCGGGATTCCAGTACGCGGTACTTTTAAACAGTTTTCTGAGCAGTAGAGAATCCGCTTCCAGGAACATTCCACCTCCACCTCCCGGGAAAAGCGCTTCACGTCGCGAGCGCCTGGAGTGAGGCAGATCCAAAAGGCTTGAAGCTGTTCGGATGCCAAGTGGATAAAAAATATACGCCTGTTTAATAGGATCAGGTGTTTTATATCCGGTAAGACTCAAAACCGCTTCATCTACTACCATAATGGTAGCCTGTCCTTCTGCGGGTCTGTTCATGAAATCTTTTACAAACAGGTCCACCCTTAGCTCCTGACCAGGATTAGCAGTTTCAACATTTGTTTTTATATCTAGAGAAAGCCTCTGTTCTGCGGGAGTAACCTCCAGATTTACATACCCTATTTTAAATCCGGAAGCATCTTTCTTATGATGCACCCTTCCCCGAATTACTACTACCGATACGTACACGTTTGGAGCGTACTCTCCTTCAATCGGCACCACTATTTCCGGAGTATTATTATTGATATAAAAAAGTTTATGAGTAAGTATGCCGTTTCTTTCTGCAGTTAACAACCCGGTGGCATTTTTGTAAGGCGACTGCACCACAAGCACCGCTTTGTCTCCGGGTTCATAACTCTTTTTATCAGCGATAATCTCTATCTGTTCCTTATCAAATCGCGGCCAGGCTGCGGTATTTTCACCGGAAACTGCAATCTTAAAACCTGTTTGCACCAAGTGCCCCTCATTATCTATGGCTTCAAAACGCAGCTGGAAATACCCGGCTTGCTCAAGATTAAAAGAACAAATAACCGCTGCTTTTCCCGAACGAATTATTTTTTCTTCTTTGACAACAGGTACACTACGATTATTTACCTGCACATCGCCGTAATCACTCATACGCGCAGTTTTATGGTAATCAATCCTCTCCAGTATAGCCTTAACCGTAATACCTGAAAGCGGCTTGCCGTCATGATCCACGACGATAACGGGAACCGCGAGCAGGTCTCCCTGAGCCATAATATCTTTTGGAGGAGGCTTTGCCCCGATATAAAAGTTGGCAGGATGAACTAGTTTGGAAACAGACCCGGCGTAGTTCTGCCTATCCACATCAGTAACCGAAGCCTCTAGAGTATAGCGCATGCTTCCGGCTGAAGAAGGATGGTCCGGTGCAAAGTTCACGACATATTTCCCCTCTGCATTCAGACGTCCGCTGCCATGAGTAACAAAACCGGTCAACGAAGCATCACTTTCCAGACTGAACACAAAACCTGGAAGATCCCGCACATAAAACTGCTCAAGCTGGCGGTATACCCTCCAATCAACCTTCCTACCTAGCAGACTGCTGCCGTGCACATATTCGGCAGATACATCCGCAGTAACGGTCCGTGCCCGCTTCCATGTCTTATCTTTACTGGAAACCGTTACAATAAATGTGGGTACACGGTATTCTTCAACCTGGAATTTAGAGATAGATCTGTACTTTTCATAATTAACCTGCACAAGGTACTCCCCAACCGGCGCTTTTTCTTTAAGCGTGAGCTCATAGTGAGCGGCATAAAAGGAGTCCAAAAGCAAATCCGTATGCACAACCTGCTGGCCCCGGGGATCATTTATCTGCAGGCCAATCTTTTTACCCGATCTAAGCATGTCTCTTGAAAGAATTATTTTTAAATGCACATCCTCTCCCGGCCGGTAAATACCTCTCTCGGTAAAAACCGCAGCGTGGAGGCTTTCCCATCCTTCCACTACTCCGGGAAGCCCGAACTGCCAGGCATTGGATAGTTCCTGATTGACAATTCGCGAAATGGCAGTGTCTTCTTTATATTTGACCACAACCACAAGCGGTCTTGAAAGGTCTGCTGATTTGGTGATTTCCTTGGCATCGAGTACAACCGTGCCGTCCGAAACTGAAACAGCCGTACTCACGCGGGAAGCATTTTCATCATAAAGCGAAACAATTGCTTTACTTAAAGGCTCGGCTTTATCAAGCTTGGTTACCCAGGAAAAAATGCTGCCCTCAAAGATCTTTGATGTAATACCGATATTAGTACTCTGCATAAGCAGGGCATTGGTAAGCGAACCGTCAGCTTCACTGCCCACACCCCTGCCGCTTATCTCCACGCATTTAAGTCCCACAGTGTTATCTATACCGATATCAAAGAATTGTATTAAATTTGCTTTATAATCATCATAGGCAACACGATATACACTCCCCCGACCGGTAAGTCCGTATTCCTTTGCACTGTTTCGTTTTTTACCTGTATAGGCTTTAATAAAATCATTTAACGTATCAAACTGGACTACCCTTATTTCAAGCTGTTCCAGATTACGAACTTTAATGGGGATTTTAGGAACTTCCAGCAGAGGAGAAAGATCCTGGCTTGTGAATTTAAAATTAATAAGTTTTTCCAGCGGATTGCCCAGCAGATCTACAAATAATTTATCCGTATAGACACGGTACTCTTTTCCGGGTTCCAGTTCCATATAAATCCTGTCCATATCATAACCATAGCCGGAAATATAAAATGATTTGGGCTGAGGGCTTATTTTAATAAGCTGTTTAAGCAGCATCAAATCATATCTGTTATTGAAATTTAACTCTAAAGTGGCGTTCAATGGTACTGTATTATTTTTTGCTTTTTTTTCAAAACCGGACTCCAAAAGTATAAAAGAACTGTTAACGGTTAACGCCCGCTGCATAATCTCAAGAGAATCCTTTTGTTTCCAGCTGGGAAATTCAATACGTACATGCTTGCCATTGGCAGGTAGATTGCGTACAGTTACGGCTATCATGTACTTAATATCAATATTGGAAATATAGTCAATATTGCTATAATCCGGATTAAAAATATTTATATCTAATTTTTTATCTGCAGAATCATAGACTCTTACATATTCCTTTATCTTTGAAACCGAGACAGTCTGATCATAGAGCAGCAGTATGGGCCCCTGTCCTACTTGGCCCGTATTGCTGTTAAGCATAGCAACAAATCGCGGTTTTCCTTCCACGATCGGCCAATTCGCGACTTTACCCCGCCATTTGAAAGTTATAGACATAAAAAAACCCGTGCCAGCTTCCCCTTAAGGCGTACATTTCACCTGCCAAGGGCACTGCATTGGTTACCGTTACACTGATATACTGCCCCTGCTTTACCACTCCTTTATTAGGTATAAATACAAGCTCGATGGGTGATCGCCAGTTATAGGTTCCTTTTAAATCCGGATAAAAAGTAATTGAGGGAAGCGCGGCCGATTTCAGACCACTTGATTTTACCATCGGCAAACTGAATTTAAAACGAATCTCTTCACCGGGTTTTACGCAGGGAATCAATTCCACTCGCAAAGTCTCCTGCGGTAATTGTTCCTGTTTGCGTATTTCAGAAGTTTCCTCAATACTCGTAAGCAGTATTTCCCCTGGTTTAAGTTCAGGATCATCATACAGTTTCTCGTTTCCGCTGCCGCAGGAGATTAAAAATAAAAGATTTAGGAGCTTCTTGCAAAAATGTTATTTTTGCAAGAAGCTCCTAAAATGGAAATTGCTAAATTATTATGGTATAAAGAATAAGTATTTTACTAACTTAATATATTTTGAGTTTTGCAATTTCCTCTTTAGTACGATTTTATACTTTTTATGCTGTTGTATAAAAACTTTTTAAAAGAATAAACTGCTTAAGAGTTATTGCAGATACTATATAATAGAGATGCAATTAGATGTAATTCCCAAACCCGCGATAATGCGTAATCCCAGTGAGCGTATGAGTATGCTCATTAATCATGAACTGCTGATTATCAAAAAATTGCTGAAAAATCTGCCGCACAACCGTACCTCATTTAAGCATGTCTATCTCAAAAACCGGCAGCAGCTTTATTTACTTGATCTTATTGCAAAAGAATCGGGCCATAACGGAAAAGCCGTACACCTGCTTAAAGCTAGCGAACTAAAACAAAAGATACTTCCCCTTGCCGCTTATCTGATAAACTTTTCACCGCGCATAAACTTAGAAGAGCACAAAAACTTTATCCGCAGCAATCCTGTGCTGCTCTATACTCTCTGGCAGAAAACCGATAGTGTTCACGTACAGCCAACAAGGCGTGTACATCCCGCAGCGGATAAAAAATTATTACCGAAAAAAAAGCCACGGAAAAAACAGTACATACCACTTTTCTGGGGGATCTCTGCACTTGTGCTTATTATCTTCTTCATGAGCTATTTTACCTTTGCCGCGGTAAAGACCACAGCCTATAATTTCACACAGGATAACCCGGATCAGCTTTCGCAGCCTTTAAAAATCAGCAATAATCCCGGTTATAAAGCATACATCCCGCTTGCCGGAGAAACGGCAGCCGGTCTTTATCTTACGGAACCTAAGATTAATTTTAGCAATAAACTCGCACTCACCCTGGATGACCTGGAATTAAATGATACTATTGATTCGATTCTGCTTACTTTATCCAAATACGGCATTAAAGCTGTCTTCTTTATTGAAGCCGGCAGACTTGTGGACGGAAATAACAAACCATACCGTAAATCTCAGGAGCTTTTACATAAAATAATTTTCTACGGACACACAATAGGCAATCATTCCTTCGGCCATCCGAATTATAATATGATCTTAAAGCCGGCCCGTGTAGCGGAGAATTTGGCACGGGCGGAAGCGGTTATCGACGAAGTTTTGGGATTTCACTATGAGATACAGTATGTGCGCCCTCCCTATGGAAACCGCGGTATCGGTAATGTTGTGGATGAGATAGTTAAACAGAAAAATCAACTGCTCATCCTCTGGCAGATTGATTCGTACGACTGGAAAATGAATTTGGGCTACAGCGACAACAGGCATCTGTCATCACAACAGGTAATCACAAAAACCTTATCCAAGATCAAAAAGAGTACGGGAGGAGTAATCCTTTTACACGGTTTTCAGTATATAAACTCAGTATTGGAACCGCTTATTGCAGAGGCACTTAAACTCAAAAACGCCCAGGGCGGTTATGTGTTTGTACCCCTTGAAGAGCTGCTTGCGATCAAATACAATAAAGAATAAGCCAATTATTTATTCCACCACAATAATAAATCCGTCGCTATGGGCACTCATCTCCGGAGCATACATCGACTGCAATACTGTAGCGCCCACACGATACCTGCCTGCTTTGGTCGGTCGCAGACGATAGCGCAATATATATTCACCGTGAGGCAGCCGGCTGAAGAAAAAATTGGTAAGTGAATCCCTGGGCTCTTCATAATACCATAACGGATCATATTTCCAGCCGCTTAGCAAGACCTCGGCTTCAAAACCCGCTGCTTTAGGATCTTTCAAATGGAGATATTCGAACTGACTTTTGGTATTTATTTTAATATGCACTTCGATCTGTTCCCCTACAGCAACCTTGCTTCCTGAGGTCAGCGGCTGCAGATAATAGGTATCTCCCTGCTTTACCCGCCTGTAGAACGTACGCTTAAGCTCAATCAGACCGGGACCCGAAGCCTGGGGCAGCTCATCGGTCGAATAAACCCATACCATACTGGCAAAGGCCACACCTTTGCCCTGTTTCTCAACCACAGCCTCCTGCATAGCGGGTGTTATTTCTTCACCAGCCTTGCTATAGCGGATGGGTTTTTCCAGCCACTCATCCGGCTTGAGTGTTATGGTTTCTGCTACAGGCCCCCAGTTAATCCGGAACACTTCATCCGTACTTAAGGCACCCCGCTGCTTTAAAAAATCAAGCAGGGAATAAACAGCTTGTACGGAAGCTTTGGTGGATTTCCATACATTTCCCTTACGATTGAACAAGAGCCACTGCACTAGGCCCGGAATACGCGCGTCGTCCGGTCTCATCTCCACCAGGACACGGATCATAAAAGCGTGTTTTTCCACGGTATCGGAATACCAGACCCAGGAATATTTCTCCGGTGTCCAATAAACTCCAACCATAGCATCCTCGCGCGCCGCATTCATGATGGTATCGATTATTTCCCCGGCCCGCTTTCTATTTCCTGTTCGGAAATAGCTTAAGGCCAAATATGCTTTGCCCAAGGGCGTAAGCGCCTGACGGTTTTCATCAACAAAGGATAGCCAGGCAGGAATTTTTTCATATATCGCGCGTACTTCATAAAAGTCATCCTGTGAATACGAAGTAATCACATATGCCGCATAAGCTATCAGGGCCAAATTCCTCTCCTGCTCTTTTAAAATAGTGGGTACTGTGGAACGCACATAGTCTAAGGCCTTTCTGATCATATCTTCGGGAGGTTCCACACCATAAGCTTTGGCCTCCGCAAAACCCGCCAGCACATAGAGGGTTATATAAAGATCTTCTCTGCCGCCGGGCCACCAGGGAAAAGCGCCATTGGCAAGCTGAGCATTCTTCAGCCGTTCCAGGGCATACTCCCTCTGGCGGGCGACAACATCCGGATTCAGCATATCAATCGGAGGATAATAAGAGCCCGGCCGGCCCGCTGCCTGCCACATCCACGGCGTTTCCAAAAGAGCCAGCTGTCTGCCGGGATCGTCTTTTTCCCAGGCAGGTGTTACCGTATGCCTTTTAGGGATTTTAGCCAGTGCCTTTTTTAATTCAGGGTAGGTCTCGTATATCTGCTGCATCACAGCCAGCGGTACATATTTGTTCAAGAGCTGTTCCACGCACTCATACGGATAGTTTACCAGATAGGGAATGGTATGTAAGAGACTTAAGGCAAGCTGCGGATCAAGCTGCAGCTGCATATATTCACTGATTCGTGTGGGATCAGCGCCAATATTAAAGCGCAGCGTCTGTATTTCGTTACCTGAAAGTGCCACGCAGAGCGAAGTAACAATACGCTCACGCGAAGGTAAAATGGGCAGCTCTCTCTGTTCCGCGTCCGCAAGCCGGCCGCTCACATCGTCTGTTACGGCAACCGCCTTTATCGAATACATACCCACACCTGACGGTATGACCACGGACCAGTCAAAGCTTTTTTTACTGTGAGGTAACAGAGAAAAATTCTTTTCCGTTTGCGAGAGCTTTATTTTTTTATGGATAGTTTCTCCGTCTTCGCTAACCGTTAACACAAGCTTTCCCGAAAGTGTTTTATCGGACTCATTGTGTACAAACACAGTAAAGCTGCCCTCATCCTTTTCACGGAAAAAGCGGGGTATATCGATACGCACCATAAGATCTTTTTTGGTAACCGCTTCCGTTGTGAATACTCCCTCGGAAGCATCGTGGCTGAAGGCAAACAGCTTCACCCTCCAGCCCGTAAGCTGCTCCGGTGCGGTAAAGGAAAAGCCGGCTTTACCATTCTTATCTGTTATAATGTGCGGGTGAAAAAAAGCGGTCTCCGAGAAGTCCGTACGTGTTTTTACCTGCTGCGTACTTTCCGGCGGAGATGCTGCCGGCACGCCCGCTGTAATCTCTGCAGCAGTATCAGCTAAAAAATCCAGTTTGCTCTCACTTCTCAGCAGCCCGCCGGAAGCAAATCTAAAATCATAACTAAGACCTCTGCCGTTTATCCATGTGCGCCAGATGCGCAGGTAGGGCACATTATAGATCAGCGCCTGCTGATATGCCTGCTCCCTCATTTTAAAATGCAGTCCTTCTGTAATTCGGAACTGTATTCCATAGGCCCTGAATGTGGCATCCATGGCTGCCTGCGGATCAATCTGTATTCCGTACAACGTGCCCAGCCACGGATGTTCACTTGTGCCGTAATACTCAAGAGAGCGATCGTACATTAGTGCCAATACTTCGGCATTAACAGGCTTTCCGTGATAATCCTTTACTTCCACCTCCCAGGCCGCTTGTTCTCCGGGTTTAAGTTCCTGGGTAAAGGAACTTAAAGAAACCTGAAGCTTTTTATCTTTTTCAGAAACAGGAATAAAGGCCCTTCCGTGATACACTTCCATATCCGTGACCGAAAACCAGCGCAGTGTGAATCCGCCCTTCATATTCTGCTCTACTGGCAGTTTATACACGGCCACACCGGGATCTGCTTTAAAATAATCCCGTTTAAGTAAGAATTCTCCTTTATATATTTCAATAAAATAATGACCCTGTGTACAATCTGAGCCCAACACAAACCTTGCCTCTTCCCCGACTTGATATTCCTTTTTTTCACTGAGCATTACCGAAGTGGCCTTGAGGGAAATATTCTTCTGAGAAAACGGAATAACAGCGATTATCATCTCCTGTACTATCTGGTTAGCTTTTTCTCCTGAATACAGACACAGGCGATACGTGCCTGCGGAAAGAGCGGAGATTTTGACCAGAGCTTGTCCGGAAGCATTAAAGGTAATAGCTCCCTGTGCGGCAAGAGCCGTATCCGGCACCTCGGCCAACTGAACTTCCAGCGGCTCCACCCCGCTAAAAACACCGTTTGATGCATGATAATTTTTCCCCAACTCGCTATAGGTTTTTGCCGCTGTATCTTTTAATCGGTAGAGTTTATATATACCTGTTCCCGAAGCAGGTATATCATTAACAGTCTGTTTTATAGCCGTGACAACTATTTCTTCATTATCATTAAAAAAGCCCTTTTCCGGCTGCAGATTCAGATAGAACCCACAGTCGCTTGTCTTATAGACGGCTGTCGTGGCAATAGTCCTGCCCCCGGCATCACGAGCCTCTACCTGAATACTGAAACTGGAAATATCGGGTACTTTGCCCTGAAGGTAAGCTAAAAAACTATTTTCATCTTTGGTCGGTATGAAGGTGAATTTGAAATTACCATCTTCATCGGTTTTAAGCCGGCCCCAGGCCACCTCGGTTTCCGCATCATTAATATATTCAGCATACCAATAGCGGTAATACCAGGGAAGATACGATTTACGCTTAATCCGGTAGCTTACGTAGGCGTCAGTTACAGCGCCTCCGAAGTAGTAACATACGTTTCCTGAAATCACAGCTTGCTTGTTATAGATCCATTCTTCCCGGCTCTGATCCAGATTGATCTCAAACTCCGGGCGTTTGTATTCTTCCACATTAAAATTGATAGCACGGGAACCCCAGAGCCTATCTTTATGACAATGCGCCTCCAGTGAATAGCGGCCCAGCAGATGACCTTTGGGAATAGTAAAAGTAAAACTGCTGCTGCCGTACCGGTTAAGTGTCAGAGATTTTTCAAAGAAAACCTTACCATTGGCATCACGGGCATAAACCTCTACTGTATATGAATCATCAAGCGCAAAAAAACCCTGAGCGGTTCGTTTAACAGCTACAACCTTGGCCTGTACGGTCTGTTCCGGCCTATAAATCGGCCTATCGGTTTGAAGAAAGAGCTCCAGCGGTACGGGCAGCGAGCTGTAAAAATAAACATGCGTGTTCCAATAACTGTACGCGTTATCTTTTTTTACAAGAGGATATATATAACCCCATTCACAGCGGGTTCGTAAATTCAGAGGGAGTTTTAAAGTGACGCTGCCGTCATGTTCGCTAAAGGATTGAGTCCTGCCCGTTGTGTTTTGATTATCGTGAAGCGCATAATATATATCCACATCAGCACCCGAAACCGGTTCGCCTGTTTCCGCATTAAGAGTATAAAGGCGCGCCAGCTGATCCTCATATGCTTCCGGGCCGTTATTATGTAAATATTCATTATATACTGCCAAAGTATCGGTGGTTCGCCCCAGGCTGCCCACAAGCATCAGATCCGTTATATTGATGACACAGGCATAAATGAGTGCACTGCCCTCTATAAAATCTTTATCATTGGAAACAACGAGCACATAGACTCCCTTAGCAATATCAGGCAGCTTCACCTGTGTTTTTTCCGGTTTATAAGGTTCTTTATAATCAAGCGGCCGGCGCCATTCTTTTAGAGGTGTCTGATTATTAAGGAACTGTCTTTGCAGCCAGTTCTCGTCCGGATATTGGATAAGCCGTGACCAGTCAACTCCGCTTTTATAATCCGATACCAAACTGTCAAGATCGGGTTTGTAAATTCTAAAATACACCTCTTTCAAATTTCTAGTATGCAAAGTGATTGTTTTTAGCTGAGCAGGCAGCATATTTTTTGCTTCCAGATAAAGATAAGGCAGCTGGATTTTTAAGCGCAGCGATCTGCTCTGAGAAGCACCTTCCGTCTGCGGGTACTGCTGCTCCAATTGTAAACAGAGATCTACCGCCTCTGCATAGCTGCCCTGCTCGTTGAGAATCTCCGCATGTAAATACCCGGCTTGGGCTTTTCCTTCCTTTGTGGCAAAGCGCTGCATCCAGGCCAGTAAAATCCCCTGTTCCTGCTCTCTAAGCCGTTTATACTGATCTTGATATCTATACGGAAAGTTCAGGAATGGCACAATCAGGCGCTGAATCTGCCAGTATTCTTTAGCTTCTGAAAACCGCGCGCCGTGCTCATTGCTCAGCCACTGGCGCAATGTCGCAGCCAAGAGCAAGGGTGAATCCGAAAAATCTACTTCATGATCATACTGAGAGTTGATAATATTTTCTATTGCTGTTAAGGAAGTCGTTTTATCTTCCTGTGCTAACAGGTATTGTGAAAAACTGAGAATAAAAAAATCACAGAGCGTGGGATGTCTGTTAAAATTTAAATTCTCCAATTCAATAAAGAATTTCTGATCCCGCAAGCTCATGTCCAGTAATATCTCGCGATCCCGCCATATGGTGAGATATGCAGCCATTATTTCAGCATTTATTTCAGGCCGGGTTAATTTGAAGACATCCCCTGCTCCTTCTATCACATCGAAACGCAGAGAATAACCGTACTGCTGTAAAAAACACTGCAGGATTTCTGCTTTGAGTATGAGCAGCCAGGCTTTAAGCCTGTTATCCTCCGGCAGCTCACAATGTATAAGCTTTTCAGCTGCTTCACCGTAACGGAAAAGAAAGCTTAGGCATTCAACTTGTCTATAAAGCGCCTTGTATTTAATCTCTTCACTGTTTGCCGAATCACAAATCTTCTCATAAAGCTGTAATGCTTCTTGATATTTTTCCTGCTTAAATAATCTTTCAGCCTGTGATAGTGGTCCGGCATTCGAGCTCTCCGCTAAAAGAGAGCCCTCCGTAGTACACGTGATGATAAAAAATGTACAGATCAGGCAGACGCCTATGATGCAATAGCCCTTAAGCTTCATAATAAAATCCTCATCTCATTATTGAAATAATTTCTATTATATACGTCATTGTAGGATAAGAGTAACAGAAATCCGCCCAACTTAAGTATGAGAGAGCGCTTAGCAGGCATTAACCTGATAATATTTATTTTATATTCCTTACCAAATATAAGAGCCTCATTCTGCTCTTGGCCTTTGTTTTTTCTAATATATTATGCACATGACTTTTTACAGTAGCTACGGAGATAAAAAGCTTCTCTCCAATAGCTTGATTGCTTAAACCATGAGCGAGCAACAGAATTATTTCCTGCTCCCGTTTGGTAATGGCAAACTGCCCTATAAAACGAGCAGAGAGAACAATATCATTCCTGATAAACGCATGTAATCCATAATACTTCCTAAAATAATAGAGAGAAAATATACTCCACAGAAAATAGGGGATAGTGGAATAATAAAACGAGAGGGACTGGTCGACTTCTTTAATAAAAAAGCTGCCTGTTTGCTTAAAGATCATCTCAGAGTAACCTATTAACAAAAAACAAACCATGGCAATGGCAAATATCTTCTCTTTCTTATGTCCGATACTTTTCAATTTAAAGAGGGAGACTAGTACCGCATAAGTAAATCCGATAAAATAAACTGCGAAACCATAATATTTACCGGAAAGTAATTCAATTTTTTCATTCAGATAATCTAGCCTTGAAGCCAGCGGGGTGAGAAAAACAATAATCGCGCTTACAAATAGTATGGTCGCGAGTATATTTACGTATTTCCTGCGAACCACGGAAAACAACTCATTAATGAAAATTATGCCGCAGAGTATGTTAAGCATGCCCAGACCTAATTGAGTACCGGCTAATACGGCTTTCAGGACAAAGGGCGTGTCCATGATGTTGGAATAGATGTAGTTGCTTAAAAGCCGGGTGAAGATGGTAAGCGAAAATATAATAAAAAAGAGCAGATATAATTTTAATACTCTTTCTTTGGATATTATCATCGCGTTGATGCTGAATGCCAAAGAAACCATTCCGGTCAAGAGCACAAAAAAGCTATAAAAAATTATCAAGTGTTCCATTAATTCTACGTTTTACCTGGTACATCATAAAACAGCCTATAGGATACGTCAAGTTTTATATTTTTTTAAAGAAACAGTATTTTTCCGGCCGCTTTTTCTAAAAAGTATTCAAATTCAGTACTTTTTCAATCCAAAGATGGAGACATTTTCCCTATTTATTTTTGTTTCACAAGCAAAGAGAACGTTGTTCTTGTTGCATTTTTATAGAAACGGAGATAAAAAAATGAAAAGAAAAATCATTATAGCCATTATAGTAGTATGCCTTACTATTTTTACCGGCAGTTGTGAGCTTTTAGATCCCGATAAACCGGGCAATCTCGTGCCCAGGACTGTGGATGAAGATTCATCCCTGCCTAATCTGGAAATAAACGGCACTAAACTACACTTGGAAACCTTTGGTGTTCCCGGTAATCCATGTATCATCTTTCTGCACGGAGGTCCGGGCATAGACTACCGTAGTTTAACCAGATTAACCGGACTCTCTAATAATTATTACTTGGTTATGTTTGATCAGAGGGGCGCGGGCTTGTCAAGACGGCATGATCCGGACGAAATAAGCACTGATATCTATATTGCAGATCTCAATGCAATCATAGATTTTTATGATCCATTGAACGCTGTTGCTAATGACATCATATTACTCGGTCATTCCTGGGGTTGCCAGTATGCAGCAATGTATACCTCACGTTATCCCGGTAAAGTCGGCAGGTTGATATTGATTGAACCGGGCCCCTTAACCGACGAAGACTATGATACATATTTCGCAGATCTCTATTCCCCGCCCTTATCGGAAGAGTGGATAAATGACTGGGTGTGGAGTGAGGATTTCATCTCACCGGACACGCATGCGCGCTTGGATTACAGGGAGATACAGGGGGCCTATAACTTTGGACCGGAATATAATCTCAGTACTACAGACAGAATGCCTTACTGGCGCTTGGGAAAGGTTGCCAAAGCAACCTTAAAGAGCGAAGGTATATCGGGTTCAGAAACAGATTGGGACTTTACAGATGGAATAGAAATCTTTGCAGGTCCGGTCCTCTTTATAAGGGGAAGTTTAAATCAGGTTATGACCGATGAGTACATGCAGCATGTTATGGCAAGTTATTTTTCTCATACAATAAACAAACCATATGTAACTATAGCCGACACCGGACACGATCTGGTCTGGGTGGCATCAAATGAAATTATGACTGAAATTAGAAATTTTTTACCATAATAAGGAGTATTATATGAAAAGAATTATCATACTAACATTATTGTTACTAGGAACAGTAACTGCTTCTCTCTGTGCGGAAGAGGTGACAAACAATTTATCCTCGGATGCATTCGGAATTTATGTAAGTTTCGATGTTGATCCCATGTTTGCCACAGGCATAGGTGTGGCCAAAAGCATACCTCTGGATTTTATGGAGCGCGACCTGCTGCTCAGCGCAGATATCTCGCTTCCCATCTTTTTACTGGATTTAAAACACTACGAACTCAATATCGCCGGCCGAATTCGCCTTTTTGATATAGGTATCATATCCATAGTCAATAGGCTGGGCCTCTTTTTAATGGGCACAGACAATGATATCTATGCAGGAACAACCTTTGGCATTAAAGAAAGCATACTGATAGGCTACTTCGGTGACGGCTGGTTTGTCGCCGCGGAAGCTGAATATGATAAAAGCCTTATGGCATACATTGCCCACAGCGATTTGTATAAAGATAATGTATATGCAGATGCTGTGGACGGCTGGTACATAAGTCCTGCAGGCAGATTTAAATTAGGCATACAGGGCGGATTAACCCTGTTCCAGGGATTGTCGCTCAATGCCAGAGCCGGCTACACCATTACCGAACGGTTTAATGACTACACGGTGCCGTTTTATATTAATTTTTGTACCATGTATCAGTTTTAAAAGATAATATCCGGCTTTAAAGGATAGTGAGCTTAACATATCCATTTTTTACAACTTTTTACATTTTTTTACAGGCATGTTACATATCACCCCCTTCATACGTATATATTTATAGCGAAAACAATATTAAAGCCAAGGAGGCTGATTATGAAATCAAAATTATTTATTTTAATTTTAATGGTAAGCATATTTTTTCTTTTTTCTTTACAGACTATAGCGGCCAAAGCCCTGATTCAGGTAAGCATTCTGCTTGACACCAGCAACAGCATGGACGGACTGATCGATCAGGCCAAAACCCAGCTGTGGAAAATAGTCAATGAGCTGGCCCTGTCCAAAAAAGACGGCGAGAGTCCTGAACTGCAGGTGGCACTCTATGAGTACGGCAATGACAACCTGGCTCAAAGTGAGGGCTATGTGCGCATGGTAGTGGCATTGACAAGCGATCTGGATAAAATATCGGAAGAGCTGTTTAAACTCACCACCTACGGGGGTTATGAGCATTGCGGCACGGTTATAGAGCGCGCCTCACAGGGACTTAAATGGAGTAATGATCCGGAAGTCTATAAAGTCATCTTTATCGCAGGCAATGAGGAGTTCACTCAAGGCTCCGTGGATTACAAATTATCCTGCAAACAGGCTATCACAAAAGGTATAATAATCAACACCATTTTCTGCGGACCCCACGACCAGGGCGTAAACACCGGCTGGAAAGACGGAGCCCTTTTGGCCGACGGAAGCTATGCCAATATCGATCAAGACCTGGTTACCGTCTATATAGAGGCACCGCAGGACGCCGAGATTGTGAAGTTGGGTACAGAGCTCAACGACACCAGGGCGTAAACACCGGCTGGAAAGACGGAGCCCTTTTGGCCGACGGAAGCTATGCCAATATCGATCAAGACCTGGTTACCGTCTATATAGAGGCACCGCAGGACGCCGAGATTGTGAAGTTGGGTACAGAGCTCAACGACACGTATATCCCCTACGGAGCGGAAGGCACAAAGCTCAAGGAGCGCCAGGAAGAACAGGACGATAACGCGGCGGGAGCCAGTGAAGAAGCTTTTGTGCAGCGCAATATGGCCAAGGCCAATGAGCAGTATAAAAACTCAAGCTGGGATCTGTTAGACGCGGTAGCCAATGACGAGGTTGAAATCGAAAAAATCTCTAAAGAAGAGCTGCCCGAAGAAATGCAGAACATGAGCACAGAAGAACGCACAGCATATGTAGCTGCCATGCAGCAGAAACGCGATAATATTAAAACTCGCATCAGCCGGCTCAACGAAGAGCGCCGGGCCTATATCGCCGAACAGATGAAGAATAACGCAGAAGACAACAGCCTGGGAAACGCCATGCTGGATGCGCTGCGCACTCAGGCAGAGAATAAAAATTTTGAGTTCTAACGGAGAAGGAGTGAGAAATGAAAACCCCAGTAATCAATTTCTTTATAACATTATGCTTAATGCTGGTACCTGTGGCGGCAACAGCCGATGGTTTCATCGTTGTTCCGGATTCACCGCTGCCCGTTACCTCTACAACAGGCCACTTTCCTCTGGAAGTGCGCTTTCACCACGTCGATGTTGAGATTAGCGGCCGCACGGCCGTTACCAAGGTGGATCAGGAGTTTTATAATCCTTCGCAGTATCTGCTTGAAGGTGAATATATCTTTCCCATCCCTAAGGGCGCAGTGATAAACCGCTTCAGCATGTACATCAATGGTGAGGAGGTAAGGGCCGAACTGCTGGACTCAGACAAGGCCAGACAGATCTATGAAGACATAGTCAGAAAGAGACTCGATCCCGCTCTTCTGGAATACCAGGAGCTCTCGGTTTTCAGAGTCCGTGTGTTTCCCATCGAGCCGCGCTCCAGCAAACGGGTGAAACTCTCTTATACGGAAATCTTAAGCAAGGACAGCGGTACTGTAAGCTATCTTTACCCTCTCAATACTGAAAAGTTCTCAGCCAAAGAACTCGACTCAGTGAGGGTCCAGGTAACGATAAAAAGCAGCGAACCCATAAAGAGCACTTACTCCACCAGCCATGATGTTGAGGTTGTAAGAAAAAGCAGCACCCATGTAATTGCCAGCTACGAAGAGCAGAACAGCAAACCGGATACGGACTTCAGGCTCTATTACACACTGAGTAAAGATGATATCGTAGTATCTCTGCTTACTTATAGGGAAAACCACGGAGACGGATACTTTTTTCTGGACATCTGTCCTGATTTTGCCTACAGCTCTCCGATAGCCAAAGATATTACCTTTGTGCTGGATGTATCCGGCAGTATGAAAGGTGAAAAACTTACCCAGGCAAAACGCGCGCTACATTATTGTCTTTCCAAACTTAACCCGGACGACCGTTTTGAGCTTATCCGCTTTTCCACCGAGGCCTATGCTTTATGGGGCAGTTTAAAACAAGCGAACAGCACAAACCTTGAACAGGCCGCTAGCTTTGTGGAAAAACTCGAAGCCATAGGCGGAACCAATATGGAAGAAGCGCTCAAGCTGGCCATGAGAGGCCGGAGCGGCGCTGATTCCGGCGGCACCCGACCTCACATGATAATTTTTATTACAGACGGGCGCCCTACAATCGGAGAAATCGAAGAACAGAAGCTGCTTGATAAAATCAAACAGGCCAACAGTTCCTCTATGCGTATTTTCACCTTCGGTGTGGGCTATGAGATCAACACCCATTTATTGGATAAGATAACCGATGTAACCAGAGCCTATCGTACCTACATCTCGCCCAAAGAAAACATCGAAACGGAGATTGCTCTTTTCTATGAAAAAGTAGGCTCACCTGTGCTTACCGACATAGAAATATCTTTCCCCCATTCGCTGGGTATCTCCTACACCTATCCTAAGATTTCAGAGCTGCCCGATTTGTTTAAAGGATCGTCTCTCACTCTTTTAGGCAGATACCACGGCAGCGGCAGTGTAATCGTTACCCTAAAAGGGAAACTAAACAATTCTTCCAAACAATATACGTACACATTACACTTCCCCGAAGTAAACGAGGAAAACTCCTTTATTCCACCCATCTGGGCTGCCAGACGCATCGGTATGCTTCTGGACCAGATGAGATTATATGGGGAAAATGAAGAGCTTAAAGAAGAGATTATCATGTTGGCCAGAATGCACGGAATAATTACCCCTTATACCAGTCTGCTTATTTTGGAAGACGAGGATGCCAGAACCGCCCGTAACGAGCTGGATGCCGAACACCAGACATTGGGCAATATCGCTAAACGATCCGTAGAGATTGAAGATAAAATGAGTGAAGAGTACGGCAAACTCAAAGAGAATTCGGGTTTCGACAGCGTGCAGGCCAGCGAAGAGCTGCAGCAGCTTAACAAGGCGGATAATTCTGCGCGCATCAATGAAGGTATAAATAGGCTCAATTTTAGAGATCAGGACGGGACATATCAGGATATGGAAGCGCAGATTAAAAACGTTCAGGGCAGGGCTTTTTATAATTCAGGTGAAAACTGGATTGATTCCAATCTGCAGCTTAAGCAAGATCTGCCGGTTGAACGTATTCAGTTTGCCAGCAAGAAGTATTTTGAGCTTCTCAAACAAAACAGCGAAGCGGCACAGATACTCGCTCTGGGAAAAAATATACAGTTTGTCATGAATAACAGGATTTATGAGATATATGAATAACCAAGTACCTCCATATTGGTATCAGGGTGTCCCACAATTTCCACGGGGCACCCCCATTTAAAATATATTCAGGTAAAGGCGCCCTTACCTTTCATAAGCTATCCTATCTTTAAAAGGGCGCCTTTTTTAAAAAAGCACTCGCGCTGCTGGAAAAAATACAAAAAACCAAAAGTAAATTATATGCTGAAATTCTCATTTATCTGAGTTCTGACTACAGCTCTAAAGCAGACAATGATAAGGCTTTGAATTTAACTCGGAAAGCGGAATCAATATTAATGAAAATCACACTGGAACACGGGAATATGCTGTTTCACCTTTTATACAAAGTAATTGAAAACATTTACTGTGCCACAGGACAACCGAATCTCGCATTAGATTATTATGAGAAAGCAAAAAACTATCTGGAAAAAGATGAACTGCATGTTTCCTATGCCATGGCCGGTGTATTAAATAATTTAGGCTGGGCGTTTTATCTGTTAAAGGATTACAACAAAGCGCTGGAATATTACTTACAGGCATATACTATGTTAAAAAACATTAACCTTTTGGAAACTTCCAGCAATATAATCGTGCTGTTAAACATCATCGCCATACATTATACCCAAGCTGAATGGAGTACTGCCCTTGAATACAGCGTAACCGCAATTTCAACTATGGAAAAAATGAAAATAACAAAACATAGAAAATATGCCGACGCGATCTTTAACGCAGGATTCTTTAATCATAATCTGTACATCAAATCAAAGAACAATAAACAGCTTAACGATGCGGAAAAATATTATCTGAAAGCAAAAACACTTTACGAAGAGCTTAATATTGTGGATCAGTATTACGGCATACTTTTTCTCGATCTGGGCCTGATAGCTGAAGCAAAAGGTAAAAAGAGTTTGGCCGGCCCTTATTACAGAAAAGCCTATGATATCTTTATTAAGGTAGGTTATACGGGACCGTTTAAATTACAGGCTCTTGAAAATGCCCAGAGGCTGGGGTATTAATCCAGCCGTTTCTTAAAAAGACAGCGCAAATGTCTCTCAAGAACAATAAATAATTCATGTATTTTTCGTACTTCAGGTATCATTTTATGTTTTGATCTTGACGGTTTAATATTCGATGAAACGGCTAAAATAAATATTCCATAAAATTAAAAAAATGGTAAATATTATGTCCGGGACACAATAGGAATGTTGATTTTTGAAAATGTGTTCCCGGAATAAAATAAGCGTTTGGGCAAATAAATACTTATTCCACTATTATTATTTCTTTAACAAGTAGTCCTTTTTTTAATATTTTACGCCAGCCTAGATAACCCAAGATTAAATTACCGCTGACCTCAACTCTCTTATCAGTGTAATTTTCAAATCCCATGGAAAGTTTGTCCTTGTTAAACAGGATCAGAGGATGAGCGGCATCAGAGCCGCCGCCGTCTGTTTTTAAAATAAAATAGCTGTATTCACTTAATGTTTTCGGGTATTCCACTTTTTTTTGTAATTCGCCTGTAAAGGTGTATATTCCTTGTTTTTCACCTGATGCATTATTCAGGGGTTCGCCATCAGATTCGCATGCGGCAATCACACTAAACATAAATATTATTGCTATCCATATAAACGATTTTAGTATTATAAATTCCTTTCCGTTTAACTGATTAAAAAGCTGGTGTCGCCGCAAATCTTACCGATATCGCGGACAACACCAGCTGAATGTCATTTTTTCAACTGTTCTAATCTATTCTTAAGATCTTGCATTTGTTTTTCAACATTTACATCCTTCTTAATACTATCCAGATCCATGTTTTCCGTATTCGACAGGTTAAAACCACTATTTCTTATATCAATGTCATATACTCCCGTTCCATATGCTCCCCATTCCAGACCTTCCACATAAACATAATATGTTCCTGAAACATTACAGGTACAGGTTATTCTTGAGTAATAATTCGTGCCCGAATCGTCATCATCCAGTAACACGTTAAGATTGGCATCCAAGATTGCTATTATTGTATCACATTGTGTTTGACCTGAAACAGGATAAGTCTCAATTTTATAACTGGTACCGGCCTGCAGGACCACACTCATTAAATCAAAATCGTCGGTGTTATGGAATGTATGGCGCTGTTTGCTGCCATTTATCTGCATGGAGCGTGCCTGGGATTGACTATTATCAGGTTCATAAGCGTCCGGTTTTATTTCACTGCCATTTTTAGAGTTCATTAATGCAATGTAATCTGCCCAATTATTATCGGCTCCAAAGGTAAATAATGAGCGGTAGAGATCTGTAGTATAATACCATGCTGAACCCCAGATATTATGATAAATCGTCATGCCTGAAGCCGAAGCAAAATTATAGTGCGTCTTATAGTAAACGCAATCTGTCAGTGCTTGGCTGACAATGGCAGCCTGGTCTTTGACATCGGCGCTTGCGGCGCTTGCCGAGATATTATTCAGATAGTCGTCGAGGTCCGCATAGTAATAGTCGTCTGCCAAAGTGGTAAAAGTCAGGCTGTTATCTGTAGCAGTGTTGTACGTTGAAGCATTGTTGTTTGTATTGATGTCCGTAATGGCCAGATTTGCATATACATCAAGTTCCTGGGCCAGATCTTCTACTTGGGACAGATCTATGACGGATAAAGTGAATTCTCTTTCAACAGCCGGAGCTGAAAAATAGGCATCCGCAGAATCACAGAAGGCTTTGCCCACGTCGCCTCCGCTTATGTCCGGGTTATTAATAATGGATTGCAGGGCTTCGTATGACCAGTAATCTGCCGGAAATGTCTCTTCGGAAAAGAGCAGATAGTTGGCGCTGTCGCGAACTTCGTAAGCCAACTCAATCCCGCCCATCAGGCAGGCAAAGGCATAAAAAAACTCTATATTACCGCCGATTTTATTGTTTTTCAGATATGCTGCCGCCTGCCCAAGCTCATGATGGGAAAGACAATCGAA
>CAZEPL010000051.1:0-29353 GCA_964514135.1 uncultured Spirochaetaceae bacterium | reverse complement strand
TCTATTCAGATTTGGATATTTATTAAAGGGGGTACCTTCTCTCTTGCTATTTCAGTATAATTTATAAAGAAAATTGATTTTTTTTGATAAATATGATATATTATATAAATAGAAGGACCTGCCTTTTTTTTGTGAAAATCAGGGAAAATTCTTTAAAGACTACACAAATGAGCAGTATATATATTTTTGAAAGAAAGTGTATTAAATTTAATACATTGTACCGATCATTTTATATGGCAATAATTGGGGCAATATAATTCCTTATAAAGAATAGAATTATAATATCTCAAATATCACTAATTTTGGCATGTTCCTTGCATATTAATACACACATATGGATAAGTTTATTACGGCAATAGTAACACGAAAAAAAGAAGCAGCACAAGTTCGGCAAATCAAAGGTGAATTAGTAAGAAAACTGCTGCATTTTCTCATCGCACTGGTACCACTTCTGGTAACCATAAGCAAAGATTTTACGCTCATGCTGCTCACAACCGGTACTCTCTTCTATATTATAGTGGAAAGACTGCGGCTGCAAGGAATTACCGTATTTTTCATATCCAATATAACAGTAGTGGCTTCACGAAATCGAGATGTGGGAAGGTTTGTTCTCGGCCCTGTTACACTTGCTTTGGGCGCTATACTTGCCTTGCTTATCTATCCTGAGCCGGCTGCTCGTATTGCTATTTATGCCTTAGCTTTTGGTGACGGTTTTGCCAGCCTGATCGGTAAAATCGTCCGCGGCATTAAAATTCCGTTTACCCGCGGTAAAACCTTTGCCGGCAGTTTTGCCTGTTTTGTTTCAGTATTTTTAATTACCTGGCGTATCCTCGGATCGTTTTGGAAGGCTTTTTGTGTTGCGTTAGTTGCCACTGCTTTAGAAGCACTGCCTACAGGCGATTTCGACAACCTTATTATACCCATAGGTGTTGGATTTTTTACTTCTCTTCTTATTGGTATAATATAATCTTCTTTTAAACCCAATAATAAAGGGCCTTAATTTTTATATTGGCAAGTATTATTCCGCTTAATAATAATACGCTGCCAAGTACCAGAAAAATTAATCCCGGCGCAAAGAGCAGTAACTCCCGGCCGATCAATAAAAAGCTGACCGCCGGTATCAACATAACTACATCCCGCTTCAAAGCGGCAACAACAAAAGTAATTATTGAAAACAGCTTTAAGGCACTCATCATAATGAACAGCCCTTGTTCATCTCCGAGTCGAAAAAGGCCGTTACTAAGCAGAGTATCTGTCTCGAACGATACCGATATGGCAAGGGCAAATGAAACCAGAGCAATTATCCCTATCAAGATGTTGTATTTCTGGTAATCAAGCTGGAAGGCATAAAGACTGGAAAAGAAAATAGCAAAAAGGCCTAAAAATCTTCCGAAATATACAGTTCTTATAAAAAATATATTTATTGCATCGGGCCAATTAAAATATGCTACAAAAAAACTTCCGCATTTAAACACCTCGAACAATAGTGAAAAAATAAAGATATTTAAAAAAAATAACTCGGAAGAACCGGTTTTTTTGAAGAGAAGCTTGAACCTGAAAAATGTAATAAAGCTTATGAGATAAATTATTACTATACTCAATTCATCCCATAGCGAGACCGGAGCATTATGTTCATAAATAAACCAGAATAGGTGGGCTTGGGCATTTTTACTCATTTCAAAAAGCGGTTGCCTGGTAAATAATAAAAAGACAATTACTATGAAGAATAAAGAAAAGCCCATAGCAACGTAAAAGAAAGCCTGTAAAAACGAATTGCGCATGCCCAAAGCCATAGCCAATTAATAAACTAATTTTAAAAAAGAAAAAAGGGAGAATCCCTTATTTTTATCAGAATTTTGTTAAAAAGTTATGCATTTTCCTTAATAAAATCCTTTAAGGATTATAAGAAGATATACGATATTCTCTATATAGGGTTAACTATGATCAAAAAGGCTTGTTATACATTCATATTATTACTCATTTCTTTTACACTATCAGCGGGAGATATAGCCACCTTTTTAAACCTGGGATTCTCGGAAGATTCGCAATACTTCATGTTCGGGCAGTATGGTCTGCATGCCGATACGACCAACTCCTATGCTGAAGTTTATATTGTAGATGTAGCCAAAAACTCCTTTGTACCCAGCGGGATAGTGAAAAAAGACTTCGATGTACCGCTCGAACCCGGTAACGATGGAGTGGGCGGTATCTACTATCTGCTTGAAAGTAATTATCCGCAAATTAAAAAATATAATATCAGTCATCTTTCTTCAGGCAGATTTGTATATGTGCTTCTTAACGGTGTACCGCCCAAATCATCCCTGGAATTTCGTGATTTCAATACAGGTGCTCATTATGAAATTTCTCTTATCCAAACGACCTCAGGTACGGGTAAAAATGTATCTGCTGGTTTTCACATTAAGATAACAGTTACCTTCAAGAATGGCACAAAAGCAAATTATACAATCGGCAGACCCGATTATTTGCGTAAAGGCGTAAAGGCGTATTATATAAAATACATCCTGCTGGCACCGGACAGTAAATCATTAGTGTTTATAATGGAGAAACATATGCTTGATTCTTCCGGTGATAACATCCGCTATATGGTCGAAACAAAAAAAATATATTAAATACTTCCTTTAGCTTGATATTTTAATAAAAAACCAATACTATCCAGAACAATACTATGGGTTCCATGCAGGTCATCTCATTAGGCGGATCGATTATTTCCCCCCAAGCAGTTGATATACAGTTTTTGCATAAATTCTATTCTATAATAGAACAGTACCTCCGTACAAATACACAGCATAAACTGATTATTGTGTGCGGCGGCGGCGCTCCGGCCCGTAACTATCAAAATGCCTACAGACAGGTTAACGCCTGTTCGGATAACCTGGCCCTCGATTGGATTGGGATCGCAGCCACCAAACTCAATGCAACACTTATCCGTTATATATTTCAGGATTTCTGTGATGATGACGTTGTCACTGACCCGACTCAAGCCTTCTCTATAAATAAACAGATTTTGGTGGCTTCCGGCTGGAAACCGGGCTTCTCCACGGATTACGATGCCGTACTTCTTGCTGAGAGATTCCAGGCAGATTCTGTTATCAACCTCTCCAATATCGACCAGGTATACAGCGATGATCCGAAACAAAACCCACAGGCTATGCCGATCAAGGATATAACGTGGGACAAGTTTAAAGAGCTTGTGGGAGAAAAGTGGGAGCCGGGGAAAAATCTGCCTTTTGATCCGGTAGCCACAGCTCATGCGGCACGTATCGGCTTAAAGGTAATCTTTGCTGCAGGGAGAGACGATGAAAATCTAAAAAATATACTTAATGCAAAACCATATACGGGAACACTCATCCATCCTTAGCATAACCTGTCAGTATTTATATATCCTCCTGAATAATGCCAGATTGTCTCTGCATAATCCTCAGGAAAAGGATTGAGCCTCGTAAAATCCGGCAGCCAGATATCATCTTCTGCGGGCTCCTGTAAAAAGCCCTCTTCGATATTATATTTTTCCAGCAGATTCGTTGCTTTTTTATATTCACTGTGAGTAAGCCTGCGGTCTAACATAAGGGCGCAGGCATTATGGCTCTCGGCTTTAGCTTTTTTTTGATAAGAAGTAACGGGGATAAATTGAGTCATAAGAGAAAGCAAAGCCTTTTTCTCCAGCTTTTTTTTATACCAGGCCAGTACCTGCTCTGCAGCCGTTATGGCTTCCGGCAGCAGTAAATGTCTTACTATTACCCCTTGAATAAACCTGCCCTTTTCCCACCGCAGCAGCTTGGCCGCGGCCATATGGCGCAGAGCGGCCGCTGCGCGTTGAGGATAATCCGGTGCGGCGCAGAGCTTGCGGGCAATAACCTCATCCAGTGTTTTTACATCAGCCAGATAGATATCAACATGGCGATGAAGCAGCTCAAGCATAGCTATAGATTCATAACCTGAGGTATTCCAGATAACAGAAAGCTTCATCCCTCTGTCACGGGCCAGACAAACGGCACTAATAATACCGGGTATGAAATGACTACCGGTAACGAGATTAATATTACAGGCACCACTCGCTTGCAGACGGCACATAATATCCGCCAATTCGCTGTCAGTGACCTCTCTTCCTATACCATCTTTGCTGAGCTGATAGTTTTGACAGCTCACACATTTAAGAGTACAACCGGAAAAGAAGAGTGTGCCCGATCCCGAATTTTTGCATAAGGGCGGCTCCTCCCCTTTGTGTAAACAAGCGCAGGCCAGTTTTATCTGACCATTTTGTCCGCAAAACCCGGTTTGCCCCTGCAGACGGTTCACACCACAGGCACGGGGACAGAGCTCGCATTGTTCGTAGAGCGAATATAATTCGCTGTCTTTAGCCATTGTGCTATCATAATCATCTTATATCTAACTTGACAAGATAAAAAAAAGCGTTAATATTGTGAGTTACCAAAAGCCGGCGTGATGAAACTGGTAGACGTGCCAGACTCAAAATCTGGTGGGGGCAACCCCGTGTGGGTTCGAGTCCCACCGCCGGCAATTATTGTGTGGGTTCGAGCCAAGGGAAAGCGTCAGCTTTCCCAAGCGTAGCGAATAGTATATTATTTACTGCAAAGAAAATAAAAATGAAGCTATCATCCAAATGCGAATATGCCTGTCTGGCCCTTATAGATTTATCCGAAAATTTTGGAAAAGGGCTCTGCCGCATAGCAGATATTGCCCAAAGGAAGAAGCTCCCTAAAAAATTTCTTGAACAAATTCTTTTGGTTTTAAAACAAAGCGGATATGTGAAAAGTAAGAAAGGAGCAAGCGGCGGATATAAGCTTGCCAAACCGCCGGAAAATATATCATTAGCAGAAATTATCCGTCTTATGGACGGTGCGCTTGCCCCGGTGGATTCCGTAAGTACATACTTCTATGAGCCCACTCCAATCGAACAATGTAAACCTCTGCTTAATGTTTTTAAAGAGATCCGGGACTATGTATCTCACAAAATGGAAAATACTCGCTTTAATGAGTTTATTAAAAAACAGTAAAAATCTTGATCAGAATAATATTTATTGCTATGATTTAGGGCTTAATCCATTAAGGAGAAGCGGCTTATGTTAATCCATATTTTGGTTACCAGATTCAGAGGATACGATATGTGCACCCTCTATTTTGATGAAAGGGAGGAAGATAAAAAATACGAGAATCCCTTTGTCAAGTATGAGAAGGAATTCGTGTCAAACCGCGGTTATATTTCCCAGCACCCTGAGGATACCTTCGGCCAGACCTATTTCGGCTACTTTATTTTTCCCCATTTTTCTGCTGACGAGATTTATAACCTCTACAAAATAAAGTGCGAAGCCAAACCAAACATCGACAGAAGATTCAATATTTTTTTTACAAAGCAATATATGCATCTGGAAGAGATGATAAAAACCTTTCACAGGCCGCTGGAGTCTTTTATTGAGGAAAAACACAAGTTTAAGCATTACTCTCATCGCCTTGAGTATTTTGAAAGGTCAATCCAGATTATCAGGGATATGCAGACGGCGATTTACGAAACAGACGCAAACCTGGCAAAGATCGAGTTTGATTTACACGATCGCTTTATCAAGCACATAAAAGACAAATATAATATATAACCGGCTATATAAAAAAACAATAGACGCACGGGGAATAATCGGGTAATAATATATTCATACACCATGCTCACTAAACAAGAGATAAACAGAATCAAACGGGAACTCCATCAGATACTTCAGGACGATGAGAAGATCAACGATCTGCTGGAAGGTCTTTACTCCGGTATAAAGCTTATAATCGATAAAAAAACCGGAGGTGGCGGTGTTCTCTTCCTTTCCAATAAGAGGCTGTTCTTTCTCACCTTTGAGGATGAGGAAAGGAAGTTCGAAGAGATCTCCTTCAAAGACATGCTTTCCTTTCATCTGTCCAAAGCAGACAGCTATTGGGAGATAACCATCCAACTAAAGGATCATTCCATACGCTTCAAAGCCTTTGACGATGAGGAGTGTGTGGAAAATTTTACGGACAAGCTAAAAGCAGCAATCGAATCGCAAAAGGAAAAGGTAGTATTTTACGACTACAGCTCCAACTACGATTTTTTAATGCTTGAAGCCAGAAAGATCCTCCTGAGCCTTGAGGACTACTTTAATAAGAACAACACGGAGTTCTGTAGAGTTCTGGTAGACGACCTGCTTACCCTCGCCTTTCTGGTAATACGTTCCAAAAAGCTTTTAAGCGAAAAAGAAATATTCTTCATGACCCTAAGTCTGCTCCCCCTACACCAGCAGATAGCTTTAAAAGACAAAGAAAAAATATTCGAGATAATCAATGATTTCGATTTATCCCATGTAGAAATTGTTAACAGAATGTGGCCTAAAATCGCCCGCTTTTTTCCCGAAACCGTTAAACAGGAGATCACCTCGTTCCTTTCGCTGGACTATTTACGAGAGATCGACAAAGAAAACGGCTCCAATCATCATGATAAAATAAGAACTATGTTCTTTAATTTTGTTCAGTGCCTGATTAAAGCGGACGGCAGGATAACCGAAGCGGAAATCGAGATTGAAGAAAAATTAAACAGTATAATCTTTCAAAAGCACAAAGTATCGTTATCAGAGAAAGGGCCTGTCAAAAAAAAGGCTCCTTTAAAAAAGGAGCTCTCTAAAAAGAAGCTGAAAGCGGCAGCGGAAGAAGAAAAAGAAACACTCGATTCGGTATTGAAAAAAATCAATGAACTAGTGGGCATGAAAAACATAAAAAAAGAAATCAGTACACTGGTTAATTTAATAAAAATCAGAAAGGCTCGTGAAGAAAGGAGCCTGCCGGTTTCAAAAAGCTCTCTGCACGCTGTTTTCTACGGACCGCCCGGTACGGGCAAAACTACCATAGCGCGCCTGCTTGGTAAAGTGTATAAAGCAATGGGGCTGTTAACAAAGGGCCATATTATAGAAACCGACCGGGCCGGACTCGTGGCCGGTTATGTTGGGCAGACAGCCATCCAGGTAAATGAAGTTGTGGAACAGGCTTTGGATGGAATTCTTTTTATCGATGAGGCATATGCCCTTAAACCAAGAGGCGGCAGTGGTAATGATTTCGGCCAGGAGGCAATCGAAACTATTCTAAAACGCATGGAGGATCAAAGGGAACGTTTGGTAGTTATCGTTGCCGGTTATCCCGACGAGATGAAGCAGTTTATCGAATCAAATCCCGGTTTAAAATCCAGGTTCAGCCGTTATTTTTATTTTAAAGATTATAAACCCGAAGAACTTATTAAAATATTTGCTATTTTTTGTAAAAATGCCGCCTATAAACTCACAAAACAAGCGCGTACCAAACTGCTGGAATTACTGAAAAGTCTTTATGCCAAAAAGGACAGAACCTTCGGCAACGGCAGGTTGGCAAGAAATATTTTTGAAAAGGTTATCGAAAACCAGGCCAACAGGCTGGTGAAAATAACACCCTTAACAGACGAGATTCTTTCTACCATTCAGAAGGCAGACATTCCCTCGGAAAAAGAGCTGGAAGATCAATCTCCGATTATTTAATAATGCATACCAAATTCAAAGGATAATAATAACCTATTCTCATTAATAAAGTATCCTATATAAAAAATTAAATCAAAACCGAATTCATTTATTCCTATACCAAATCCTGTAGTATGGGCAATATTTTCAAAGTCTAAATTATAATCAAGGTTATCGTATATTCCAGAATCAAAAAATAAGACTAAGAGGGGTACAATTTTTGTAATATAGACTGAAAATGCCGGAAAGTACATACGAATGTCAAAATTATTGATGATCTTTAAAAAACTATCAAATCTAAAATCGGCAATTCCACGCATAGCTCCGCCAAAGGCTTCCTCAACAGTAACACCACTACCCCCGATACTTTTGCCGGGCTGTAATAGGAATATAATCTCCCCCGAGGTAATCTATAACGAATCTGTTACATATATAGAGGTTAAAATCATTATAGGTTTTATCTGATGCACGAGGTATTTTAATTAAAGTTAAATAACCCCGTATATCAAAGGTAAAGCGGTAGAAATCAGAACGTCCTTTTATCTTATTAAACAAAAATTCAGGTCCATATTCAAATGTCAGGTTGCAGCTATAACCTTCCCTGCAAAATAGGTTATCATCTTGGATCATATTATCAAAAAGCATACCAATTACTATTGTATTCTGAATAATTCCCTCAGCTTCAGTTAAACCTGAGTTGAATATTATTGAATTTGGAGAATTATCTTCAAGATTTATATCATAGATACCCCTTAAAAGAAGATATGCTTCCAAGAGATTGTCGTTTTTATGGTGATTAAAAAGTAAACCCTGACGAATACCAATTGCCCAATTGATATTCCATTTATAATACTCTGAAAGATCATCAACAGATAGTGGAATATAATAAGAGTTATCTATATTTCTATAATAATTTGCAGCTTCATATGCAGAACCCAACATAATATCAAATTTTGTCAGCATCGGAGAGATAAGTTTAATCCCATAATAAGAGAATTCCAGATCTACTCCCCAAAACCGGGGGATTGGGTAAAGAGAAAACACAGATTTATCTTCTTCTTCATCACAAAAAATGGTAAACGATATTAACAGTACTAAAATTAAAAAGAATATTGTTTTATTCATTAGTCTGTAATACCTCTGCAATGGAAAATCCTGTGGCCAGTCGTATAGGATAAAGAGTAGCTACAATAGCTACAAATATGCATACAAATAATAGTGCTGCCATTGTTATCAAAGGAAAATAACAAACAATATAACCCATAGCTGTAGCGGCACCTTGAGTAAACTGGCAGGAAAGCCATGCTCCACAAAAAACAGCTAGTATACCTCCTACTGCACTTAATATCAGAGCCTGGCCTAATATTATCCTCTTTATCTGCCAGTTAAACCCACCTAATACTCTTAGAACAACAAATTCATATATTTGGAATAAAGTATTGATAAGCATTGTCTGAAATATGGCCAGAAAAACGATGATGAACAATATCCAGTTAATAATATAAAAAATAGAAAATACAGCATCGATCGATGCTCCTACATCTTCCTTCTCCTTGTTATGTGTGATAATCTTTAGATCATAATCGTCTTTTAAATCACGTGATAATATAGTACTAGCCTTGTCTAAACTGATTGTTTTTGATAAATGAATCTGTACAATTGTATAACCCTTAACCTCCCAGAATTGTGTTAATGTTTTTTCTGAGCAATAAGCCACCTTTCCCATGCGATGAATAAAATCTGTATAATCTCTGATTGTACCTGCTATATTAAATTTTATTTCTCCAATCTTGGTATTCAACATGATAAAATCACCTTGCCTTAAATCTAGCTTTCTAGCCAGATTCTCATTTATCAGAATACTACTGGCATTATTCTCCAGGTGAGTTATGATATTTTCAGTATTCCCTTCCAATATTTGCATATCAGAAAAATTAAAAAAGTTCTTTATATTACAGGCTTGAAACATAAAGCCATTATCAGATAAAGATTTATGCTCATAGGGTATAAATAGATAACGCATGGGATTTGTTTCCTGTATAAACTCATATTCTTTAAGTTTGGGTATAAGCGACTTATTTAATTCTGCACCGGTATTGGAAAAAATAATCAGATCAGCCCATCCTGTCTTGTCCAACCAGCTGCTGACAGTATTTTTAATATTTCCTGTCATGCCCATAAATGCACTAATAATGCCTACCGTTATGGTAATAGCTACTATAGTTACAATTGTACGCTTTAGCTTCTGCGTAAGGGTATTAATGGCAATTAATCCAGGTACTCCCCATATTTTTTGAAAAAGAGTTTTTATAAGCCTCAGGATATGTGGTATTAAAAAATCAGAAACCATTACAATGCCAATAAACAGGAATAGCATTGTGCTTATTTTTATATAGGTGAAAATGCTATTTTCTGATGGAATTAATGAACTAATGATGTTTATTATAATGAATACTATTCCCACAAATGTTTTAGCCTGAAAATTTGTCTTGGTTTGGTTTACCGACTGAGCTCCCCTAAAAAGGACCAACGGTGAGGTTTTAGCCGCCCTTGCTGCGGGAATAATACCCACTACCAGAGTGGTGATTACACCGACAACACAGGCAAAAAGCACATGGCCTAATGGGGGTAAGACAAAAAATGTTGTCTGGAATCTTACTAACAAACTTACCATATAAAGCAATCCCGAACCCATGACTAGCCCCAAACCCAAACCTAATATACAGGCCATAATTGCATAGCAGGCAGCCTGCATAATAAAGTAGATAACCACTTCGTTATTTGTCATGCCAATTAGACGTAGTAATGCAATCTCCTTTTTACTCTGCTCAACCCTGGTAGACAGGGTGTTATATATAATAAATATAGCCAGAAATATTGAGATAAAAGAAAAAACAAAGGAGGATACACGGAGCTGCTTTGTCTGGTCATTTTCTGCAGAAATTGCAAGTTGGTCTGTATATACAATAACATTAAAAGGTAAGAGGGATTCAATCTGGCTTGCCGCTTCTAATATATTGAAATTCTGTTTAAGCACAATATTTAAAGCACTTATTTTATGCATATAATCAAAATTATGCTGCACTATACTTAAATCAGTAAAACCTACCCTATTATAATGAAGAAGTCCCGAACCTTTATCCGCTTTTAATAGACCTGAGACTGTAAGCGGGACTATACTATTTTTAGTCTTTATATAAATAGTTGATTTAACATCGAGTTTTAGATCCCGAGCCAGATTTTCACCTATCATTATTTCATTTTTCTTTTGGGGATAATTTCCTTTTTGTATAATGTGGTTCCTTACATCCATGTCACTGTCTAAATCAATGCCATAGAGATAAAATTCTTTTTGTATATCGTTATTACTTGCTGTGCTTTTTATTTTTAACATGGGATGGACTGAGAATACAGCAGGATGTTGCTTAATCTTGTTTATTAATTCTTGACTAAAACCCTCATCCCGGCTGCCGGCAGTGGGATTATTTTCTGTTGAGGATTGCACCCAGATATCGGTTTTACCTGTTCCTAATTCTTCTATAGTTTTTAAAATAGAGCTTTGAATGGCATTATCTGCGATCGATACTGCCAATATGGCGGCAATACTTAAAGCAATACCGAGTATGGTAATAAAAGATGGTACAAGATGACTGGCCAGATTCTTAATAGCTAATTTGATTAATAAGAACATTAGATTTTACCTCTTCCTTAATATTCTATAATTTTAACATTCTGTTGTAGATGTACTGGACATTGAAAGTATTATCATTATCTTTATTAATAAAACCAGCCACACTGCCATCTTTGAGTAATATAATTCTGTCTGCATATTGAGCCACAAAAGGATCATGGGTGATTAAAACTATAGTAGCTTTATGCTTTTGCTGTACATTTTGTATAAGCTTGAGGATTTTTTGCCCATTCAGACTGTCCAGATTACCGGTGGGTTCATCCATTAAGATTATTTTTGGTTTCATGGCAAAGGCTCTAACAATTGCTGCTCTCTGTTGTTCTCCCCCTGATAGCTGGAATGGTTTATGGTTTTTTCTTGTACTTAGATTTGTAGATTGTAAAAGGTCGTCTATTCTCTGCTTATTCTCATGGTTAAGTTTTTTCCCGGCCAATAACAATGGTAAGCATATGTTTTCTTCAACTGTTAGTGTAGATATAAGGTTGAAGTTTTGAAAAACAAAACCCATTTTGTAACGGCGGTATATGGTAAGCTCTTTCTCACTCATATTTGTGATATTCTCATTATCAATAAAAATCTCCCCCGATGTCACCCGGTCTATACCTCCTATAATATGCAGCAGAGTACTCTTACCGCTTCCGGAGGCTCCCATAATCGCCAGAAATTCACCCCTCTTAATGGCTAGATTTACCTGGTTTAAGGCCTGTACCTTAATCTCCCCAATTTCATATATTTTATCTAATGATTTCACATTCACCATCATATACACCTCTTGGATTTATTTTTTTTCCAATATATAGCTTCAAGATTTTGAACTTAGTTTTTTTTACTTGATGTAATAAATTGGATTTACTAAATAGTATAGATATTTCTTTAGTAGAATAGAAAGCTACATGCGCTTTCTCTTTTTGCTGCAGCCAAGAATTGATTTTCCTGACAAATAAACTATCAGTACAGGGATCGAGCAGATAAAATTTACCATTGCTCTTTAATATTCTGTGTATTTCTTTTAATACTCTATCTGGGTAAATGTAATGATGAAATGAGTTGGTACAGAGAATATAATCGAAATAATTATCTTTAAAATCTAGCTTGTGTGCATCAGCTATTTTATAATAAGTATTATTAAACCGGGAAAGAGTTATAGCCTTTTTAATCATCTGTTTAGAAATATCAATACCAATACTCTTACCTTTGCCTTTTATCTTTGCCGCAGCGTATTCCACCGCCCAACCGGTAGCACAGCCAATATCCAGAAAATTTGTATCGGATTTAAAATCAATTAAATCCAGCACCTGTTTCTGGATAATACGAAAATAATCAAAAACCCCTTTTTCATAATTCCTTGATCGTTTATCCCATTTGGATATATTGGCTTCAATATTGATATTATATAGATCATTAAACATAGCAATTCCTTGTCTTTAATACAATCTGTAACACCAAGGGAGTGGAAAAAACAATGTATCTTTGGATACATTGTTTATATTTCTAATAAATTGATTAGTTCTATTCGGCTTTTTATAGATGTTTTCTCAAAAATATTATGCACATGTCTTTTTATCGTACCTGTACTGATAAAAAGCTTATTCGCAATTTGTTTATTACTTAATCCCCCTGCTATAAGGGATATAACTTCTATTTCCCGTTTTGATATTTGATACTTTGCCGCCAATTCATCAAGTTTTTGATATAATTCTTTTGGTATATCAAAGTAATGCTTGATTGCATAGAACATTGTTAAAAGACTCCAGATCAAATAGATAGCCACACCAACTCTGAAGCTACTAGAAACAAGAGTGGATTTTTGTTTAAAATTTATAATAAAATCAAAAATAAAAAAGGAAATCATAATTAAACCCATAATCAATAATGAAACAATATATAAGCGCATTGATTTTGACTTAATTTGTTTGAAATTTACAGCTACAATACCAATAGTATAGATACTAACAAGAAAAATACTAATAATAAAAAATGAATTTATAATTGGAAATATTTCATTAAAAAATAAGAAGGTTATAATCATTATACTGAATAGAATTATAGAATATGTGATAAAAAGAAATATTCTCCATCTAGGCGGAGGATTTTTAAGAAGTGAATGGGCGAATACGGGGCAAAATATTAAAATAAAGCTTTCTGCTACTATGGAGATGATATCCAGATAAAAGGTAAGCCAGGAAGAAATTAAAGGTAAGTTGAGATCAATATATCGCTTTAATCCGCTGGTGATTACCAAGATACTTAAAAAGAACATAAAAAAAAGGTAGCTTTTTAATACAGGACTCTTATTCTTAAGATATATTAAAAAAATAATAATCAAGGTTGGAAAACCAATCGAGAAGGAAATTATCCAGTAAAGCAGGCGTAAATGTTCCATAGCAATTGTTTATTTATCACAAAGTCTGAAAAGAATCTGCGTGCTTTAAGTTAAAGTCTTTTACATGCTGTAAGTATTCCGGACTAAAACCTTCCAGTCTTATCTGTTTAATTAACTCCCTGAACACCTTTGAATACTTTACGTCTGTGGCTGAAATATCCTGTTTCATATATTCGGCAAGGTCCAGATCGGTTACAATTCGCGAGCCCTTTTTTAACGAATCGATATCTTTCCGGTCGTCTAAGTAAAACTGGGACACGGTGAGCAGGCGCGTGCCTAAAAATACCGCCTCTTCCAGGTCATGAGTTATAAAAATGATGGTCATCTGGGTTTCTTTCCACAGATCCAGCAGATAGAGCTGCATATCCTCGCGTGTGCCCGGGTCCAGGGCACCGAAGGGTTCGTCCATAAGCAGAATCTTGGGTTTGATAATCAGGGCCTGCAAAATAGCAACACGCTGGCGCATGCCGCCGGACAGCTCATGCGGATACTTGCGCTCGTGCTTTTCCAGATGCACCTTTTTCAGATAGTGTCTGACTTCCGACAGGTATTCTTTTTTCTTTTTTCTCCAATGTGAAAAACCGTACCGCAGTTTTATACCGAGTAAAATATTATCCATAACCGAAAGATGGCGAAAAAGTGAGTACTGCTGGTACACCACTCCCCTGTCCGGATTTGAAAACATGGCTTTTTTCTGTTCGATGTATATCTCTCCCTCTGTAGGGAGCTCCTGACCGATAATTAAACGCAGCAGAGTTGATTTACCGTGGCCAGAAGGGCCCACCATGGTACAGAACTCATGAGCGGCAACTGAAAGGTCAATATCTTCCAGAACCACATTTTCTCCGTAAACCTTCCTGATGTTGCTGAGATGAAGTATGTTTTTTCTCTGTAATGATTGTTCTTTCAACAATTCTCCTCTTACACGATTCTCTGTGATACCGCCTGTACGCTATTTAAAATTACTCTCTATGATACCAGGGAAACCCCCATTTAACCGTGTATATCAAACTTAAATCGACCAAAAATCCGATTAAGGTGATCCATACCACATAAGGAATAATAACATCCATGGCCAGGTATCTCCGCACCAGAAAAATTCTGTAACCCAATCCGTTTTCCGAGGCGATAGCCTCCGATGCGATCAGATACACCCAGGCCGCACCCAGCGACAACCTCACCGAATCGATAAGTTTGGGTAATATTTGCGGAAAAATAATACGCCAGGGTATTTCTATCTGACTGGCTCCTAAAGTGAGTGATTTTGTGATCGTCTCTTCGGGTATCTTTTTTACGGTAAGGTAAACATCCCTGATAATCATGGGGAAGGTACCGATAAAGATCAGCATTATTTTACCCATTTCACCTGTTCCGAAACTGATAAACAGGATGGGCAGTATTGCCAGCGGAGGAATAATGGCAATAAAGTTTACAAAAGTAAGGCCTAAGCTTCTAAACCCGCGAAAGATCCCCATATTAAGCCCTATGATTAAACCTGTAACTGAGGACAGTAATATGCCAATTCCGATCCTCGATAAGCTGGCTATGGTATCATCCAGCATGATATATTTACCGGTTTTGGAATTAGGAGTAAAGGCGTACTTATTAATCGCATTGGCCATTTTGCTAATAGAAGGAAGCAGTTTGTCGTCGGGATTCTGCTGCAGGCGGTAACCGGATGCCGAGAGATAGACGATAATCAAAAGAGCAAAAGGTAAAATTGCCAGAATAAGATTGAGTTTAAAATCGGGTCGGGCATGAATTCCCCAAAATTTAGGACCCTTGAACATTATTACATCTCCTCATGCTATGTTAATTTGATATTGCTTCAACCGGATTTACAGGATTAAAAAATATAATAATCCTGTCTGCCCATCACATTTTTAAAGGTGCTGTGCTAAATTCTCTAAAATCCTGTTAATCCTGTCAATATTTCTTTACTGCAGCTTTCCATCCGCGGCCAGCTGCATGTATGTCACATCAAACCTTAATTTTACATTGTTTTGATCCCCGACAACCGATCCGTCGGGGAAGATTATTCCCACGTAATCTTTGGAAGCAGCCTCTGCGTACAATCCATGATCAAAAGAAAAGCTGCGCACATACTCCATGGTTTCTTTTAATTTCGCGCTGTTGCCTAAATCAACGGCCTGCTTTGGTTTATAGAACATAGCGGTGGTCTTTAGCTGTGCCTTAAACTCATCGACCGTACCGCCCGCTATGTTGGCCATAAACTCAATTGCTTCATCGTATTTGGGACTGCCTTCCTGCATATGAGTCATCACTTCAAACCAGGCCCCCACAAGAGCTTTTTTAAAGCTTTCCGGTGCATCTGTCTTTACAACCGCTAAGTCGATAATTTCCCCCGGTATGCTGGAAGAATCGAATACCACTGTCGCACCCGGCGCATTTCTGACCTGCATTAAAATAGGATTCCAGGTAACAATAGAAGCGGTCTCGCTGGTATCCGCTAAAAATAAGGAGCCGATATCAGCATCGCTTGTGTTAATTAAGCTGACGTCCTTCTCACTTAATGCGTTCATCTCCAAAGCTCTGGCCAGAAGGTAATGCGATACCGATAATTGAACCAATTTGATTTCCCTGCCCTTTAAGTCCGTAACCGAGCTACCGTTTTTAACCACAATACCGTCGTTACCGTTAGAAAAATCCCCTATGATAAGTACGGTATTATCAATACCACCTACCGCAGGAATGGTAAGAGCATCCATATTGGTCATGGTACAGGCATCGAACTCACCTGTCGTATAGAGATTTATGGATTCGATATAATCATTAATCAAACGTACTTCTATGTTGATGCCGTATTTTTCCGCCCATTTATCAATAATACCTGCATCTTCCGCATATGCCCACGGCTCCCATCCTGTATAATGACTCCAAGCCAATTTAAAAGTCGGTTTCTCTTGTTGACACCCGACAGCTAAAAACAGTGAAATTATCAGCAGACTCATGATTATTCTTTTCATAAAAGAATTCCTCCTTTAATTAATAATGAAGATACTTAATATTATGTTTACTTCTAGCAAAAGTGTAGTTTCTCTATTAATAAATGTCAATTATAATTTAATCGTTATTATTGCTTAAAAATGCGGTAATTGTTATCATACTCTTTTATATATAAAGGAGAAAAAAATGAAGGTAAAACTATTTCTTTATATTTTGGTATTTCTGATATGTCTTTATGCTTGTGATGATGCTGATCAGCAGCAGGGAGATACTATACAGGGTGTTGATGTCAACGCCGGCGGTTATAGCGATACCGGTATTATAAAAGTACCGCTTATTACCTGGGGTGCCGATTTGATAGCCGTATACGCCAATGGTGGTACTATAAAAACCAGTCAGGGCTCCCTCTTTCAAAAATACGGATTAAACATCGAACTATATCGTGAAGACGATTTCCAAAAGCAAATAAATAATTATATGAGCGGTGAAAGCCCCTATTTACGCGGCACTATGGGAATGATAAATCTGGCCGCGGAGAGTACCAAACAGTACCCCAATCTGCAGCTGGTTGTGGTATTTCAGCATTCCTGGTCTGCCGGGGGTGATGCCCTGATTGTAAAACCTGGTATAAAAGCGGTTAAGGATTTAAAGGGCAAGACCATCGCCATTCAAACCAATGGTCCACATGTGGCCTATTTTATGAAACTTTTAACCGATGCGGGCCTAAGCATACGTGATGTGGACGTTATCTGGACAAACGATCTGGTGGGCCCGGAAGGGGATACGCCTATGGCGAAATTCTATAAAGACAATGTGGACGCCGCCTTTGCGATTATTCCGGATGCCCTGGCCTTGACTTCAAGCGGCACGGTCGGTACGGGGGCTGAAGATTCTGTTAAAGGGGCTGTTATACTTCTTTCCACAAAAACAGCCAACAGAATTATAAGCGATGTGTATGCCGTACGCAAAGACTATTACGAGCAGAACACCGAGGCTGTAAAAAACTTCGTACACGCTCTGCTGGCTGCCGAAGAAGAGGTGAGAGATTTGTTTAAGAATACCAAGAGTGATAACTTTAAAAAATTCATTACCGCGGGAGCTCAAATTCTCCTCGACAGCCCGGATGCGGCAGCCGACATGGAAGGCATGTATTATGATGCCGAACTGGCTGGTTTTAAAGGCAATATAAAGTTTTTTACCGATCAAAATTACCTGCGCCGTTTTGAAAGGCTTACGGCCGAAATTCAAACCTCTTTTAACGCGCTTGGCCTTATGAAAGGTAAAGTTGATATTCTCAAGGCAAACTGGGATTATAGCGAACTGCGCTCAGGATTAAGGTATGCAGACGATGTGGAATTACCTAAATTTGAAAAAAATGAGGTGGCCACTGTACTTACTAAACGCCAGCAAAAGGATACGCTTGAAAGTGGAGAACTGTTTTCTTTCGAAATATTTTTCAAACCAAATCAGAACGAATTTTCTGCAGATTTATATAAGGAACAGTTCGACAAAGTAATAGATTTTGCTTCTACCTACGGCGGGGCAATTATTACTATTGAGGGGCACTCTGATCCCATGGGCTACCTGCGTAAAAAGAAAGAGGGCGAGCTCGAGGTCGTATTAAAAAAGGTCGAGCAGGCGGCAAAAAACTTAAGCTTAAGCCGCGCCAACAATGTAAGAGATCAGCTGATCTCCTATGCCAAACTGAACGGTATTACGCTGGATCAGAGCCAGTTTGCCACTATAGGTCATGGCATAGAAAAACCGTTATTTCCCGTACCGCAGAATGATCAGGAATGGCTTTCCAACATGCGTGTGGAGTTTAAGATAATTCAGATCGAAGCCGAAGAAAGTGTGTTCAAAAAACTCTAAAGCCCAAGTTCTGTAAAGGAGGAAAACTACATGGCACAGAAAAAGGCAGCCAATTTTGTGATAGGGATCGCTATTATGTTATCGGTATCATTCTTTATTTTCATCGTACCTGCAATACTGGACGAGGAGGAATCCGAAGAGTACCAAGATGTATACAGTCCCGCCACAGAGCAAGGACTGTGGTTTGAGAGTCAAGACAAAGACGAAAGCAGTCCTAAGCTGGAAGAAAATCTTACAAAAAGAAATTATTATATTATCCTAGACGGTTCCGGGAGCATGCAGGATGATAATAAAATGGCTATCGCTAAAAAGGCTTTGATTGAGTTCATGGCCTATGTTCCCGAAACTGCCAACCTCGGCCTTGCTATTTTTGACGGCAGCGGATTGTCTGAAAGAGTTCCGCTGGGTGATGACAGATATGAGTTTACAAATCAAGTTCAGAAAACTAAAGCGGCGGGCAACACACCGCTTAAGGAAGCCTTGGAGCTGGCATATACTAAACTTAAAAGTCAGGCACAGCAGCAGCTGGGATACGGTGAATACAATATCGTTGTGGTGACCGATGGTGAAGCAAGTCCGGGGCATGAGCCCGACAGAATCGTAAACCTTATTCTTGCACATAGCCCCGTGGTTATCCACACCATCGGATTTCAGATCGGAGAAGATCATTCCTTAAATCAACCCGGCAAAATATACTACAAATCCGCTAAAAACTTGGAGGAGTTAAGCCAGGGACTGGAGGAAGTTCTGGCCGAATCCGAAAGTTTTGTTATTACGGATTTTAATCAATAACAGGATTATGGTGTAATGAAAACACATACAATAGTACTAATAATGATAATTTTAGTCTCTATTGCAGGGATAACCGTATTTAAGCTCTTAAGTCCCAGTTTGGAGGAGTCAAGAACACGGCAAACCAGTGATGCCAAAGATATAAAAGGAACAGTAAGAATAGCCCTCGACAGTTGGATCGGTTATTATTTCTTGCGCTCCCCGGTTTTTAAAAGATTAATGCGTGAAGCTAAATATAATGTTAAGATTATTGACGATGATGCCAATTATGCTCAGAGGATGAAGTGTCTGCGCAGCGGTGAAATAGATATTGCAGTTGCAACCGTGGATTCCTATTTGATAAATGCGGCAGTTGAAGGATTCCCTGCCACCATAATCGCCCTTATCGATGAATCCAAAGGAGGGGATGCCATTGTTGCCTGGGAATCAGAAATTGGCGCGCTGGAACAATTAAAAAACGGCACGGATTATAAAATAGCCTTTACCCCCGATTCACCAAGCGAGTACCTGTTAAAATCGATTGGCGTTCATTTTAATATCTCCTCGCTCCTGGATAAAAGCGGAAGCTGGAGAATCGAAACCAATGGCGCAGAAGATGCCTATAAAAAATTGATGGCCAGAGAAGCCGATGTGGCTGTAATCTGGGAACCTCATGTAACCGAGGCACTCTCCAAAGAGGGGATAATAAAGTTATTGGGCTCCGAAGATACGGAGAAGCTCATAGTTGACATCCTGCTTGTAAACAGAGCGTACGCGCAAAACAATCCCGAAATTGTTACCACGCTCTTAGCTAACTATTTTAAGACAATGATAATCTACAGCGATGACAAAGCTAAGCTTAGAGCCGATATCATTAAAGAAACAAAAAGTTCCGGCGAAAATGTCGATGCTATGCTTAAAGGTGTTGAGTGGATAAACCTGCCGGGCAATGCAAAATGGTTTGGTCTGCTTGCAGACAGCACTTATCAGGAAGAAGAACTGGTTCAGACCATAGAGTCCACGGTCGAGATTTTAATTGAGAACGGGGATTTTACAGACAATCCCCTGCCAAAGAGCAACGCGGCAACAATCATTAACTCGCAGTTCATCAAGCAGCTTTACACAGCGGATATCACTGATACCGGTGATTCCGATATCCAATATGCAAACTCACTGCAAAAAGAATTTACACCTCTTTCCGACGGGGAATGGCAGCAGCTGGGGCAGATCGGAACCTTAAAAGTACGGCCTATTACCTTTATGAGCGGTACCGCGGAGTTGAACACACAAGGGGAACTACAAGTAGATATTATCGTAGAAAATATAAAACATTATCCAAACTTCAGAATATTGGTCATAGGCCACTCCGGATTAAGGGGAGATAAAGAGCAGAATCTGATTTTATCTAAAGCCAGGGCTCGCACTGTTGCCAATTATATTATTACAAGGTACAATGTAGATAAAAATAGAATCCATGCCGTGGGAGTGGGCGGAGAGCAACCGTTAGCACGCAAGAACGACGAATCGAGCAGAGCCTATAACGACAGATTAAAACGGGTCGAGATTTTATTGGTGACTGAGAATTTCTAATACGGTAATAACAGCCATGGAGAAGAAAAAAAAGTTAAACACCATAGATTTTTCTCAAAAATCGGTTAATAAAGCCGTGCTTGGTGATATCTTCCAAAACCCGGTCTCTACATATATAACGGCTCTGGCAGGTATTTTTTTGTTTGCCAATATCATGATCTTCGGGATTCCCGTTTTATTGTATACGACCCTGGGCGCTGTCGTGCTCGGCATAGGCAGTTTCTTTGTTAACCTGTTCTTAAGAAAAGAACACTTCGCCGCTAAATATTTGAATCACATAAATAAACAGATGGAAATACAGCAGCAGAAAATTCTCATCAATTTAAAGCGCGATCTGGCACAATACAAATCAATAAAGGGTTTGGAGAATTATTCCGAACAGGCCGTCAAGCAGTTTGAGAAAATACAGAAAAAATTCAACAGTTTAAAAAGGCTGCTGTCTGAAAAGTATGATGTGAAAGAGCTCACCTACGCCAGGTATTTCGGTACGGCAGAACAGGTTTACCTCTCCACCTTAGACAACCTGACAGATATAATGAACACGCTCGAGAGTGTGAGCTCCATCGATCTCAACTATTTAAACGAGAGATTTGAATGCCTCAACAGCCTGGAAGTATTGGAAGAAGCGGATAAAAGAGAGATTGAGACCCTTAACAAACGCCGGGAGCTTAGAAAGCAGCAGCTGGAAAAGATCAACGAGTTATTAACCTTGAATGAAGAGGCCATGACGCAGATCGATCTCTCGCTGGCGGCAATCTCCGAAGCAAAAACAAAGCTGGGAAGGGCTTCAATGGATATGGAAACAGCCAGGCAGGAGCTGCAGGAATTGATAAGGCGCACAAAGAAATACTCAATGCCGGTACAGTAATTGTATTTGATGAGGAAATTGCAAAACTCAAAATATATTAAGTTAGTAAAATACTTATTCTTTATACCATAATAAGTTAGCAATTTCCATTTTAGGAGCTTCTTGCAAAAATGTTATTTTTGCAAGAAGCTCTGATAATAAACTAAATAAGGAGTTAAGTTATGAGCGATCAGCAACAAATGACCTTACCTGATAAAAGTGAATTAAAAAATGAATTGGGCTTGGTCGATCCCTCGGAGATTCAGGCTAAAAAAGAAGTCGACGGAAAATTGGAAAAGGAAGCAGCTTCTTTTGTGGATAAACTGCTGAGTTTTAAAAAGGATGATATCGACGCACGGGAATCAAGCAAGGTAGCTGTGGAAGTACTGGGTGAAAACGTACAGAAAGAAGCGGCCCACAGAAGCCAGATGCTGCAAGGGCCTATTAATGAGCTGCAAAAACGGGGTGAGGACGGCGGCGAGGTGGCCAATGCCCTGATCGATTTGAAAATGAAGGTAGAGGAGCTTGATCCCAATAAAATCGATTTTGGTAAACCGGGCTGGTTTTCCCGGCTGGCGGGTAAAATTCCGATTATCGGTAAAGCTTTAAAGAAATATTTTTCAAAATTTGAAAAATCACAGACCGTAATCAATGCAATTATAAACGCCTTAAAAAACGGCAAGTCCCAATTAGACAGGGATAACGGTATGCTCGTGGAAGATCAAAAGGCTTTAAGGGTATCCACACTGAAATTGGAAAAGGTTATAAAGATGGGACAGCTTATCGATACCAAACTGCAGTACAAGGCCGCCAGAGAGTATGCTCAGGATGAAGATAAAAAAAGATTTATCGAAGAAGAACTGCTCTTTCCTCTGCGTCAGAGAATTATGGACCTGCAGCAGCAGCTGGCAGTCAGCCAGCAGGGCGTGATAGCCATTGAGATTATTATCAGAAATAATAAGGAGCTTATACGAGGAGTTAATCGAGCGATAAATGTAACGGTCAATGCCCTGCAGGTAGCGGTTACCGTTGCTCTGGCCTTAACACATCAGCGGATTGTGCTTAAAAAGATCGACGCCGTGAACAAAACAACCTCCGATCTTATAGCCGGAACTGCCGCCAGGCTCAGACAGCAGGGTGCGGCCATTCATAAGCAGGCTTCGTCCAGCATGCTGGAGATGGAATCCTTAAAATCAGCGTTTCGAGATATTAATATTGCCATGGAAGATATTGCCAAATACAGAAAAGAAGCACTGCCTAAAATGGCGGAGACAATTCTGGAATTTGAAGAGCTTACCTTAAAGGGTGAAAAATCAATTCAAAAACTGGAAAAGGGAAACCGGATTAATCCTTCGGTAACACTGAGCATAGAATAAAAAAATTGAATAACAAAACGAGTGATTTAATTAAAAAACGAACTCAAGAGGCGCATAAGACTTACTCATTTAATAATGATCATAATCCCAGATTACCGGCGGATTACTGGTTTCAGCATCCTAAAGAAGGGCTTACCCTGTTCACGGTTTTTTATACTCAGGCCTGCCGCTGGGCCCAATGCCTGGGCTGCAATCTGCCGTCGAGAATGGCGGAGCATCATATCAGCTACCACGATATAATTAAACAGGTTGATTTTATATTTAATTCCGTTCTTTCTATGGAACAGAAAAATGAGCTAAAAAAAATTATCATTTCCAATAACGGATCAATCATGGATGAGCACACCTTTTCAACTACTGCTCTTATCTATTTCATAGCGCAGATGAACATGCACTGTCCGAATATTGCAGTATTGAGTATGGAAACACGCCCGGAATATGTGGATATTAATGAATTGGAAGTGTTGGCCAGGGCCATCAAAGAAGGAAGCACTCCGACCGATCTGGAGCTGGCTGTGGGTTTTGAGGCCTTTGATGATAAAATCCGTAACGACCTTTTCAAAAAGGGTCTGGATCTCAACATTTTTGAAAAAATGGCCCGGATGATGTCAAAATATCATTTCAAGCTGAAAGTCTATTTTATGTTAAAACCGGTGCCCGGAATGAGCGAGGAAGACGCTATTCTGGATGTGGTAAACGGAATTAATTATCTGGATCAGATCGCGCGAACCTACAATCTTGATATAAACATGCATTTGAATCCCACATACGCGGCTTACGGTACACCCCTAGAAACAGCTTTTAAAAAAGGGGACTACCTTCCTCCGACCCTGGAAAGTGTAAAGAAAACTATTTTACAGGCTGAGAGTAAGAGTATCTCAATCTTTGTGGGATTAAACGACGAAGGTCTGGCCACACCCGGCGGCTCCTTTATCCGGGAGGGAGATGAGGAGGTTGTTAAAAAACTCAATCAATTTAACATGACCCAGAATTACAACCTGTTAAAATGATTTTGTGCTACTTCACATGAGCAAAGCGTATTTTATAGCATGTGCCCGGGTTTTTCATTAATTCTATGCTGCCCTGCAGTTGATTCTGCACCAAAACCTTAATCAACTGCAGGCCTACCGTCTCTGTATTTTGAAGATTGAAAGCGGGAGGTAACCCGATGCCATTGTCGCCGATAAACATCTTGATTGTTTTTTTATCCTTACGGTATTTCATCTTTATAGTGATGATATTTTTTTTGTTTTTCTTAAAAGCATATTTAATTGAATTGGTTAAGATTTCGTTGATAACAAGACCGCATGGAGTAGCTGTTTGAATATCCAGAAAAATATCTTCAATATCAATATCCTTATTTATGAGCAATCCGTTTGAATAAGTATGAATCATTCTATCCACCAGCGAATGAACATAATTTTTAAAATCGATAACAGATATATCTCTTTTATCCAACAGCTCTTCATGGATAAGTGCAATTGCCTGAATTCTGCTTTTAATTCCATTATAGTCTTCCGGCCGGAGCTTTTCTTTATTGCTGCTTGTTTTGAAATTCATCAGACTTAAAATGATTTGTAAATTGTTTTTAACCCTATGATGTACTTCTCGGAGCAGTATTTCTTTTTCATGCAGAGATTTATGCAATTCATCAGCGTTTTTCTGCAGCTCTTCAACAATAAAGGCACTTTTTAACGCACTGCTTAACTGGACGGTTAAATTCTCATAAATAATACCTTTAAACAACGAAGGTTCAAAAACTGCAAAACCGAGCAGTTCTGTTTCAATAAACAGGGGCATTGCGATATAGGTAATTCGTTTTCCAGCCAGGTTAAGACATTCTTCTATTAAACTGTCTTTAGGGAAAGCACTTTTAGGAAAACCTTCACTTATCTTAGTCTGAGCATCATACGCTAAAATGGGAACAACTTTCTGTTCTTTTCCGTTAATTAATAACGAATGACAAATGAATATTTTTTTTATATCCAATTTGCTGATTACCTCGATTATTTTTGGTTTAAGCTTCTCCAGATTGAAGGTGATAATCAGCTTCTGGCTGAACCTGTGCAGCTCCGCGGCAATCCGTTCGGTAAGTATGTTAAATTTGACATGTTCCCTTTTCTCTATATCCCGCATAAGCTCGGTAAAATGCACATACAAGCAATTCAGAGTTTCTTCATATTCTGTTGATTTAAACGATACAAAAAGAATCCGGAAAATATTTTGGACTGCCTGCTTCCATTTATCGATTCTCAAATTGTACTGTCTGCTTTCGCAGACCATATTTTCCAGATTGTCTATAAAGACTTGCGGCCGTTTATATTTTATCGCGATATGAAAAATTGTATAAAGCGTGTTGGCATAATCAAAGATAATATTTTTATTACAGTCTTGAATGTTTATTGAACTTACTTCTCTCTTTATACTCTCGAATACATTATCATCAAGGGAAAACTCACTGTCTTCCTTTTCCTGCAGTTCTTTATATTTTTCAATTAAATGCTTCTGCGGCTTTTTAATCAAACAACCGCAGGACTGTCTAATTTTAAGGTACGTAGGCACTTGAGTAATCTGCGCAATTTCTCCCGTTTTAAGCCACTGCTTCATCAACATCACAGCTCTAAAGCCAAGAGAATATACAGGCTGGCTTACCGTAGTCAATTTTGGCTTGATATATTTGCCTTCTTCAATATTATCAAATCCCACAACTTTAATCTGCTCCGGTACGCTGATCCCTCTTGAGTGCAAAGTTTCAATTACATCTATGGCTGTAAGATCATTGGAGCCGATTATGGCATCCACCTTCACTTTCCGTTCATCAAATAAGATCGAAACGGCTCGCTTTCCCGAGCCATAAACAAAATCGCCGGGTACGACTAAGCGGGGATCAAAGGGTATGTCGAAATGAGCCAGGGTTTTTTTATACACAGCGAATCTTCTCGCGGCATCATCATTAGCATCAGTCCCTTTGATAAAGGCTATGCGCCGGCAGTCATGTTCCTGGATACAGTGAGCAACCAGCTCAAACATACTCTGATCGCTGTCCACAACAATACCCGGTACTCCCTGTATAATCGAGCCGATACTTAAGGTGGGGATTCCGGTAAAGGTAGCACAAAATTTCTTAAGCTCCTGTTTGGAGATAAAATTGCCGATTGTTGAAGATAAAATAATTAAACCGTCGATGTCCTTTTTATGAATGAGGTTATATACTTTGGGTCGTGCGTCGTTTTCATAAGGGCTTTTAAAGGCACCGCCGCAAAAGCAGACAAGATTAACATCTTCTTTTACGGAAGCCTCGGACACACCCGACCAGATTTCCATCTGGTATTGATCATAGAATACATCAATGAGAAAACCTATTGTAGGGCGTTTTTTTACTTTGCCCTTTTGTACCGCCATTATTGCCCTTTGGTACGAGTATAATTTTAATTACTATTTTTATAAGATTTATTAATCGCGTGAATAAGAGTTCTCTGCTTAAAGCATAATGCAGTATTTGTAAAAAAGCAAATAATGTGTATTTTTTATAGATCATATCACAATGAGAAAGAACCGTATTATTTATTTATTGCATTATTAATATCCGCATACTACAATTAATCCGTGCATGATAAAGATAAAAGCAAAGAACAGCTTGTCCGGGAACTACAGAATACGCGTAAAGAACTGGAAACTCTTTCCGCAAGTGAAACAACCCACAGTGAAAATGAAAGCAGATTCAGACAACTGGTGGAAAATCTAAATGAAGTCTGCTGGCTCAGAGATCAGCATAAGTTCATTTACGTAAGCCCGACTATCGAAAAAACATGGGGAAAACCGGCCCGTTATTTTTATGATAATCCGCAGGCCAATTTTGAGCTGATGCACCCGGAAGACAGAAAGAGGCTTCTATCGGAGTATTCCGTAAAGAGATTTCAAGGCGATGAAATGTTTCAGGAAGAGTTCCGTATCATACGTCCCGACGGAGCAGTGCGCTGGATTTCCAGCCGCAGTTTTCCCATAAAAGATGAGAAAGGAATAACATCCAAACGAGCCGGTATCTGCGAAAACATCACCGAGCGCAAACACTATGAAAGCGCATTAAAGGAGAGAGAAGAGCAGCTCTATCAAATTTTACAGCAGATGCCGTATCCGATCGAGGTATTGGACAAAGAAGGCACGGCCGTAATGGCAAACAAGGCCTTTTTAGAGTTATACGGAATTGCCGATAAGAATAATTTTATCGGGAAATTTAACATCTTTAAAGAAAATGCATTCCGTAAAAGCAAGCTCTCTAAGCATTTTAAAGAAGCCTATAAAGGGAAAACCGTACAGATTCCGGAGTCAATATTGTCTATTAACGAACCCTCTTTTTATGAAATCAAAAAAAAGTATCAATTTAGCAGAACGAAAAATGTAACACTGGAAATGACGATCTTTCCCGTGTTTACACACACAGGTGATATCTGGCGCGTTGTATCAATCCGCAGGGACGTTTCACAGTTGGCCGAGCAAAGACAGCAGCTGGAGCAGAAAAATATCGCGCTCAAAGAGATATTAACCCAGATTGAGCTGGAAAAAATAGAAATTAAGAACAGGATAAAAACCAATATAGAAAGACTTGTGCTTCCCTATGTGACAAGACTTGGCGAAACTCATACAATAGAAAACAAAGAAAAAAAGTATTTGGAATTGATGAAAAACAATTTGGAAAACATCTCGTCGTCTTTAATTCAAAAAATCGAAAACCACTACATGACGTTAAGTCCCAGGGAGCTTGAAATCTGCAGCCTGATTAAAACCGGTCTTTCAAACAAAGAAATTGCCGGCACGCTTTCTCTTTCGCTCATGACAGTGGAAAAGCACCGTCAGCACATCAGGAAAAAAATGGGGATTTCTCATAAAAGTATCAATTTGCACACCTATCTACAGGAAATAGAAAAAACATAACCGGTATATTTATATACCAGGTTCATACCTGTTTATCTCTTATTGCAGGAACGTTTATTGTGCATAGACTTTATAATAGATTATGCTTTGGACAAGGAAGCCTAAAAATAACCGATCTGCCTTAAGGTTCAGTTACTCTATCGGCAAGGATAAAAGATGGCTTAGGGCCTGGATAAAAAATTCCTGCAACAGAGAGGTGTCGATTACAACAAAAAATAAAATCCCCTCCGGCTCTGCTGTTGAAATTGAATTCCTGCAACCTGATACGCAGACTTCGATCATCCTCTTCGGTACGGTGGCACATGCCAGCTATGTTAAGGAGCACAAATGCTTTTACAACGAGATCACATTAATGGATTCAACCGACCAGGCAGCTGAAATTCTTAAACAGATCAAGGATATAGATATGCGCATAATCAGAAGCGTATAGCATATGAGTACCATTGATTTATTAAACAGGAGAATAATGGAAGCAAAAAGCGCATACCCAAAAGGCCGTCCTGATAAATCAGCGGTCTGGAAGTACAGCCGGCCGGACGGAAAGCACGCGATTGCCATATATCATTTGAAAGAAAACATTTTTTTATTAGAGTCCAGAGGCATCGCCTTTCAGGAGGGCTGCAGCCTGGCCTTTGATTTTATAATAGACACGTTCCAGCACAGCGGAAAGAGAGTCTGCTGCCTCTTGGACAACAGCCAACTGCTTTCAATCGACTGGAGCTTTAAACTGCTCTTTTTGAAGTTTCCTCTGGCTAATGAATGTTTCTGTAAAATAGCCACATACGGCGACAACCTGTATGTACGGTCCTTCGGCAGAATTTACCAGTACACCTTCGGCAGAAAGTTTAAAATCAGGTCCTTTAAGGAAAAACTCGTAGCCATGGCCTGGCTGGAGAAGGAGTGAAACGGGGATACTTTCTTGTTAGTAGTGTTATTAATGCAATTATCATATTTGAATTTTTTTTTATATTGTTAACTATTGAGGAAATTGCAAAACTCAAAATATATTAAGTTAGTAAAATACTAATTCTTTATACCATAATAATTTAACAATTTCCATTTTAGGAGCTTTTTGCAAAAATGTTATTTTTGCAAGAAGCTCTATTACTATGGAAATTAATGATATGATATATTGAAAAATAGAAATTATTTTTGTTACGGAAGCTGCACAACAAATTTAATAACATATTAAAAAAATGAAAAAAATAGAAAGTAAATTGGAAAGGCTTTCAAGTTTAGAGCAGATTCTTTTGGATCATCCTGAGGGCATTTCACGAGCCGAAAAGTAATAATTTTTGGATGCTGCATTTCAGAAATTTTTTATTAAAGTTAGTGATTATTACTAATTGTTGTTTCAATCCTTGTTTTTATGGATGTATTATTTAAAGA
>CAZEPL010000050.1:1635-29896 GCA_964514135.1 uncultured Spirochaetaceae bacterium | reverse complement strand
TTTTTAAAAACCAAAACAAAGGTAGAGGTGATCTTTCATCCCAAAGAATATATAAAAAGGAGACAGCATAAAAAAAGGATTGCTATAATAAAAGAAATCGAAGGGCGTTATGCGGAATTTAATCTTGGGGGAAGCCCTGTAAAACATGAGAGAATATCAGCCTATAAACAGGAAACTCTCAGGATAGCTTATATGCTAAAGCATAAAGGTCTGCTTTCACCAAAGCAGCTGCGCGCTCTGGGAACAGGCGTAAAAACTCAAAGCATTCTTTCATATAATGTATACGGCTGGTTCGATAGAGTAAAGAGGGGAACTTATAGTTTAAATCAAGCAGGTGTGCTGGCATTAAAAAAATATAAGGAGGTAATTAAAAAAATTAAATTAAGGTTTTAATGAATTATGCAAGCAAAAGGAAGAATTAAATTACAAGAATTACAAAAGATGAGTGTCAGGGTAATGCTTAGGGTAAGCATAGTATTACCATTGATAATGATTTTACTCATATCTATCGCTCTGAGTGTGGTGCCGTTTGCGTTAGATGGAAACATTATATTATTCGATATTTTTAATATTTCGCGCATCTGGCATATTTATTTATTTGTTTTGCTTTTAATCGGTTATTTTGTGCTTGCAAAATACAGTCCGAAAAGAACATATAAAACAAATAAAGTCTTTCAAAATGAAATTATATATAATATTAATGCCGAGCAGTTTTGTATAACCACGATGAAAGGATCGGCCGGCTGCAGTTGGGATGACTTTTCTGGAATCAGAGAATATGAAGATATGTTTCTGTTATTTTATTCTTTTAGCGGGGCATATATACTTCCGAAAAGATTTTTTAAAACCAAAAATGATATTAAGATATTAAAGAAAATATTACTGAGCAGAAAAATAAAAAAGTTAAAATTATTACACTAATTATAATGGAGGCAGCATGAAGGTTTTATTTATCGGAGGAACAGGTATTATCAGCTCGGCGTGCTCAAAAGTCGCTTTAGAGCAGGGGATCGAGCTTTATCACTTTAACCGGGGCAAGAGCCATAGGAAAGTTGCCGGTGCGCTCACCATAAAAGGTGATATCAGAAATATAAGGGAAACACGAAAAATACTGACGGACTATACTTTCGATGTTGTGGTAAACTGGATTAATTTTGTGCAAGAGCATGTGGCAGCGGACGTGGATCTGTTTAAGGGGAAGGTAGGCCAGTATGTTTTTATAAGCTCGGCTTCGGCATATCAAAAACCTGTAAGAGAGCTTCCTATTACCGAAGAAACACCGTTAGAAAATCCCTACTGGCAGTATTCCCGTGATAAAATTGCCTGTGAAGAGTATTTATTGCAGGAATACCGCAACTCAGGTTTCCCGGTAACTATCGTACGGCCTTCGCATACTTACGATAATACATTGGTGCCCACTGATTGGGGATATACCGTACTTGATAGAATGAAAAAGGGTAAAAAAATTATTGTTCACGGCGATGGTACCTCCCTCTGGGTGCTTACGCATCATAAGGATTTTGCCGAAGGATTTGTGGGATTATTGAGCAGGAAAGAAGCTATCGGCCAGGCTTTTCATATTACATCTGATGAACTGCTGTCTTGGAACAGAATATACGAATTATTGGCAGAGGCACTTGGTGTGGAAGCGAACTTTGTTCATGTTCCCTCAGATGTGATTGCCCGCTACGACGAGCGTATGGGTGCCAGTTTATTGGGAGATAAAGCCTATTCCGTGATTTTTGACAATTCAAAAGTAAAAAAACTGGTGCCCGGGTTTAATGCGAAAATACGATTCGAACAAGGGGTAAAAGAAATTGTGAAATGGTATAATGACAATCCGGACATGCAGATTGTAGACGAAAAGACAGATGCTTTAATAGCTAAAATAATTAAAGATTACGCATAAAGACTATTGTTATTTTTTACTATCTTGTATATCTATAGTAATATAAATTTGCACCTTTAGACTCCTTATAGAAAGGCATGTAAATATGCTTACTGATAATATCCTGGATCTGATCGGCAACACACCTCTTATAAGATTGAAAGGTGAAAATATATTTGCCAAAGCGGAGTTTCTAAATCCTGGCGGAAGTATTAAAGACAGGGTGGCTTTGGCCATGCTGGAGGGTGCGGAGCGGGACGGTCGGCTTAAAGCTGATTCTATTATTGTGGAGCCCAGTTCGGGAAATACGGGCATCGGATTGGCTCTTGTGGGCAGACTCAAAGGATATAAAGTAATAATAGTAATGCCGGAGAACATGAGTGCCGAACGTAAAAAACTTATTAAGGCGCTGGGAGCTGAGCTGGTGCTTACTCCTGCGGATCAGGGTATTGCAGGAGCGGTAAGCAGGGCGCTGAGTATGGCGGATGAGAATAAGCGTGTCTACATTCCCAACCAGTTTAAAAATCCTGATAATGTACGGGTTCACTATGAAGAGACGGCTCATGAGCTCTGGCGGCAGATGACGGGTGATATTGACTTTTTTATTGCCGGTGTAGGCAGCGGCGGCACCCTGCAGGGTGTAGGTACATTCCTTAAAGAACATAAGCCCGGAGTTAAACTTATCGCTGTGGAACCAAAGAATGTCTCCGCTATTTTGGGCCATGAGCCGGGTTTACATCAGATACAGGGAATCGGCGACGGTTTTGTGCCTGAGATATTGGATGTAAAGATTGTCGACGAAGTGGTAGAAGTAACGGATGAAGATGCCATAGAAACAACACGTAGGTTAGGTCAGGATTACGGCCTTTTGGTTGGAATTTCATCCGGTGCAAATATCTGGGCGGCAAGAGAGATAGTTAATAAATATAAAGGAAACTGTACTACCGTGCTCTCGGACCGGGCCGAGCGTTATTTTAGTACTTCTCTATTATGATATAAATGCAGCCATAAATATTGAAAATCGATCGTAAAAATCTAGTTATCTTCTATTAATTCAAATAGCAAATCAAATGCCCTTTTCCATATTCCGTTTCCGGTTTGTTCCGGGAAAAGAGCTTTATCATAAATGTAAGTAAAGCGCATAATACCCGCGTGTGTGTTGAGCTCAATAACCTGTTCCCCATTAATTGCAGTAAAAGTCGGGCCGTATATACTTTCTATCTCCCACTCACCGTAGCTCGCTGCAAGGTCGATTCTGCCTAAATTGGAAAGAGAAAAGTCATAATCCATAGGATCGGGCTCAAATTCGGACATCATGGCTTCGGGGTCAGTTACATCGTCGAAATAGCCTTTGAAAAAATGAAAACCCTCAATATTCTTATAATCACTGGTTTCCCGGATCAGACCTTTGCCGATCTCTTGGGCAATATCCCTTAGCGATGTATCAGGCGGACAAGCTATCGGGATCTTAATTATGCTATAAAGGCTCCGATTGTTTGCTGATGATCTTCTGTTATATATTTTCGGCAGTCGACCGGAATCTGGATGGTTCTTGTATACCCTGTTTCCGGGCCAAAAACTTCCGCATAGGTTTTTAAGAAAATCGATCCAAGCAGTGATTGAACAGTTACCTGCATGGCTTTGGTACACGCAAGGAGTTTTTTTACCTGCGGACTATCCAATTCACAGCTATGAATTTTAAACACAGGTGCGGTAAAAGGCAGGATTTTGACCTCACCCTTTGCTTCCTCTTTTTTAGTAGTCCAATCAGGTTTTTTTCTCTTTGCAAGAACTTGATCTACTTTCGGCTTTAAAGTATGGAATAAGAATAAACCCCCTCTATAAGCAGGCCTTGCTAGTGGTTGGCCGGCTAGGGTTTTAAATAAATCCTTTAATAAGGTAATCCCAGATACACCGTCTGCTGTGGCATGATGAAAAATAACATAAAGTTCTGTTTTGCCGTTTAGATTTTTTAGACCAAAACGAATAAAAGGCCCTTTTTCAAGATCAAACGGATAGGATAATAGTTCAAGTACTATGGCCTGCCAAGACCGGTTATCATCCGGAAAGGTGCGAATTTCAAATTCGCCGACCCCTTTATCAGTAATAAATTGTTTTTTATCTTCTGTTATAATTGTGCGTGTTGCAAGCAAGATATGACGCGGTTTTAACTTGGTTAAAGCTTGCCTGAGCATATTGCTGTCTAAACTTCCCTTAATCCGTACCACAAAGGAAAAGCAGATCGGATAGCGGTTTCCGAAAAAGAACATATAGCGTTCGGCAGAGGCTGTATTTCTTAAAATCGGTCCTCCATTTTATGCTTGAATAACTTAATAAAAAATGAGATAGATAGTCAAGACAAATAGCTTTTCCAAAGGAATTGAAAACGGAAAAAAGGTAAATTATACTGATAGTACAAGAAAATATTAAACTAAGGCGCTGAATATGATTAAAATAGAAGGAAAAAGAATATATTTAAGAGAATATACCGTAGAAGATTTAAATGACTATCATAAGCTGATATCAAAACCTACAACAAGAAGTTTGTCGATTCTTAATACAACAAAATCCATGGAAGAGACAATGCTTGATCTGTCTGAAATAATAAGGCAAAGGAAATCACCTGAACGAAGTCTATATTTTTTTGCGCTAATTTTAAAAGAAAGCAAAACCTATATTGGCGATGCGGGATTTGATGTAATAAAGAAAAGCAAAAATAGCGGCATTGCCGAAATTGGTTATTTTTTAGATAAAATATATTGGGGCAAAGGTTATGCAACCGAAATCGCACAAATGCTCATTAATTACTGTTTTAACAAATTGAAATTTCATAAAGTTATTGCCAGCTGTGATGCGCGGAATATTGCATCTGAAAAAGTAATGCGAAAATGTGGAATGAAAAAAGAAGGTGAATTTAAAAAACAGCGTTTAAAAGATGGCAGGTGGTATGATGAATTGAAGTATGCTATTCTAAAAAATGAATGGAGCAAAGAGTGCAGTTAAATAATAAGGAGTGAACACTATGGCAGCGATCAAATTGCATGATGTGAGCACAAACTTCAGTTACAAACCTATGATTTTTGAGAAGGATTTAGAAATACCCTTAAGGCATATTTTTAAAGCCACTAAGAATATTGAGCTTAATAAACACATGAATGAAGAAATTGAACATGCTGAGCCTGGTAAATCCATTAATGTGCTTGATCATATCAATTTGACTATACCTGACGGAGAAACCCTGTCTGTTGTTGGGCCATCAGGCTGTGGTAAAAGCACTTTACTGCGTGTCATAGCAGGGCTGCAGGATTACAGAGGGCATGTGTATTATGATGAGCAGGATGTGTCTGACATAACACCTGCTGAGCGCTATATCGGTATGGTATTTCAAAATTATGCGCTTTATCCGCACTTTAAAGCTAAGGGCAATTTGGGATTTTTCTTTAAAGTGCATAAAGCTCCGGATAAAGAAGAGGAAAAGCGGATTCATTTTGTTTCTGAAATGATGGGTATCGGTTTTAAGGAACTGCTGGCACGCAAGCCGGGCAAATTATCCGGCGGGCAGCAGCAGCGTGTGGCAATCGCACGGGCTCTGGTACGTAAACCGCGTCTTTTTTTATTTGATGAGCCGCTCTCCAATTTAGATGCAAGGCAGCGAACGCAGACCAGGATTGAAATAAAGTGCCTTCTGCAAAAGTTTAGAATTACGGCAATCTATGTTACTCATGACCAGCTGGAAGCTATATCTTTGGGGGATAAGTTAGCCGTGATGCGTGAGGGCAGGATTGAACAGGTGGGTAGATATAATGAATTACTGCAAAAACCTGCTAATGCATTTATAGCGGACTTTATCGGTAACCCGCTGATGAATCTGTTTCCCGAAGGTGTGGTGAATGATGGTATGCTTTCAATAGGACATAATCTGAGCATACCCCTGCCAACAAGCCTGAAAACCCGCTATAAAAGCGGCCGTACCTTAATTTTGGGTATTCGGCCGGAAATGGTATATGTGGCAAAGGATAGCGGTAAGACTTTAGGTATTGTTACCGTGCAGAGTATTGTGGAGGTGGTTGAGCCGGATGTGACACGGCAGACACAAATAGTACATCTACAGGCGGGTAAGCTTTGCTATCGAGCGGTTGTAGCTTTGGATCGGCAATACAGCCCCAAAAGCGAGGTCCTTTTTGCCTTTTCACTTAACGATTGCTATTTCTTTGACGGTGAAAGCCAAAAGCGTATTGATGTTTAAGCCAGCCGGTGAAAAATAAGTGTGCTTCCGATGAATTGAAAAAGAGTGGACTAATTGAAAAAAATATATACACTATTAATTATGGTATGGAGTATATATTTTAACCGATAAAGAGAATAAGGAAAAGACTGTATAAAAATGGCAGATGAAAGTATTAAAAAAATTAAAACGATAGCGCTTGTTATTGATGCGCTCTCCGGTATGGGCAGTTATCAGGAAGATATATTGCACGGGGTTTCTCAGGCTGTTAAGAATGCAGGAGCCAATTTTTTAATATTTCCCGGAGGGTCCATCGGTTCTCGCCCCACAAATAAATTTGAATATAACCGTAATATCGTATACGAGCTTATTAACACCGATACCATAGACGGAATAATTTTTGCCGGCGGCACCATCGGAAATTATATCTCGCACGATCAGTTTTTAAAATTCATCCGTAAATATACCGGTATTCCCATGGTGAGTATAAGCGGTGGGTTGGAAGGCATTCCCAATGTGATGATTGATAATGAAGGCGGTTTTGAAAAGATACTTGAGCATTTGATTACTGAACATAATTACAGAAAGATTGCCTTTATTTCCGGGCCGGAGGTCAATGCGGATGCCCAAGAGCGCTACACAGTGTATAAGAGAATGCTTGCCAAACACAATATTACTTTTGATGAAAGATTGGTTTTTATCGGCAATTTTATGGAACCGTCGGGGCATGAGGCCATAGAAGTCTGGCTGGATGAGCGCAATGTCTCGTTCGATGTGGTTGTCGCTGGCAATGATAATATGGCTATCGGCGCTCTGAAGGAACTGGAGCTGAGAGGTCATCATGTGCCCTCGGATGTAGCGGTTGTGGGTTTTGACGATGTGGTCGAAGCAAGCATTGTCACACCTCCCCTTACCACAGTAAGACAACCGGTACACCTGCAGGCGGAAAAATCAGTTGAGATTATCATGCAGATGATCGACGGTAAGTATCCCGAAAAAGAAATGATCTATATTGATACGGAAATAAAAATTCGCAAGTCGTGTGGCTGTATACCCGTGGCAAAAAAAGAAAACGGGGAGGAATTGCCGGTAGCAACTGTTAACAGTCGTGAAGATTGGCTGGATTCGATTTCTATGCTCATAACCCAGGACTGTCCAGATCAGACGGAAAACATAGTTATTAAGCGGCTTTTTTTGAGTTTTTTGGATGAACTGCAAGACAAGCAGCAGGATGTGTTCCTGCAAGAGTGGGAAGAATTCTTAAACAATCATTTAAACCAAACCGAAGATCTGCTTGTTATAAACAAATGTTTAACGACCTTCCGGGAAGCCGCGCTTTCTTTGGCAAAGGGTCAGGAGATTATCGCAGAAAATCTGATATATCAGGCGCATAATGTGGTGATGCAGGTTGTACACAGAATGGAGTTAAAAAAACGTGCCCGGGCGGAGGGTTTATCGCAACAGATCAGCGAAATCGGTATGATGTTGGGAGTTTCATTCGATATTAATGAACTGTCTGAAATCATAGCCCAGGTTATGCCCACATTGAACATAAACAACTTTATTTTCGGGATGTACAAAAATCCGCTTAAGCCTCTTGAGGCGGTATCCATTATATGCAGGTATCGCGACGGAGAAAAGATGGATCTCACTCATGCGGGCTTGGTTCTGCCCGCACATGATATTCTGGGTATGGATTTTTTAAAGAACCAAGGTCCCGTGAACTATGTTATTTATCCGCTTTATTTTAAAGAGGAGCAGCTCGGGTTGTTGCTGATGGAATTGGCGCTGGAGTACGGTTTTGTATATGAAACCATATACAATCAGATATGTACCTCAATTGAAGGCGCTTTGCTGGTAGAAAGAAATATGCAGGTGCGCATGGTTATAGAAAAGCACAGCCGCGAAATCGAAAACCTTACCATGCCCATGATGAAATCTATTAAGAGTATCTCAGAAATAGCCATAGACAAGATGAAGGTTGTGAATGAGCTGGCAGAACAAACAAGGCAAAGCTGGGAAAAATTGAACGAGACCAATAGAAATATTGAAAAGATCGCATCGAATATCAATAAATTATTAGATATTATTAAAATAATCGAAGATATTGCAGATAAAGTAAATCTTTTGGCGCTCAACACCTCTATAGAGGCCGCCCATGTGGGGCAGTATGGTGTGGGATTTTCTGTGATTGCAAAAGAGATTAAAAAGCTGTCGGAGACAACGCGAACACATTCAAACGAAATATCATACACGCTTAAGGAAATAGTTAAGTATGCCAAGGACACCTCGCGCTATGGGCAGGAAAGTATTGATACCTTCCAACATCAGCAGCAGGGAGTTAAAGACATACTGCTATCGTTCGAGACAATTTCGGAAAAGATGCAGGAGCTGGGGCACAGCAGCACGACTATTTTAAATATGATAAAGAAAAAATAATGTCCGCTATATTACTGCTTAATTTATAAATATCTCGCTTGTGTAGAGAGATAATGACAACTTGTGGAGGATTATATGGACTTAAAATCAATTATCGTCCTGGTGGGACTGTGTATCGGGAGTTTTACACTGATAGCTGTTGTTATTGTGTATTTAAGACAAAAAAGTGTGGGCAACGGCGGAGTACTGCTGGCCATTATGGGGCTTATTCTGATTGGAGGTCTTTCCATCTGGCAGCAGATATCCATTGAGCTGCCGGGAGATATTAAAATCGTAATCAGCAGTCTTCAGGAGGAATATCAGGAATTATCCGAAGAAGTGAGTACAATCAATGATGAAAATAAAAGCGTACTAAAATCCATAGCCATGCTGGAAGTTGAATTACAGAAAATAACCTTTGATAAGAGTAAAGTATTGAATGCTACCGAGCAGATACAGCAAAAAACCAATAGTATCAATTCAACGGTCAGCGATCTTAAGTTCAAATTGGATGCTAAAAAAATAGAGCTTAAGAAACTCACCGATAAATACCAGTAAGGTACTAACAAAGGATTGAGCACAGATATAAACAGTTAACTGGCTACCAACTTAGCTATGAATGCACCGATCATGCGCGCCAGGGCTACTTTAGGAAACCGGGCTTTATGAGGAATGAAGTAAGTCGTACGAGGATTGGTCCATCCCTGCCTTTGCCAGTACTTGTAATCATAAGAATCGCGGTTTGTTTTACTCCATGATAATTGTTGGATTTTAAATATCATTAAAGCCAGAAAAGACGGCTTGAGATACTTTTTTTCCCGGGCTGCTGTCAGAATACGCCTGGCAACATGCTGAAGCTTTTTGTAATATTTACTTTGAATCTCCGATTTCTTCATAAGCGTGCCGGTTTTGAAACCGGCCTTACCGATAACGGCGTATCCCCATAAGCGTAAAGCCAGGTTCATGGTGCGTAAGGTATGGCCGGCGGGACTGGCTCCTGCAGAAGCTATGAGATACGCTCATTTTCCTGCGAATTGCGGTCTATGGCAAACATGTGCCAATCTGTCGATCCAGGTTTTTATAATACCGCTTACATCATCTACCTAATGCCAGAATATTCATTCTAAAGAAGATTCAGGATTACGGTAACCGTTATGCCCCAGTAGATCTCTTTCATTATCACAGGATCTCCGTTGCCGTCGACATCCTCTGAGCTTGCTCCGAATACGGTAATGGGTACTTCCAGCGACAGGCTTATGGATTCATCCAGGGCACAACCAATTCCGGGGCTGACCTTTACCACGTAAGTTGACGTGCCTTCATCAACAGTGCCGCCTACTACTCTATCTAATGAATAATCAAACTCCATGCCTACACTAATTTGAAAACCCTCAAAGGGAACATAGCCGGGCTGTATGCTGATTTTAAAATTATCATTGGTTGTGTCATTGGCCCCGGCAAAGGTGAGCATATAAACTGTCTCTGCGGAAATAAAGAAATCTGCGATATCCACATAATAGAACAGGGCGATATTAAAAAAGATCTCCGGATCGGTACCCACAATGTCTTCCGATCCTACCGGCAGGTACATGTCTCCATAAGTACCTAAGCCGAAATCCAAGGTGTATCTCAAGCTGATCGCAGGCTGGTCGATACCGATATGCATGTCGGTATCCGCTGTTTCCAGTTTGAATCCCTCTTTTACTCCGATTTCAAGTCCGGCGATAATCCTATAAAATATGGTAAGGGGGATATTGAATGTACTCGGTGTTGAAGGCGAGCCTGTGATTTCGCCATCCGAGCTGAAATAGCCGGTATGGAACTCGGTTTCCAGACCGGTTCCTATGATAAGTCTGTGTTCTTCTTGAGAGAAGACCGGGCTTAATACTAAACATAAAATAAATACAAGTACGGCTTTTTTCATTTGTAGTTCCTCCGATTGAAAGATGCGTATAAGTATTAGTATATGGAACTCCGGCTAAAAAACAAAAGAATTTTTTTAAGTTGCCGTAAGATATCCTTATATTATTATATAAGGAAGGGACTATGAAGGCTTTTGTTTTAAATAAGATATGCGATCTTTCTGTTAACCACAATCCCCTTGAATACACAGAATTACCGGTGCCCAAACCCGGCCCCGGACAAATCCTCATCAAAGTAAAGGCCTGTGGAGTATGTCATACCGAGCTGGATGAAATCGAGGGCAGGACAGCTCCTTCCCGCTTTCCTATTGTACCGGGGCACGAAGTGGTCGGTACGGTTGCAGAGCAGGGTAAGGGTGCTTCTCACCATGCCTTGGGAAAGCGGGTGGGTGTGGGTTGGATATATGCGGCCTGCGGCCGCTGTGAATACTGCCGCAGCGGAAAAGAAAACCTGTGCTCTTCATTTAAAGCTACAGGTCGTGATGCGGACGGGGGCTATGCGGAATATATGACAGTTCCTGAAAAGTCTGCCTACCCTATCCCGGAGTATCTCTCCGATGCCCAGGCCGCTCCTCTGCTCTGTGCCGGTGGGGTAGGGTATCGTTCCCTTACCCTGGCTCATGTTAAGGATGGGGAGAATCTGGGATTGACGGGATTCGGAGCTTCGGGTCATCTGGTGCTAAAGGTCGTACGGCATATTTACCCGCGGGTTAAGGTTTTTGTGTTCGCCCGCAGCCCCGAACAGCGTGCTTTTGCCCGTGAGTTGGGCGCGGTGTGGGCAGGCGGCACGGAAAAGCGCTCTCCGGAGCTATGCAATGCGATCATCGATACCACACCGGTATGGAAACCGCTGGTGGAAGCCATGCCCAACCTAAAACCGGGCGGCCGTTTGGTTATCAATGCTATCCGTAAAGAAGAAAGTGATAAAGAATATCTGCTCAAGCTTAATTACCAAACACATCTGTGGCTGGAAAAAGAGATAAAGTCGGTTGCTAATGTTGCCAGAAAGGATATTGTGAGTTTTTTAAAGATTGCCGCCAAGATTAAGCTGAAGCCCGAAGTAACAACATACGGCTTGAAGCAGGCAAACCAGGTTCTTTTGGAATTAAAGCAGGGTAAAGTCCGGGGCGCTAAAGTATTGGTAATTTAAAAAAATCAACATAAAACGGTGTAAATTCTTGCTAAATTATGTATACTAACACTGGCGAATTATCTATTAAAAGGAGGCTGCTATGAAAAAAATCATAGGGCTTATTATTATTACTTGTTTGTTTTTTAGTTTTGGCTGTAAGGGATTGGATAAAATTATCAAATCCGGTTCCAAAGACGGCCTGGATGAAAAAACCGTTATTGCCGGTTTAAAAGAAGCTTTGGAAATCGGTACTAAAAATACCGTTACGCTTGTTTCCAAAAAAGACGGTTACTTAAAAAATCTGGCAATCAAAATACTTTTACCCAAAGATTTAGAAAAGGTAGCAAAAACCGTGCGCGACATCGGATTGGGTTCTCAAGTTGATAAATTTATTGAAACCATGAATCGTGCGGCCGAAAAAGCAGGTCCTAAAGCTGTGGACATCTTTATCGACGCAATTACGAAAATGACGATTCAAGATGCACTTGATATCTTGTACGGAAAAGACGATGAAGCCACAAGATATTTTGAAAAGCATACCAGATCGAAACTCTATAATATATTTAAACCTATTGTAAAGAAGGTTATGGATGATGTCGGCGTTACGGCTGTGTTTAAACTTATTATGGATGCTTACAACAATCTGCCCTATACAAAAACGGTGAGTTTTGACCTCGACAACTATGTTACCAATAAAGCGCTTGACGGTTTGTTTTTAATGATTGCCAAAGAAGAAAAGAAAATCCGCAAAGATCCTGCGGCTAGAGTTACTGAGCTTTTAAGGAAGGTTTTCGGCAGTTTATAATAACATATAGCGGTTGCTTTAAATTACGTCAACCACGGCCTTTATAGTACCTGTAAAAGATTCGCTGTGTTCAATTAATAAATGCCAGTTGCTTTTATGGGGAACTTTTATATGTATCGATGTCACATCATTATATTCTGCAGTAGGCTGGTAAGGTTTGGCGAGACGATATTTATAATAAGATGCCGTATCCAAAAGAAACACATTGGCTTTTTGATTAAGGGTTACTTTGACTTCGTTATGCGGATCTGCTTTAAATTTATAGTGTAAGTAGTTCATGATCCTGTATCAATAATTATTGCCTTTTCCAGATTTACGTATACAATGTTAGTACTATAGCTGAAATGTTTGCTTTTGACAATTACTAATATTAATAAACTTTATTTAAGATTAAGGAGAAAGACTATGCCGGCTGTCGCATCACTTGAAGATTTAAAAGCTGTTGATGAGGAAGTTAAACAATTAAAGGCAGCAGATAGCAGGGCCTACTCTGCTTTTTGTGCTCTCTTTAAGAAGTATCGTAGAATTGGTTATAAAAATATATGTAAACTTATTCTCGAAGAAGTAACCCCGGAAAAATTAAAAGGGCTTGAATAAGAGTATGGTTATTTTTTCTTTTTACCTGCGCGGTATTGTTCAGCAATCTGTTTTAAATTAGCGTTATTGCCGCCGGTGTTTTTATCGATATACTCAATCATTACATCAATAACACCTTCGCTTTCCGTTTTGCCTTCTAAGGTACAGAAGCCGCGAAACATATTGAGGATAGCCACGGGCATGCCTTTTACTAATAAATCTATTTTTTCCATAAAATACTCCCTTGTTGTAATTTGTTATAAGCATGATAAAAAAAGATAGCAGCCAAGTCAAGCATTTTTTTACTCAAGACAGGACAACGTTATTATGTGCATTTATTTATTAATCAGGGACAATGCATTATCGATGTTATTTACTATAGGCAGGAAGCCTTCAATTCCGGTTAGTTTCATTACTATTTGAACGGGATTACGCAGATTCACAAGATAAAACGGCTGCTTTCTGGTGGTCATTTGGTTATTAAAGTATAACAATACACCTATACCGCTTGAGTCAATAAAAATAAGGTCCTTTAAATCAAGAATAAGCGGGACGCTGTCTTTTTTCCATAATGACCTTACTATTTTTTTTAATTTACTTGAGCTATACATATCGAGCTCACCCTTGATCTCGATGATTATTGCGTGTTGATTGTATTTATGTATCAATACTTCCATCACCATACACCGAAAAATATATTAAATCTTACTTGTATTTATTAAAAAGGATTTTGTATATATATAATATAACACAAATTTCAGTAAAATTGTAAATAATTATTTATTGAGAAAGCTATAGAATTTTGGAGGAGTATAAAATAGTCGTTATTGTGACCTTATAAGAAGATAGGCCTTTTTTACGGCTTCTACTCCGTCTTTGGCATAGTGGGCCTGTATGGACTGTGCATATTTCTCGGTTACCACAGCTCCGCCTAAGAGAAAGGGACAGGAAATATCATGTTCCCGGGCTAATTCGATCACTTCCTTCATTTTCACCATAGTTGTTGTCATGAGGGCCGAAAGACCGATAATATCCGGCTTTTCGTTTTGTGCCTGCTCCACAATTATTTTTGCATTCACGTCTTTACCCAGATCGATTACCTTAAAGCCGTGATTTTGCAGCATAAGCGCCACTATGTTTTTGCCTATATCGTGAATATCTCCTTCCACCGTCGACAGCAGTATCTTGCCTTTTTGCCGGCTGTCCTTTTTTTTAAGCAGCGGCTGCAGATGAGCAAAACCCAGTTTCATAGTTTCCGCGCTGGCTATAAGCTGGGGCAGGAAGTATTTTTTTGCTTCAAACAGGTCTCCGACTTGAGTAATGGCCGGAATCATATGCGTGTGCACCAGGTCTTCTGCGCTTATTGCTTGATCCAGCGCGCGGTCTATAGCTTCGATAATCTCTTCGCGGTTTCCCAACAGCACTGCTTCGGCAACAGCCTGTTCAGGAGTTAAGGTTGGTTTTTGTGCCGGTGATTTCATTTCTCCATTAGCGGCCAAAGAGGCGATAAAATGCGCGGCATCTTTATCTTTACCCTGCAGCAGGTCTGCGGCAAGTTTACTGTGTATAATCGAAGCTTCGGCAGGATTCGCAATAGCAAATGTCAGTCCGCAGCCTGAAGCTTGAGCTAAGAACGTGCTGTTAATAAGTGCACGTCCCGGCATGCCGAAAGAGATATTGGAAAGACCGATTACAGTGGAACAGCCCAGTGAAGTTTTACACCAGTGAATGGTTTTTAGGGTTTCTTGTGCGGCTTGCGCCTGGGAGGAGATAGCCATAACAAGTCCATCGATTACAAGATCTTTTTTTGTTAAACCTGCTTCTAATGCTTTGTTAACCATGGCTTTGATTAATTCGATCCGCTCCGCCGCCGTATGGGGAATCTTATTATCTGCAACAGGCAGGAGTATTGTCATGGCTCCGTAGTGACGGATAACCGGCAGGAGCTGTGCTAATTTTTTCTTTTCACCCGATAATGAATTTATTAAAGCACGGCCCGGATAAAGGCGCAGACAGGCTTCGATACTTTTGGGATTGCTTGAATCTATTACCAATGGAAGATGTGTTTGCACGGAAAGGAGTTTAACCAGCTCTAACAGGAGCGTTCGTTCATCGATTCCCGGCATACCGGCATTTATATCCAAAAGCGCAGCTCCGTTTTGAGCCTGCTCTCGGGCCATTTTTTGCACGAGCGAAAATTTCCCCTCTGACAGTTCCTGCTGCAGTTTCTTTTTACCGGTGGGATTAATTCGTTCACCTATTATGTAAAGAGGATCGTTTGCTTCAATTAAAAGCGAGCTGCGCGCAGAGCTCAAAGCGGAGAGAGATTGCTTTAATGGGGCTCCGCCTTGTAAAGCATTTATTGATTGCTTCAGCTTTTTGATATGCTCCGGTGTGGTGCCGCAGCAGCCGCCCACCAGATTTGCACCAGCCAAAACCAGTTCTTTGCTATACGAGGCAAACTCCTCAGGACCCATACGGAAAACAGTCTTTCCGTTTTCCACAACAGGCATGCCGGCGTTAGGTTTTGCCGCAAGCGGAACATAAGCATAGGGCTTCATTTTCCTGATGAGAGGTATCATTTCAGCCGGACCCGTTGAGCAGTTGCATCCCACCGCATGAGCACCCATGCTCTGAAGCGTAATAAGAGCGGCCAACGGATCTGTACCGTTTAAGGTAACACCGCTTTTGTCGTATGTTATTGTGACAATGGTAAAATTGTCGCACAGCTCTTTGACGGCTAACAGAGCGGCCCGGGCTTCCTGAATATCAATCATAGTTTCAATAACAAAAAGATCTGCACCGCCCTCAAGCAATCCTTTAACCTGTTCCTTAAAACAGTTTACCGCATCTTCGAATGCAAGATCACCGAACGGTTCGACAAAACGGCCCGTAGGACCGATATCGCCGGCAATAAGAGTATCCCCACTCAATGCCTGTTTGGCGATTTCAGCAAGCCGTTTATTAATACCTGCAACATCGTTTTCACCGTATTCGTTCAATTTGTAGCGGTTCGAACCCAATGTCGCCGTATATACTATGTTCGCTCCGCTGTCCCGGTAGAGTTTGTGTACGGCCATCAGGGTAGCGGGATTTTTAATGCACCATGTTTCGGGGCATACCCCCGGGGGCATACCTCTTTTTTGCAGCTGAGTGCCGGTGGCACCGTCTAAAAAAAGCGTTTTATCTTTAAGCAGAGAATAGATCTTTCTCTTGTCTTTCATGCTTCATCTCCACCATCAGTACTGATTGCGCTAATACCCGTTAAGGCCGTTACTGTCTTTTCAGGAATTAAAATATAGCTATTTGTAAGTGTTACCCCCATTGTATCAAGTTGTAATAAATTATAGAAGTAGATCTGGTTTTTCAGTTTAAAATCGCCGTATCCGGCCGAATAGCGGCGTGACATGAGGTTTTTACCTTCATGCAGGAGCTCCCTGCCATGGAGTTCCATAATCCAGCTAAGCGCTTGGTCTGCCAGCTCACTGGCTACCGCATCATAGATAACCGCGCGAGTTTGATTGCTGTTTTGGGTCAGTTTTTTGATCTCTTGGGTTATTTCCGAACCGCAGGTAGCTGCCATGAGTAAAGCTTCTTCGCAAAAAGCAAAGAATTGAGCCAGTTTACTGCTCATTAATTGGAGAGAGCTGTCTAATTCTATTGAATTTTTATCTTGCCTGGTAATGGGAAGACGCAGGGCACGCCCCTTAAGCACGATAATATCCCGTGCTTCTGCGATTGCGCTGTCCATGCCGGCCTTGGAAGCTTGATCGAGCAGTGTTGTGTTTTTTTTATATCCCAGACGCCTGTAAATCTTGTTTACGGGTAAGGTTGCCCTGATGTTGGGAAAATCGCGTAGTACATGCATGCAGGCACACTATAGCATATATAAAAAACTTGGCAAAGAAAATTAATTATAAAGCGAAGGCGAAGGAGTAAATATATCTAAATTAGTTGAATTCAATCATCTCATAGCATAATACTCCGCTCTCTATTACTTGAACGGAGGATGTACTAAAGTAATTTTGAGGAAGCTTATCTTGTGTCTCGAGATCAAAGTGATATAAATGCAATGTGAAGGTGCCTATCTGTATTTAATATGCGAAATGAATAGTTTGAGTAGCTCTCATATTCTTCCCGTATCGTACCCCTGATTGCTCTGTCTGTAAGCAGGTCCACTATAATTTCCTGATTTTGATTTATCTCATTAAAAAAGCTAATGCGGGGAGTTGGTGCGGCCGTTTTATAACACAGGATGGTGTCGTCTTGATTGGAGTGGCAGCTGTAAGAGAAAGCGGTCAGGGTAAGGATTAAGGCTCCGATTCTTAATTTTTGCAAGAAGCTCCTAAAATGGAAATTGCTAACTTATTATGGTATAGAGAATAAGTATTTTACTAACTTAATATATTTTGAGTTTTGCAATTTCCTCTGATAAAGAAATATTTTCCTCTGGAAATATAGACCAAAAAGCTTACGAGCGCGAACGCTATTCCCAGAATACTTAATAAGAGCGGAATGATCATATATCTTTTAAACATGCAGGTTTCTCCTTCATTATGGTAAATATTTACTACGATTTAAAGCTGCTGCATGAGCAATCAGGGGATCCACATCCTGAATGGTCATGCCCAGCTGTTCGGAAGCTGCGCGGCAGCCTCCCCTGCATACGGCAAATTTATCACAACTTTGGCAATATGCAGGGATAGAGCTCTTCCATGAGTTTACATATTGTGAGCTGCAGATCTCTGCCAGTTTTTGCTTAAAAATATTTCCTGCCACTACCGGAGAATGGTTACAGAGACGCATATTCCCTTCAATGTCTATGGTAAGGGGCAAATTCATGAGCTGAGCCGGGCAGGAGCCCATTTTAATATGGGGGTAGCAAGCCGGATCGATAATGCAGTGGAAACTCGAACACATTGACACCAAGGCCGCTGAGTTCTTTATAACGAGCCTTATTTTCGCCGTTCCCATTGGTAATAATGGTAATATCTTTTTTCCTTAATCTACAAAAGAGAACAAGTTCCGGGAACCTCTCGCTTAGGAGGGGCTCACCGCCGCTCATAGCTAGATGAGACACATGTGCGATCTTAAAAAGGCGTTTGAGGGTCTTGAGCGCTTTACTATATGAATTGTTGTAAAGGGGGCCGCCTTGAGGACGCTTCCAAATATTATAACAGTAGCGGCAGCTTAAATTACAGGCAATGGTAGCTTCAAATACAATATAGTTCAGATTAATCTTCATGGTTTCTTTTCTCATTATAGTTCATATAACGAGAAAGGTTTAGAAAAGTAACACAATTGTTTAAACTCTAAGCTACCTTACATCAATACAGTAAAGTTTTCCGCGTGCGTTGTTGCGGATATATAATTTGCCGCGGCAGAATACGGGCGGGGTCCAGTAAAGTCCCCTGGGAAGAACTCCCGCAGCGATTTCACGGTATTCGTCCGGCGTTGCTTCTGCTACCTTTAAGTTTCCTTGATCGTCAAGCAGGATGAGTTTATCGCCGACCATGATCAAAGAACCCAAGCCGGCAGTCTCAAACCACATGTCCTCGCCGGTTTGGGCATTTATGCAGCGGAAAAACCCGAAACCTGCGCTCGGACCGCCCGCGGAACCGTCGTTTCCGTAAATATAGCCTTCATGATAAACAAAGCTGGAAAAGTGACTGCTAAAGAGGGTGCTTTTCCATAATATTTGCGGGGTTTCGGCTTGAATATCAACCAGAGCACAGCCCCTTCTGTAATTAGTGGAGATAAACACTTTATTGTCAAAAATTACAGGATCGGCCACATTGACGTCATATGAAGTCTGCCAGAGTAAGGACCAGGCCACTCTCCCGGTTTCGAACTCAACACCGTAGACCGCTTTCTGGCCGAAAAGCGCGATATAGCGGGTACTATTTTGTTCATAGAGTACGGGTGTGGAATAACCGGTGGCGGACGCTTTGCTCTGCCAGATTACCTCTCCTGTTTGTTTGTTGAGTGCCAGTCCCGATTCGCAGGCATTAAGCAGCAGCAGATCTCCTTCCACAACCGGGGAGCCTGCAAAGCCCCAGGTAGGAGCACGAGCACCGAACTCATTTAAATGCTTCTGCCATATGATTTTGCCGTCAAGGGCGTTAAAGCAGAATAAATGACCTTCCTGGCTTAAGCTGTAGAGCGTATCACCGTCAATAAAGGGAGTGGCCTTGGGTCCGGAATATTCTCCCGGTTTGCAGTCGTACGAATAGCTCCATACAACACTGCCGTCTTGATCATTCAGGCAGAATATCGTGTCTTTGCCCTCATCGTATCCTAAGGTATATAAAAGGTCACCCTTGATTGCTACGGATGAATATCCTTTGCCCACTGCGAAAGTCCATAAGGGTTCACGCTCCTGGTTTAGGACAGCGGGATTCCATTCTGTTTCCGGATAGATACCGTTAGCATCAGGACCACGCCAGCGTATCCAGTCAGGTCCGCTAGCCGCGAGTTTTGGCTGCTCTGTTTTGGAACAGGAAATACAAAAAGCGCCGATAATAAAGAAGGCCCATAATAAAAAAAAGAGTCTGCGGTACATATGTTCTCCTCTCGTATTTAAATGTTAAAAAATTAGCACTCAATACATACTACAATAAAATATAAACCATGTAAAGACAATATTTAATATAAAGTACTTCACATTAGATAAAAAATAAGATAAACTTTGTGTTCGTTTTTATTTTTAAGCCATTGCGGTAGACCGCAATTTAGCATTGGCATAATTCATGTAATAAAAACAAGAATTATGCCAATGCTGGTATAAAAGGATTTAGTAATGACTGAAAAGAAAGTTCCGTTTACTTTGGAGCAGATTAAAGAAGTCATCAAGCAGTACCCCACTCCGTTTCATATTTATGACGAAAAAGCCATTCGCATCAATGTAAGAAATTTTTTAAAGGCATTTAACTGGGCTTCCTTTAAGGAGTATTTTGCGGTAAAAGCCACTCCCAATCCCTCTATTTTAAAGATATTGAAAGAGGAAGGCTGCGGCACCGACTGCAGCTCGCTGCCTGAGCTTATTATGTCGGAAAAAGTAGGGATTACGGGTGAAAATATTATGTTCAGCTCTAATGAAACCCCGGCAAAGGAATACCTTAAGGCCAAAGAACTGGGCGCCATCATTAATCTTGATGATATCAGTCATATCCCTTTTTTGGAAAAGCACTGCGGAATACCGGAGATTATTTCATTTCGCTATAACCCCGGCCCTTTGCGTAAGGGCAATCCCATAATAGGCGACCCCGTAGAATCAAAATACGGTTATACGCGTCCGCAGATCTTCGAGGGCTTTAAGCTGGTGAGAGATAAGGGGGCAAAAAGATTCGGACTTCATTCTTTCGTAATCTCCAACGAGCTCAACAGGGCAAGCTATGTGGAAACGGCGTACATGCTTTTCCAGCTTGCCGTGGATTTAAAGAATGAGATCGGCATCCGCCTGGAATTTATCAATTTAAGCGGCGGCATAGGTATCCCTTATAGCCCTGAGCAAACAGCGGTCGATCTTTTTGTTTTGTCTGAAGAGGTAAAACAGGGATACGAGCAATTGATTGTGGAAAACGGTCTTCATCCTTTAAAAATATTCTCGGAGTGCGGGAGAATGATCACGGGACCTTACGGTTATCTGGTGTCTACCGCATTACACAAAAAGGATATTTATAAGCAGTATATCGGCTTGGATGCCAATATGGCCAACCTCATGCGCCCGGCTTTTTACGGTGCCTATCATCATATTACGGTAATGGGTAAAGAAAATGCTCCCCACGACCGGGTATACGATGTAGTGGGCTCGCTGTGTGAAAATAATGATAAGTTTGCTATTGATCGCAAGCTTCCGGCCATAGATGTCGGGGATATACTGGTTATTCATGATGCCGGCGCACATGGTTTTTCCATGGGATTCAATTATAACGGCAAACTGCGTTCAGCAGAGCTCTTACTCAAAGAAGACGGATCTGTTGAGCTGATTCGCAGAGCAGAAACCATAGAAGACTATTTTGCCACACTTGATTTCTCAAAATTATAAACTTACGACCACATAGAAAAGCTCACGGATTCACACGGAGGAACACAGATTTAATATAATGGAAACCACAGATTGCACAGATATTATAATTTATTTATAAATCTGTGTAATTTGTGTTCTTTTTTGTTATTTGTAGAAGAATAAAAACTCTGATATAATATATGAACTAGTATTATATAATAAATTGAAAATATGACATGAAAATACTTAATAGACTGTTCATTATTATAGTATTACTTTTATTCCAAAACACCTTATACGCGCAAAAAACGTCTTTTGAGCAGTTTAGCGATCAGTTTGAGTTAAAGGTTTTTGAAAATCTTCACTTATACCTTCCGATCAGCTATGTTTATGATTTTCACGCATTAGACCCGTATTCTTATAAAGGTAAAAAATTGGACAATGCTTTAATGAAAGTTGTGGGAAAACAGGCAAAGGATGATTATTATATTTATTACGCGATTTTCAGATTTTATATTTCTCATGATGTTATTGGCTTTATTATCAGGCAGGGCGGTGATAGTCAGTTTTTCGGCAGTTCACTGGACCTCTATATATACGACATGAAAAATGATAAAAGCGTTCAACGAATATTCTTGGCCGGATACAATCATGGTGAATCGGGCGGAAGATTCTGGGAAAGCTGGATTGAGGATATAAACGGCGACCAATGTCCGGATATTGTAACACGAGAGCGCGCGGGTAGTTGGGAAGAGCTGGAGTACGGAGGAAAAGATTCCATTAAGGTCCATATCTGGCAGAATTCTCAATACATAGAGTATAGTCCTCACAATATCAACAAGTTTCTTGCAGCCTATCCCCTGTTTCATAATCCTTTTAGCAGCAGCGGAATTACACTTGAAGACATAGACAAAGACTTAAAACAAGCAAAAAACATATATACTGTTATTTTAAGCAGCGACACAAGCTTCGAAGCAGCCCGTTTTGAAGAAACAAGATTCGAAAAGGAATATACTTTTCATAAAAGAACCTTTTATTCTTTCGATCTACTGTGCTGCAGTATTTATAAAAAAAACAATAAATTCTACACCACGATCGGTGGAAGCTTTTCCATAAATGAAGCCGAGCTTTTATTGCTGGACATAAAAAAGATATTTCCTACGGCATGGATGGTAGACCAGCGTGAGTGGTGCCAGGAAAAACAATATAACGAGGAAGGTTATTGGGAATGCACAAAATAGCTTATCTAAAAAAGCATAAAAGCAGCTGTATAACAGTTGCTGCCGTCTGCCTGATAAGTCTGCTCATACTTTGCTCGTGCAGTTATTCGTTTAAAATCATGATGAGCCCTGCGGATGCTTATCTTTTTATAAACAGCGAGCGGGTAGTTGCCGGTAAAGACTATTCCACATCGGAAAGCACTCTGACAATCGCGGCCCGCAGGGAGGGCTATGAAGAATATAACGGTACATATGCCTTAAACGACTTGTTTACTACGGAAGAGATTACGGTTGACCTTAAGAAAAAGCAGTTTCAGATTGAGATAAAGCTTGTAAACGGTCAGGCGGAATACCGCATCGATGACAGTATCGAAGGAAAAACCCCCTTTAAGGGCACGCTCAATTATGGCACTCACGAGCTTGTGTTGAAACAGCACGGTTTACCTGAGCAATCAACAATAATCGATGTTAAGAAGAATGCGGTATTTGTGTTTAGATACCAGACGGACACCCTGCCGCTTCGCCAGATCGGTATTTTCTCCTGCGGTTCCGCCCCTAAACAGCTCAATTTTTCACCGGACAACCGCTATGTGTTTATTTCCCTCCTGGACGGGGAAGGTTTTCAAGTTTTTGATATGCATGAAAAAAATATAAAAACATCCGTTAAAGTAGGAAAGCGGTCTCATTTAAAAGGTTTTCCCGAAGGCCTGTTTATCGAACACACACAGTGCTTTCTGATTTCGCAGATGTCAACTGACAGTATATTCGAATACAATGTAAAACAGGACGGATCTGTGTCTTTTAAACGGGTTATAGAGACCGGAGGAATATTTTGTAAATTTATGGCGTATAACAGAAATTTAGATTTATTAGCTGTTTCCAACTGGTGCAGTAATGATGTGTCACTTATACGGTATGATACGGGTAAGGTAGAGAGGCTGCTGAAAAGGCTTTCCACACCACGCGGCGTAGCGTTTGACACAGCCGGGAAGTATTTATATATAACCTCTTTTGAAGGCGGTAACTTTTTTAAATACAGTACCGATACCTGGCAGGAACTGAAGAGGTTTTATAGGAGAAATGCCGCTATGCGTCATATCGCGTTGAGTCAGGATGAAAAACGCTGTTTTGTAAGTGATATGTACAATTGTACGGTGTATGAGCTTGATACGGAGAGCTTTAAGCTCATACATGCCTACAATGTATATTATAATCCCAATACCATAGCTCTGAGCTCGGACAGCAGGTACCTGTTTGTTTCCTGCCGGGGACCCAATAATACCAGGAGTTACGAACTGCGCAGCCCTGTAGACGGGAAGGTAATGATTTTTGATACGGGAACAAAAGAATTGGCAGCTACCATACCGGGCGGCAACCAGCCTACGGGTCTTGATCTGAGCAGTGACGACCGTTATCTTATCTTTTCAAATTTTCTGGATGCCAATTTTGAAATATGGGATATTACGGGACTGTATAATAGAAACTGAGATATTATATTTAAATATAAAGCTCACGGATTTCACAGATGTTGAAAATATCAAAATTATGGTGCTTTGTTTTATTTAGATTTTAAATTTATTTTTATGTTATCTAAAATACTATACATAAGAGTATCATATTGTTTAATTTTTTGGTAAATTTGTTCGGCTAATTCTTCATGGTAAGTATGAGAAGTCATATTTCTATCATCAGTCATCTCAAGGGCTCGAATCGATTCCTCCTCATCCATTAACGAGACTTTAAAAGCTTCACTAAAACAAGACTTTGGTGAATTCACGATAATACCTTCTATTTTTTCAAGATAGCTCTTGGTAAGCTTCCATATTATTTCGAATGTGTATTCAAACCTTTTAATTGTGGCATCCCTTACAATTGTTGAGTATGGTTCTGTAATAATTTTATGCAAAGTACTAAGAGCCTTTTCTGCATTTTTAATCATAAGTTTTAATTTTTCCATATAATTTTTTCCTTCAAGGCTTTTTGTTTAAAAGCGTTCGAAACTTTAGATAAATCGATAATATCAACCGTATAGGGTATATTCATGTTTTCAAGGGCAGCCTTGAGTAAAATAATCTTTCTGTTATCTATCTGCCCGTTGGGAATAATTCCAATATCTATATCCGAGAATTTATTAAAATCACCTCTTGCTCTTGAGCCAAAAAGAATTATAGTGACATTTTCTTCTTTTAGATAATCAAGCACATGAGATTTAACTTTGTCTAAAATAATCGAAATTAACTTTGGTAACATCACTAAAAAATATATATGAAATATTATATTCTTTCCAGCAGTTATCAAAAAAATGAATGTAATAAAAATTATAATTATTTCTTAATAGGCGGCTTTTTTAAAAGACCGCTTACAAAGTTGACATATGCTTTAAATGCTTTTTTATACCGGGCGGGTGTTATGTTCATGGTCGGCTCCGTAAGTTCCAGAAAGATACAGACACCTAAGCCGCAGTTTTTTTTATCTTGGGACGGTTTTGTCCAGACAACGCTTCCCAAAAGGGTAATCTCATTGCCGTCGGGCAAGAAGATGGAAATCTTAACCTGCGAAAGTTCAGGAATGAGTTTAACGGTATGAATAAAAAATCCTTGGTAGGAAATGTTATTTGTGTATCCCGTAAGCTTGGTTTTTTCTGCGGCAAGCTTTACTTTCAGCTTGTAGTCGATGCGTAAAAACTGACGCCGGAGTTTTTGAGGAGCTATGCTCAGATTAAGAATATCAAAAATACTGTCAGGAGATGTGATTATTACTCCCATACCCTTGTTCTCAGGCTGCCAGGTATCATTAATCCAGACGACTTCGCCCTCAAGATGAAGCGGAGTTCTGGCATAGGGACGCATGATTATTTTGACCTTTGTATTCTCAGCTAAAAAATCAGGTGTAATAAGATAAAAACCCCTGTCAGAGACATTACTGGTATAGCCGGTAATGGCTTTATAATTTCTCTTGTCCAGGGTTACTAATGTGGTTCTTACAACATAATTAAGACGAAAATACCTGCGCTGGGACAGGCTTATAATGTCATTTACTTTTAGAAGCTCGGGGCTAAGTTTGTTTTCCTCCACGAACTTTTTTTCATCCTGCTTTATAGGTTGATCCTTTTTGGCCATGCGCTGATGTCCTTTTTACACTCAATTTATTTTAATTATAGTATTTTATCTGGTATATGCAAGAAGGAAAATAACATGATTTATTATAAATATGAGCATCAATACAGGGATTATAATTCTTTATATCATTGCCTGCGCTAAATTCTTTACGCGAAAGCAAACAGTTTCTTAATCGCGCCCACATTCTCAACGTAATACCGGCAGAGGTCGCTATGGCTCAATACTGCCCCATAACAGTTGCAGTCCTACTCCGCAATGGATTTGAACGTCATTGAGGCCGGCATGTCGGGATGATCTCTACGTACAGCATAGAAAACAGAGCCATCGCTTTCAAAGCTTCTGGTTATGACGACGGCCGCTTCATTAAAAGTAAACTTGCTCTCCCAGGAGTAACCGCCGATATAGCCGATTTCCCCGGCGTTGATAACGAAGTCTTTTCTATAGCTTTCGTCGTAATTGGCGCTAAGAAGCACTGTTCCCTTATACTTCGGCGCCTGGTAAAGCACTCCCGGAATTTTCTGTTGCATGTCTTTGCCTTCAACGCTGTCGATTCCTGCCATGTAGACGAAATCTTCGATTCGGTAGGTGCCGGGTTTGACGGCAATAAGCCTGAGCTCACCACCCAAGGTGAATGGTAAGTAGAATTTCCTGCCGGAATCCACTTGTCGAAGAACGACATAAACGTTCTTTGAGCCAAATGCGATAGGCTCTATCTTGTTTGTAAACATAATTGCGATATATCCATTGTCGGATGTAAGTGTGCGGCCGGGTTTTACAACTTGCACTGTGACGCAGGATGTAAGTAAGATGAGAAATAACGCGGCAAGCGTACCCATCAGTAGTTTGTGCATGATCACCTCCGAAATGAGATTATCGAAAAACGCAGGGCTTGTCAAGCATGTAATCTACCACTTGCCAGAGAGTGCAAAAAAAAACCCCCCGGAACAAACCGGGGGGATTCTTACTATGTCACAAACAGCAAGTGCTGTTTATAAACCAGACTAGAACCAGTACTCCAATCTGATAGGAAGACAAAAAGCAATGTCATCTGGATTGGCTTTGACTAATCCAAGACCAGCGAAGTTAGTGGTTGTAATTTCAAGGGCAATACCAACAAGACCATTACTGAATCCCATGGTGACGCCTACCATACCACTGATCGATCCATCATCATTATTTGCTCTAACATCATTCGCATAACTAACATCAGCGTTAATACCGATGCCGCCTTCCATATTGTAGTCCACACCAAGCCTTGCCAAGAACCCGAGATCGTCTCCCACGTGGGCTTCGTCGTATAGATCTACATCGCCATAGACGTGTATTGTAAGCGCGTCCATTGCATAACTTCCATAGAGTTTGATTCTCATTAGCTTCAGGCCGTTCTGATCACTGTCGCTGGGAATATCGGCACCCAAATCAACAATTAGGCCTTCAATCATGGTAAGCTTGAACGCTGCGTTTATTATTCCCCAATCTTCGTCAATAACAGTTTCCTGACCGATGTATTGAGCACGTATCTGACCGATACCTTCGATGGTATAGCCTGCTCCGTACTGTCCCAGAGGTAATGCATCCTCAAGCATTGGTGTTGCAGCTATAAGACCACTCATTGACAAAAAGATAAAGGCGCCTTCTACGGGAGCCAAAGAAATCACAACGTTTGTAGGATCCCAATCACGATTCAAGCGACTAACTCGCATGAAGATAGCGGAGTCACCTTCAATCACATCGTATCTTTGCCAGTTCCAGGCGCCAAACCCGGCGCTGCCGCGAAGGGAATCTTCGAAGACTCTACCAATTTGGATCGTGAGCATGTCGAAGAGTTTGACCCAAATCTTCTGCTGGTCGCCTGCAGCAATTGCACCGTTATCGGCATTAATATCAATCTGAAAACCAACATTGTCTGAAGTACCGCTAACAGTCATACCTACACGAGGTGCGTCACCCCAAGAAGCCGTGTCTGCTGTCACCATATCATCACCACCTGCCACAGCAACGAACAATCCTCGTCCCCAAGCTCCTACTGAAGCCTGAGCGAAAGTAAAGCCAGTGAAAACAACTAATGCTGCTATAACTAATACAGCTTTTTTCATTTACTTCCTCCTTATTTTTTTTAAAGAGTATACTACTCTTAATATTGTATAGAGAAAAACCAACGGTTTTTCTCTATACTGTCGTGTACACTAACTTATTTTAATAAGAATGTCAACCCCTAAAAATAACTCTATAAAAAAATAATATTTACCTCCGAAAAAGCCACCAACTATGGCGGTGGTTAAATATATGGGTAATAGATGGTGGCTTTTTCTTGCACCCTGCACCCCTATGTGGGGGAGCAATTACTCTTTAATTTAATTTTCAGAAGGAGCCGTCAGCTTTTACAATCGACTTATATTGGCCAGCGCCTCTTTAAAGTTCTTGCCGCACAATTCCTTTTTTGCTTTAAAGGCAATGCATATTTCCGGCCGCTCTGGATTACCGAACAGCGCGCAGAGATTCTCCGCTGTAAGGTGGAGGCAGCGAGTGCCGGCCGGTTTCCCTGTGGGCATTCCTGGTATGGAACTGGAAATGGAAATAGCTATACAACAGGCTCCGCAGCCCGGTCTGCATTTCATATTTATATATATAATAGAAAAGTGAGAATGGGGCAATTAGGTTTGTACATTTCTTCCATAATAATTAAGCTCACGGATACATACGGATGGCCACGTTTAAAATTGAAACCACAGATTACACAGATGTTTTATTATCTTTATAAATCTGTGCAATCGTAAAAAATCTGTGAAAGCTGTGTTTTTTTTGAAGAATATTGGTGCTTCAGTATTTAACTAAGTTCTGACTCAAGGCTTTGCAAGCTCCTTCAGCTCTTTTATATTAGCCAGTGCCCGGGCGACATTTAATGGCATAGATCATATTATAATATTAGGAGCTTGACAAGAAATACA
>CAZEPL010000050.1:0-1535 GCA_964514135.1 uncultured Spirochaetaceae bacterium | reverse complement strand
CGACATTTAATGGCATAGATCATATTATAATATTAGGAGCTTGACAAGAAATACAAATTCACCTAAATTTAGGTAAGACTTACAGTAAGGAATATTAATGACCGATTCAAGATTAAAAATAGTCCATCCGCATATTACAAGAGATAAATCAATCTGTGGTAATAGTCCCATTATCGCGGGAACCAGAACCCCTGTGCGCTCTATTGTTAATTATTATAGGCAAGCACTGTCTCCGGAAGAGATTATAGCAAAATTAACTTATTTACAATTAGCTGATATATATGATGCATTAGCTTTTTACTATGATAATAAGGAGTTAATTGATAACGAAATAGAAGAAAACAGTAACGAAGAGTTATGGGAAGAAAAAGCACTCAAACATGAAAGATAAAATAAAGCTTTATTTGGATGAGGATGTGCATCCTTAATTAGCTATTATTTTGAAGAAGATGGGTTTTGATGCCGTTTCTACCATTGAAAAGAAAAAGTGTGGTACTTCGGATATAGAACAATTGAGATTTGCTATTTCTCAAAAACGCATATTTATAACTTTTAATGTAAAGGATTTTGTCAAATTATATAACCTATTCTTTGAGAAAAATATCGATCATTATGGCATAATAGTATCTTCCCAATTGAATATAAAAAACTTGCTCAAGCGAATAGTCAAATTACTGAATACCAAATCGTCTAGTGAAATATACAATTTTATTGAGTTTTTAAACAACTGGAAGTAATCATTGCAATGCAACAGGTTCAACAGCCGGGTCGGCATTTCATATTGTTTAAGAATTTAGATCTCACGCTACCTTTATGCCTTTATGTCTGATTTCTTCCAAAAATAATGAGTTCTTTTTTTGCTGTAGAGAAAAGGTATGTACTTCTATACGATAATCTATATTTCGTACTATTCTGCCTTTTTTTTTTATATCATGATAGAGAATACCGGAAAAATCAGCAGAGACAAGCGCCAGATCAATATCACTATATTCGTCGTAGTTATTCTCTGCATGCGATCCGAAAAGATATACTTCGGAAATAGTTATATTATTTTGCTTCAAAGCAGTGATTAAGTTTTGTATTATTTTAATTTCTCTAATAGCCATTGAAATGTTTCCTCTGTACCTTTAAATTTCTTTTCAGCAAATTCTTTTGTGCAAAGATTATAAAATTCTAATTGGTTATCCGGATACCTCGAAGAAATGTGAAATGTGTTCAATTCTTCTAAAAAATCAAAACTTTCTTCACTAAGCTCGATATTAATTTCTTTAACTAAGAATATAAGATTGTTTGTTCGTGGTGGATATTTTTTTTTACCTTTATATACAAAGCCTTTAACAGCTTTTCAATGACAAGATGACATAAAAATAATGCCCAGTCGTATTTTTTTTCTTTCATAAGAGATTTTTTGGTATCAAAATCGTGTTCTGCTGATTTTATCCAGTAGCCTATATGGGCTTCTAAATCCATAATATTTTTATATCAGAGCTTCTTGCAAAAATAACATTTTTGCAAGAAGCTCCTAAAATGGAAAT
>CAZEPL010000049.1:0-29986 GCA_964514135.1 uncultured Spirochaetaceae bacterium | reverse complement strand
TTGCTTCAATATACCCTCCAATATCCCTGCGATTTTGTGTGGATATTTGGTGCTATACTGAAAAAAATCGGTATAGCACCCTTCTTGGAGGGGATATCCAACAGAAAGTCAGTTTTTTTGTTAATATACTTGTTTTTAGGCGGTATAGCGGGTAATATACAAGAAATACTTCTTGAATATTATGGAGATTGGGTTGATATACCGATTAAAATCGGCTTTTTGGCCTATTATCTTACTTATTTGCGGATTAATCACTAGTTATGCTCTGGGGATGGTGAATAGATGAGAAGGAGTGAGAATGAGAAAGGCCAGAGATAACAATGGCTAGAGCCGACCTACTTACAGATCTCGTTAAGTTCGGGATGGTCAGTGATAAGGCCCGATTCCGAAAGGTCGTCGAGGCCATAATTGCAGAAGAAAGAGCGAAGAAGCATATTGCCCTCGCGAAAACGCTGGAGGACCTTTTTCGCGCCATACCCGTGGGCAGACCCATATCTAACGGAAACGCTGTGCTCGATCAGCGGGTTTCGAATCTTCTTCATGAGGTCATGCCCGAACGCACCTTTGACGACCTGATTCTTCCTAAAGAAGTAAAGGACATCTCGCGAGAGGTGGTTCAAGAACATCACCGTGTTGACCTTCTTCGGGCATATAACCTGGAGCCCCGCAACCGAATATTGCTCATCGGCCCGCCTGGGAACGGCAAGACCTCGTTGGCAGAAGCCTTAGCACACGCGCTGATGGTACCGCTGATTATCGTCAGATATGAAGGTGTGGTGGGCACTTATCTCGGGGAGACCGCTGTCCGCTTGCGGCGACTGCTGGAGCATGCAAGCACCAGGAAGTGCGTTCTCTTCTTCGACGAGTTCGAAACTCTAGGTAAGGAGCGTGGTGATAGGCACGAGACCGGCGAGATAAAACGGGTTGTGAGCTCCCTGTTGATGCAGATTGATTCTCTACCGACCCATGTGGTGATCATTGGCGCAACGAACCATGCGGAACTTCTCGATAGGGCGGTATGGCGCAGATTCCAAGTCCGAATGACATTGCCTGAACCCACCCGGGCAAGGTTGGCCGATTGGTTCGCCAATTTCGAACGGCGAATTGAGATAGCTCTTGTGTACGCGCCTGAAACGCTTGCCAAGAAACTCTATGGCGTGAACTTCTCCGAGGCAGAGGAATTCGGCGCCAGTGTCTTTCGGCAATACGTGCTTGAACAGCCTGATTCCAACATGAAGGCTATCGTGGATCGCACACTCAAGAACTGGGCCGCACGATCTGTCAAAACGAAGCAGCAGAATGGAGACGATGAATAATGCCAGATCGCCCTTTATTGCTGTTCCCGACGCCAGAGACTGCTGACCGCTCCAAGGGGCACAGATTTCCCGCCCGTGTACATCGACCGTCTCACGGCAGACAGGGTCAGCGATTATCACCGATCTTCACCAAACTTCAGGCCGAATTCAACGCCCGGCGGGTGGAGTTGCAGCAGACCGCTGCTGGAGCCGATCCGGAACAGGTCTTGGTCATTGAGACTGTGGGCAGCATTGAGAACTTCGCCAACGCTATCAAGCGGATCGATGGCCTGGAGTGGATGGGTGAGATTGAAACCGATGAAATTGCGCCCGATGAGGATTTCTATGATAAAGGCGACGCGGCCAAGGAGCTTAGCGGACGCCTTTATCTTGTCATGACCAATCAGCGGGCGCTCGACGAGATGCTCTCGCTGTGGCAGCGATATCAGAATGACCGCGACATGGGATTCGACCGGGGCCTCACCCGGTTCCGCGATGTGTTTCTCTGCCTCAAGGATATTCGTCGTTGGGGCGTTCAGGACCGCATTGAGGAGACCGGCGTGCTTGACGCCTGGCGGGAGGATTTGGCGCACGATGGCGATCGCACTATCCGGTTTGAAGTGGAACTGTGGTTGCATGGTACCGAAGTGAAGCGTCAACAAGCCCGAGAGCAGGTAGATGCCCTCCTCAGGCGGCGTGGCGGGACAGTAGTGGACGAATGCATCATTCCCGAAATCGCCTACCTTGCTCTACTTGCGGAGATGCCTGCAAGCGCAGCGCAAGAGATTATCGTACAACCCGACATAGACCTCATCAAGTGCGACAGTGTGATGTTCTTTCGCCTGGTCGGCCAAATGGCAACAGGGAAGCGACCAGTGGAAGGTGAATTATCCGATCATGAGGCAGAAGAGACAGCAGTCCCAACTGGCGACCCTATCATCGCGATTCTGGATGGAATCCCCCTGGCGAATCATAGCCTACTCGCAGATCGGCTCATCATCGAGGATCCAGATGACTACGCTTCGGCATACACGGTTCCTGACAGAACGCATGGCACTGCAATGGCATCCCTGATCGTTCATGGCGACTTGAGCGATGGCACGCCACCGCTTCCCCGCCCCGTATATGTGCGTCCCATCATGAAGCCTATCCCATGGATTAACTCGTCACACCTGGAGAAAATTCCTGACGATGTCCTGGTAGTCGATCTGATTCACAGGGCTGTGCTGCGTATGTTCGAGGGCGAAGGTGGGGGAGAGCCATCTGCGCCGAGAATCCGAATCATCAATTTCTCTATTGGAGATCTCTGTCGCCAGTTCACCCAGGTAGTGAGCCCACTGGCAAGGCTCCTGGACTGGCTGAGCGTGAAGTACCACGTTCTCTTTATCATCAGCGCGGGTAATCATGAACAAGACATCGCAGCCGGTATTCCAATGGCTGAATTCGAGGCGCTTTCCGACAGGGAGAAGGAAACTGCAGTTGTGAGGGCATTGTACGGAGACGCTCGGCATAGAAGGATTCTTTCCCCGGCCGAGAGCATCATTGCTATCACAGTCGGGGCGCTACACCATGACAACTCAACTGTCAGCCATATCGATTACGCCGTCAACCTTCTTAAGAACATCCTGCCGAGTCCCGTTTCCGCATTCGGCAGTGGTTATCGCAGGGCCATCAAACCGGAGGTCTTGTTCAACGGTGGCCGGGTTCTCTACAATGAACCTCTCGGCACAACAACCGATGCGATCTTTAAGTCCCGGCACCTGCGAATTGCACCTGGTAACAAAGTTGCCTCACCCAGCTCTCTTGCAGGTGACGTGAACAAGGTCGGCTATTCTTGCGGAACAAGCAATGCTGCTGCCTTGATCTCCAGAATGGCCGCAGCATGTCACGACACTCTTGCTGACGTCTTTGAGGAACAAGCTCCGGAAATCGAATTAGGTTCTTACATCACCCCGTTGGTGAAAGCGATGATTGTCCATGGTTGTTCCTGGGGTGAAATTGGAGAGCGACTCCAAGAAATCCTCCAGACACCGGACAGCGGGCGGCAAATCCGCAATTGGATCAGCCGCTGGTTGGGCTACGGGGTTCCAGCCGGCGAGCGTGTGATGGCCTGCACCAGGCAACGTGCAACATTGCTGGGATTCGGTCGGCTTGGTGATGAAGAAGCGCATCTGTTTACATTACCCCTGCCTCCATCCCTCGGTGCACGTCGGGAATGGAGACGCCTCACGGTCACCCTTGCATGGATAAGTCCTGTGGCGGCAAACACGCAACGCTATCGTACAGCCAGTATGTGGTTCGAGGTTGAGGGCGGTCCGGTTGCGCCTGACCGGCAGAATGCGGAGTGGAGGGCGGTTCAACGGGGAACGGTTCAGCATGAATTATTCGAAGGCGACAGAGCAATCGCCATTGCGGATGACGCAAGTCTGACCATCAAGGTCAACTGCCGCAAAGACGCGGTGAGAATTCAGGAGCCAGTGGCTTACGGACTTGCGGTATCGCTAGAGGTCGCTGAAGGAGTCGATATCGCTATTTACGATGAGATTCGGACCCGCATTGTCTCTGCCATCGCGATCAGGGCGAGTGGAGATCGGTGAGAACAATTCAATCAGGGCGCATAACATCCGGTTGAACTTGCCTTTCGTCGCTACTCTCCTCAAGCAAGTTAACAGGGGCGTTATATTAAAAATAAAATTATACCTACGAACCTAATAATGAAACAAGAGAGGAATATATTATGATAAAAATACCTGAAGAAGTTAAAATCGCTATTGATAAAACAAATCCTATATGCGTAGCAACTGTTAATAGTGAATATATACCCAATATAATATACGTTACGTTTTTAAAATACATAAATGACACAACTGTTGTTATAGCAGACAATAAACTTGTAAAAACAAAAAATAATGTATTATCTAATTTTAATCTTTCCTTTGTTGTACTTGATCCTGAAACAAAAAAATCATATCAATTAAAAGGAAAAACAGAATATATACAAGAAGGTAAGAAGTATCAAGATGTTCTTAATTGGGTGCAAGAAAAAAGACCAGATCTTCATCCTAAAGGTGCTTTATATGTAACCATTGAGGAAATATTTTCCGGGGACAAGAAAATTATATAAGAATTAGCTCAAAGTCTTGTAATATGAATAAAAACATATAACCAGGCAATCCAGGGGACTTTTTACGCCGCTTCGCGGCTCCAAAAGCTCCGGATTTTTGTGTTAGGCAGATGATTCTTAAGTTCTGTCAACCATAATAGATGTAGTGTTCAATATCTCTATATCCTTTTCTCTACATTTCTTGTTCTCGATTATAGAAAGAAGGTTTTCATATGTTTGAAGTATATTGTTTGCAGTTGCACTAGGACCAATGATGGCCGATGAGCCGTCAAGCAGCATTCGTTCCATGACTTTGCTTTTAAGAGAAGCCTCGTCAAGGGCAAGCGTTGGTCTTGAATTTAGAATATATGACTGATTACGAGATGGACTATAACCATGCCTCCATGAATCCCTGTTTGTTCTGATGCTTTGTCTTGCAGCTTCAACCCATAAGCTGCCGTACGTTGCCCTTCTTCTCCGTGAAAGGTCTGCAATGAGTTGTACTGTCCCAATGAGAACTGAATGCTCCTTACTTCCAACCTTTTTACCAGTTGAATCAGCTTCGGCTTTTTTCATTATGCTACCAGCAGCGATGTCTATGAGGTAGCTATCAGCAATTACGTTCTTGGTCTGTTGATCGACATTACCATTTCGCATTACTGTATGTGTGTATGCTTCGATGAAATGCTTGTCCTCTTCCAGCTCCTGATCAGAGTGTATCGATCCTTGCCCACGTGCCAATTCAACCCAGTTTTTGATAATTGTCCAGTATATAGCGTTTTCTTTATGGACAGGCAATGAATGTGTCTTTCCGATCGCAAGTCGAAATTCCCAATACACAATGAAATCTCACGGTGTATTCACAAATCTCAATAACTCGCTGATGTCGTGAAGAGATATCACATGGATCGGAATAGGAGCTTTTTCGATTAGTTCAGCCTCGATATCTCGTGGATTATAAGGGTCTGAAACATGCATCATTACCACAACACCATGGTAATATTTAATTCCCAAGGAGTCCCATTTTACTTCTCCGAGCCATGGATTTCGTATGATTGGAATTTACCAACCCGACAGTCTACATTGATTGTTGAGTATTTGTCCGACAGCTTCACGTATTTTAGCGCGAGTCCATTTTTCATCGGTTGGATCAACTTTATCTCTTGTTTTGGCTTCGAAAATGATACAGACATCTCCGAATACGAACAGTACATCACCTATCTCATGCCCAGCATGTTTGGGTTTTAGGAATGTCCGGAAGCCAAGTAAATGTGGAGCGAGAAGATAATATAATGCGTCGTCCGTTCTCAGACTATGAGGGAATTCTAATAAGCGAGCTATGATCTTCTCATTAAGGAACACTTGATGCCCCCTATTTAAGTCTGCCTAACGGTTGATCTCAGGGGCCGCCGACTGCAAGGAGGGAACTGGGGCAAGGAACGCCGCCCCAAGCGGTCCGCTGCAGCGATGGGTTATCTGTCGAGCAATTTTTTCCATTTATTCTGTCGATGTCGATAGCAAATGTGAGCAAACAACCAAATTGACAATGTTAACAGCCCAGCTTTTATTTCAATCTCATCAGTATAATTAATGTTTTGGTCGTCTATGGGTACAATTTTAATAATATGGTTCCATACTTTTGTTAAATTGCCATGCTCATTAGAGACGATAATTTTTTTCTCTTGATTGATTTCAACAACCTTTATGAAATGATCCCCTAGTGGAATAATTCCCAAAAAAAACAATTTTAGTTTGTATTTGGTTCCAAGTGCCCATTTTTCAGGGAGTGTTTGGTTTTTTTGAGGTTTAAATTTTAATATAGGTACAGCAACGTGCATAAGGGATGAGACTTTTTGAAGTTCCTCCCACATTTCGTTTTCATTAGCTTTAATAACGGTAGATATTTGTACTTTCATTTTGCTTCCTTATTTAGACAGATAACGACTGAGCTAAGCTGCGCCGTCGAACACGGCCCGGGACCAACGGCTTAGCACACGTAGCCTCCAGTTCTCAAGCGTAGACCTATGCGTCAGCTCCAGCGACTTGTTATGCGCTCTATTCCTATTTCAAGAGGAAATATCCTGAAGGTTGGGCATCCCATGTATCCAATTGAGCTTTACCACTCCAAACTCGATCTTCTTCTTCGAGAAGGTAATTATGTTTTGTTCGTAAACATTTGGAAAACTACATCCGAGGATAACACATTGCAGCGCATCTCCAAAACGTACATATGCGCTTTCTCCGTCAAGAAACCCCTTTGATGAGTATAAGACAATTCTATACTCTTGCTCATCCTTGTAGTCTTCAAGTTTAGTGAATAGGTATGCTTGAGCATTTTCCCGAATTCGATCGATTTCTGACTTTTTCAGTTCGTTGGCGCTATATTCTATTGTAAGGGTTTCATCGAGCTTTCTAAGGAAGTTATTGTATTCTACCTTGCCTTTGAAAATATCAACAATAGATTCTTGAGAAACACGTAGACTTTCAGTGTCGGGCATTAGAATTTCATATAGCCTGCTTGCACTAAAGACGAGACATACTCCACGGTGGTAGTTTGCATATTGTGACCACATTCTAGACTTCGCAAATTCCTTATGGAACAGACCAGTTGCGTTCGGCACTGTTCCAGGTTCTTGATCAATTGAGAAGCAACATATCTTGCAGAACTGTTTCAAAATGTCATTTATCCTAAAGCCTTTGTCGAGCAATTGTTTTAGTTGGTCTCTTGTGGTTCCCGTTCCAGTTGCCGAATGGTAGAAATCTTGATATTCGAGAGGATCGTTAGTCCTAGACAAAGAAGTGAACCTAAGACGTCGATCAGCGAGTATATGTTCGATGCAATCGGCACCTGTAGTGTAATGGTAGATAAGATCATCGTCCACCAACGGATTTCGAAGCTCAGCCGCCGTGATCAAAGCAGTCCCCCTTCTGAGAAGGAATTATATGCAATTCTGGACAATCTGTCACTCTGTAAAACATGGCAAAAGTGCACATGAGCAGCCTAACGGCTAGCGAGTGAGCCGCTTGGCCGGCTGTGCTAGATTAGGTTCAGTATATATTATCCTCCACCGAAGAACATGCCCATGAAGACCCTTTGCCAAAGGCCAAGTCGGCTCGACTCGCTGGTTGGGCGGCTCCCTGACACACCCATCACTCTCCTTTCCTAAAAACCTTTGGGAAGAACTGCCCGACTTTCTGCTGGTATTGTCTGTACTCATCCCCAAACAAAGCTGTCAATTGCTTTTCTTCGGCCTTTGCTGTAGGCCCCATTCCTATCACTACAAAGAGAGCAAACAGAAGTGACCAGAGTATTGTAAGTGTCAGACTCAGACCCACCAAAATAAGCACATAAGAAACATAGTACGGATGCCGCACGATACCTAACGGCCCATCCTGCACCAATATATGGTTGTCATGAACACCGGATATAGAAGGCCTCAAGTACTTCCCGGCAAAACCTATTGTCCAGGTGTAGAATAAAGAACCAGCGTAGAGGAATGCCAATCCCATTATTTGCACGATTGATTCCATCTGAAACGAAAAGGTTATGAAGTCAAACACGGTATAATAACGGTTTAGGAACAGAAATACGATTCCCCCCACCCACAATGGCCATATGCTAAAGTAACCGATAGCCACTAAGGTGAGAAAAAATCTGTTGTAGCTAATATGCTGCTTGCCAGAACCATGCTTTTCTTCCTTGCCGTACGTGATCCAGTACGAGATGCTATAGAATATCAGTGCCAGTAGAGGCAACGAAAGCAGAATAGCCGTAAGTCTTTGTGGTAACATAACAACTCCTATAGTGACAAAACCGCCCAACTATTAATTAACCCGCAAATAAGTAAGATAATAGGCCAACAAGCCGCTTTTAATCGGTATATCAACCCAATCTCCATAATATACAAGAAGTATTTCTTGTATATTACCTGCTATACCGCTTGAAAACAAGTATATTAACAAAAAAACTGACTTTCTGTTGGATATCCCCTCCCAAAAGGGTGCTATACTGATTTTTTTCAGTATAGCATATATAGAAGATATTAAATAATATAGAAAAAGCAGCAAGGAAAAAATCCCGCGTCTCATGCATTTACAGTTTCCTGCTTTGAGCTTGCTTTTTTACAAATTTTTACTTTTTTTTACTATCCTCTGACAACTATCAAAACAAAAAAGAGCATAATTGGATAAACCATTTCATAGAGGGAGGAATAAATGAATATGCGATGTATCTTATTTTCAATCGTTTTAATTGTTTTTTTTATAGCATGTGAAGGTTATAGCCCACCGCTGGAATTACCCGGTTTGTTGGAAAACATAAAAGTCAGCGAGCCCATGCATTACGAAAATCTCACCGTGGTTCCGCTGTATTCCAATGTAACACAGAAGAATGTGGATTGTGTTACGCTGCAGCAAGCCCTGGAAAATAACTGGATTGAGATCAGAGAAATGGATGAGGGTCAGGTACCCAAGGTACTCATTAACAACCTTTCACATAAAAGGATATTTATCATGAGTGGTCAGATAATTACCGGATGCAAACAGGATCGCATAATTGCCAGGGACATTATTATCGAGCCGGCAATTAAAAACATTGATGTGGATGTGTTTTGTGTGGAAGCGGGAAGATGGACCAGGGAATCGGAAGAATTTACAAGCAAAAAAAACCTGGGTACGGCAAAAATCAGGGAAAAGGCTCAGAGAAAAGATGAGATTGCGCAGTCGGAAATCTGGAATGAAATTTCAAAATTAAATCGTAACAATAATATTGTCACCCAAACCGATGCCTATCAGGACATATATGAAGCAGATGGGATAAAGCAGGACCTGAACGGTTTTGAGGATGCCCTCAGAGAAAAACTGGATAAACAGGCAGTGGGGATTATAATTGCTGTGGGAGGAAAAATAGTGAGTATTGATATTTTTAGGAATAGTGACATGCTGCAAAGCTATTGGCCCGAACTGTTAAAATCATCCGCGCTTTCTGCAGTCGATGAACAAACAGCGGGCACCTTATCGTCACAAGAAGCAGAGGTGCTTTTACATGCTGTACAGGAAAAAAACTATAGTAAAAAACAGAGTAGAGAAGAAAAGGACTGCACATATAGCTATATTGATGGTGAACTCAATATTTCAGCTCACGTTTATGACGGTGTATTGATTCATTTATCAGGTTTTCCTGTGGAGAAAAGTTTGAACATAAGAAAGTGAAGAGAATAATCTATCGGAGATTAATAAGATTGATATTAATTATATTCTGCTACCCATAGTAATTTTTAAGGATTCTACAGCATAAAAAGGTAATCCAGCCTGATGCCTGCTTTTTGTCGGTAAACTCCCATTCCCTATAAGCTCGAAACATAGAGGTGGGTTTGAATCTGCCGTCCTCATCCTGAGAGTTTTCGATCCATGCTATGAGTTCTTTTACAAGTTCGCTGTTTTTTAAAAATTCAAACCTGGTTAAAACTTCCGCCAGATAAAGCGCGTTATACCAGACAAAGGGATATTTAAGTGTCCAGAACTTTTTTGACCGCCCAAAATAGTACATGCTTTTGCCATAGTCCTTGTGAAATTCAAGCGGCGTGTAGGCATTTTTTGCCGCCGCTGATTCCTTGAGTTCGGGAATAAGTGAGAATACTTCCAGAGCAAAAAGACCGGCCATCTGGCATGGAACCTGCAGTTTCTTATAGAAACTTTTCACGAAGGCAAAGTGACAAAACCAGCCTGCAGGTGACCTCCATTTTTCTTTGAGAGCGGCAGCGGTTTGCAGTACCTCTTGGCTCTTACAGCCCAATTTCAGCAGGATATAGGTAATGAGCGGAGAGTCGCAGGGCAGGGCATGCCATTCAGTGGCGTGAGGGTCCGGTTTGGGGTATCCGGTAGTCTCTTCAGGAATGCATACCCTGACCGCGAACAGGTTGTCTTCTTTATGTTGAACCGCCTTTTTAATTATATCAGCCAGCTGCAGATCGTCCCTGGTCAGGCCCATGTCGCTCAGCATGCGCAGTTTGTAGTAACAGATTGTGGGATCATTATGCCTGGTTATGCTTAAAGGAAACCAGTCGCAAGCTTCGCTGGCCAGCTTTATAACCATAGGGTGCTTGAGCAAGTCCTGTTTGGCCTGTTTTACATCCTTATGAGCTGTAGGCAGCTCCATAAGCTCGGTAAGTGTTTTGTATCTGGTCCAGGGAGTGCTCTCCAATAACCATGGTAGAGGATCTTTTTTTAATGTGATTTTCCAACCGCTACCCATTTTTTTTCTCCAGCTGTTTCAGGGCTTTAGCAATTTTGCTTTTAATTGTTTTATAGCTTTGCGGCGGCCCTGCGCAGATGCATTTGTCTTCCACGTAAACAGCGTCGGTTATGCCCCACTCGGCAATGTTGTTTTTATCAAGGCTATTAATGGTTTCCACCACAACGCGGTAACCTAATTCAGCGGCCGCTCTTTTCGCCCGTTCGCAATGAAAGTTTTGCACAGGACAGGCCCCGCTTATGAATACGGTAACCGTAACCTTTCCGGGATGCTTGCCCGCCTGCGGTGTCTTTTTTTGCATGATCCATTTGGGTGGTGTAATGTCTTGTGTGAAGGGCTTCCATAACAGTACCTGAATGCCCTGTTTATCAACCGGCAGATACCCTTGTTTTTTATACCAGGAGGCTTTGATAAAAAAGGGCATGGCCATACCCCAGGCCACCATTCCTTTAGAACCCCTTTGTTTAGCGTCTTTTTCCGCGCTTTTTAAAAGTGCTTTGCCCATTCCCGTCCGGCGGTAATTCAGGGCTTTGTCTTTACTACGGGGAATCCAGATGCAGTTGATAAAATAACAGTTCTCGCCTTGAGCTAATGAGTACTCGATGGGAGTATATTGAATCATACCCACTGCATTTCCCATTTTATCCACCGCTATTTTAATTCCCAATCCCTTTTCTCTCATGGTATTGTACCAATGCGCTTTGTGACCACCCGCTTCTTTCATGTCAGGGGAATCACGCTCCAGACATATGAAATAAGAGGGTTTGTTCTTTTCATCCAAATTAATTATTTTGTATGGTTTTACTGCTTTCATATGGTTTCCTCCTGCTTAAATATTTTTTCCCAGTAAGGGCGTGCCGCGGCTGTTACTGCTTTATCCCAATTAAAAAATTCTTTTCGTAATTGATCCACCTTCCAGTTATCAGGTAGATAAAAGTCGGGCAGCAGAGGATCTTTAAAAATGGTGTGGATCATCCGTTCTCCGACCAACATTTTTTCGATAAGCGCCTGTTCCGCACTATAATTGCCAAGCTCCTTGTATTTTTTATCAAGCAGCTGCAGAGCTTCCATAAAATGCCGGTTCACGGTTTTTAAATCCCACAGTTTGCTGATTAGCGCAGCAGGTATTTCCTTTATATTATAGAATGTGAACAGATGACAGTGTTTGTCTAAAAAAATATCCTTTATAAATTCTTCTTTCGGGTGATAGGGCCTGATCCAGAACCCTTTGGAGTACATGGCAAATCTGTAGGCCAAAAGGTTTTTTCTGATATTATGGCGATTTGCTTTTTGTGCTTCAGGAACCGAAAACACAACCCCCCAGAAGCTCTTATCCCATTTTTTCCAATCCAGACTTTGAAAACTGTGCGCCACGTTGTGTCCTATTTTACTTCCTTTATCTGAAATACGGTAAAACACTTTTTTGCCCCAGCTATGGGAAGAGACTAATTTTTTGCGTTTCATGCGTGAGAGGTTGGTGCGAATACACGATTCATTTATAGCAAACGGAGCTAAAAGATATTTCAGCTGATTGATCGAGTATTCGGGTTTGGAAAATGTGGCCATTATGCCGTAAATCAAGTTGCTTTCTTTCATAATTCCTTATTATATATCACAAATCAATTACTATAATAAATAAAATGTGACAAAATGTCAAGTTTTTATAGATACTTATTGAAAAAATATTGAACTAGTAGTATTAATAAAGGAGTGAAAAAAAGAGTCGAACAAATTCTTAAACTGTTTAAGGAATAGAATGCAAACAATAGTTTCACAGGAGGAAACATGAAAAAATATAATTATTTTTTTATACTTATACTGATACTATGTCTTCTTAACTGCAGTTCAAAATATGAATATCAGTACACAAAAGGAGCCGCTTCACCCCAGGTACTTATTACCGAGTTGTTAACAACTCTTAAAGAGGGTGATGTAGAAAAATATGCTGAACTGATTCCCAATCCGGATATGAAAACTGAAAAACAAAAAATATATGCTGAAATTCTTTATCAAGAAGCCAAAGCAGCCGGGGATTCTGCAAAGGTTGAAGAACATAAAAAGGCAGTCGATATGTTCGGCCAGTCTCAGGTAATTGCCAATCTAAAAGATCAGATGAAAAACCACATAGTAGAAGCTAAAAAACAAATGAATTCGGTAAAGGATCTTCTAGATAAAAAAGTAGATTATGATAATGCAGATATTGATAAAATGGAAGTTAAGGAAACAGATAAAGATACCGTAACCTGCAGTTTTACTTCTGTTAAAGTTGGGGAAACAGCCATTATTACAATGAAAATTGAAAAATATGGTGATGCCTGGTATTTTAGTGGAGAGTTCAGCAGTTCAGATGTACCTAAGTTGAAAAAAAAGACAACGGCAAAAGAAACAAGTGGAGAACCCATACCTGCTAACATGATTATACTTACTTCTTTTAAAAAAGCAGGCAATTTGAGTATCAGCGGTACGGTAACCTTCCCGGCAGGTGTTAAGGCCGGCAATCGAATTTACATAGGCTATAGAGGTGGCGCAGCACTTATGGAGCAGACTTCCCTCTCTGATGGCGCCAACCAAATGTCTGCAACAACCGGGGCTGGTAATTATCACTATAAAATTAAAAGTCTTGGTCCAGGCGTATATACTATTGAATTCGGAGTTGATATGAACGAAAATGGTTCTTTCAATGATCCGGGAGATCTGATTGGCTTTTATAGTGGTGGAGGAGCGGTTGTTACGGATAAATCGGCGGCAACAGCGGTCGAACTTGCGGATAGTTCAGTAAATAATATTAATTTCAAGGTTCAACCTCGCTAGTAATTTTACTTAATATCAGTTTTTCCAGTTTATATACGGAATCGACATATCTCTGAGAAGTAACTGTTGTTCATTTATATCCTTTTCGTATTACGGATTGAAGTATCCTCCTATGGGGGAGTTCTTCTTTATTATTTTTGAATTCTGTATAAAATAATTTGTATGCTCCGGCTTTTATAATCTGTGAATAGTAGTTAGATGATAGTAGGCAGACTAATAATTTATTGAATAATACGTGTTTTTTATTTTTAATTTTGATTAAGGTTTTAAAAGTTGGGAACAAAGCTTATTGGTGATAATAGAAAAACGACAAGTTAGAGTTCAGGCCTTAATCCCGCTGCCAGCCAGCGCAGTGTTGCCTCCCAGGCGACCGCGGCCTGCTCACGGTTTTTGAAGTTAAAAACGTGAGCAGCATTGGGGACCACCAGGATGTCAACCTTGCGTCCCAGATCATGCAGACGCGCGTATAAACGCCGCGACTCCTCGACAGGTGCCGTGGTATCACATTCGCCGTGGATAAGCAGTACGGGAGCTGTCAGCGACTCGGCATGGAATATGGGCGAGGCCCGATGTAGCATTGCTTCGAATTCCTCCTCCGTGGCTGCCTCCGACTGCGTGCGGAAATAGGATCTGATCCTGCGACAGATGAACCTCTGCATTTTACCCTCATAATGTGTTTCATCGAGCCAGTAGATGAAGTCCGTGATCGGGTAATAGGCCACAACCGACTTTATCCCTTTACCGGCATAGGACGCAATCAGGAGACTAAACACTCCTCCCTGGGAGAAGCCGAGGGCGCCGATACGTTCGGAGTCCACACACGGGTGCGCGCGTAATATATCAAAAGCCGCGGCCACGTCGCCCTCCTCCCGCCAGGGAAACAGAGTCTCCTGATACTTACCCCGTATCATGCGCTGGTAATCCACTGCCACCGCGATGTATCCATGCTGTGCGAGATCCCAAACCACGCCAAGCATGTCGCGAGCCTTTTTCCCTGCCTCAGGGTGGACGAGAACTCCCGGGAAGGGTCCGTCACCCGCAGGACGTGCCCATTCGAGGTGGAGAAGTAGACTGTCCCGATGTACCTCCTCGCTCCATGTGACCACAGTGGGCGGGACATCCTGCGGATGAACCAGAAAGTGATTAAGCGGTACGCAGGAGGCGAACGACCATATAAGGACTGTAAGTATACTCATCTGGATAGCATGTTTCATGCCGTGAAGTGATGAGGTCAGGCGGTTGGGTGGGGAAGACATCAAAAGTAAATTCTCATAATTGAATTGTATCCTTTTTCAGGTATAAAGTGAAGATAGAGTGCGGAAGGCCAAGAATAATGTTATAGTGAATAACAGCAGCTTTTTATTCATATTTTTTCCGACTTCGCACAAATAAGTATTTCACGCAATGGGCAAAGTTTCGTGAAAATCACTTTTGCTTAAAATAGTCTATTGCCGTGTATTTATAGTGTCAAGTAGGATTTACTATGTGTGCTGCAAAGAAGCATAAAGCCGCTGTAGCAATTTAATAATGGGAAGGAGATTCGCATGAAAGCGCCGAACCCGCTACTTTACCTTCTTGGATTTATTCCCGTGATTTTAGGGGGTTTAAGCCTTGTCTTATTCTACACAGGAATCGAATTCGCCTGGATCATGGCGACTGTGGCCATTATCTGCTGCCTGTGGTTTTGGATATCATTCGGAGAAAAAGTGAGTGTAAATCCTCTGAATAAAAAATTATTTATTATGGATGAGTGATTACCGCTTTAGACACGGTCTTCGTGTTCTCGGTTTGTATGAAAACGCCATGAGTTCCGCAGGCTGGGACATGGGAGATCAGATTGTAAATACAATACAAGCCTATTTTAAATAAATAGGCTTGTAAAGAGTAGTTCCTTATATGTGATATCAAGCGATCTTACAGTTAAAGATAACAAATCCTTTGTTATCTATTTCTTTCACAATCGTCAGACCCGCCTGGCGGAATATTTTTCTCCAGAAATATTTTGTATTAAATACTATCGTTGCCATCATGAATGTAAGAAATCCCATAGAGAAAATAAGAAATGGGGTCAGACTGTGCCATTCACCGATAATAAGCAGGCCGTCTTTTTTTAACACCCGCTTTATCTCAGATAAGGCCCGTTGCAGGTCTTGCGGTTTATGAATCTCATGCAGCACGGATTGCACCGAGATAATGTCGAAGGAGTTATCTTTAAAAGGTATTTCCGTAATCGAGCCGTGTTTGAAGTCGGTTATGTTATTTACGCTTTCTATACGTGCGTTTCGTTTTACGGTTTCCAGCAAATTTATTGTAATTACAGTATTATAGATATCAATACCTGCTAAATGTCCGCCTTTTGGCAAAGCCTTGGCCAAAGCAATGGCATGTCTGCCTGTACCGCAGCCGCAGTCCAGCACCTTCGGGGCTTTAAAGCGTTTTAAATAATCGTAGCACGCTCTGCTTGAGAAAATTCGTAGATTCATAATGACCATTCCTAAAGCCAGCCACAGAAATAGAATTGCCGTAATGATCCCCGCAATAATGAGTACACGGGCAAAGGGCAGGGGAACAAACGCACCGATGAAAATGAGTGCCAGGCCGATCATACCGCAGCCAATCATAAAATTTCCGGCGTACCAGCCGTATTGTACCTTCAGGTTTTTTTATTGACAAAAAGCGTAATGCGCGCTATATTTAATATTAACTAAACGGTTAGTTAATAGAGTTATACGCATGAATAAGAACAGTGAAGAATCAAAACAGCGCATTCTCAATACCGCAGCCAGACTTTTCGCGGAAAAGGGTTATGACGGCGCCCGCATAGATGAGATTGCCAGAGAGGCTCGGGTGAATAAAGCGCTTATTTACTATTATCATAAGAGCAAAGAGGCAATTTTGACTGAGTTATTCCGTACCTTCTTCAAGGAGTCTACGGCAATGCTCTTAAATTTTGTTGAGCGGGGAGGTTTCGCGGAGAATGCGGAAGAAAACAAAAGGTTATTTGAAGCCGAATATTCTCATTATTTGGAGTCGAACAAAGATCTGCTTAAAATTCTGGTTGTTGAATCTTTAAAGGGTGATAGTAAGGAAGTACCACTTTTTAAACTTGTAGATATAAGCGGTAATGAGCAGAACGAGCGCATAAATACTATAGAGGAAAATATGAAGATAGGTGATAAAGAGCAGCAGCAGATTTATGTAACTGAGTTTTTTACCGGTGTTATGCCTTTTATCTGTTATGTGGTATTTAAAGAGAAATGGTGCGAACACTTTAAAATCACGGAAGCAGAATTAAAAGAGTATTTTGATACTGCTATGCAGGAAACCCATGAGCAGTATCATAAAAATAGAAAAAGCGAATTTTAATAAAATAATTTTTTTACAAAAGTAATTAACTAAATAGTTAGTTAATAGGCGGAGAGTTACTCTCTGATCTAATATTTTATTGGAGGTTACCATGAAAATCACAGGAATTGATGTAAAAAAATGCAACGCATGCGGAGTTTGTGTGCAGGAGTGTGTGGCCGGTATTTATTCATTAAACGGTAGTAAGCAAGTAACGTATAGCGATCCACATAAATGGTGCATAGGCTGTGGCCATTGCGTGGCCGTATGTCCCAATGATGCTATAATCTATACCGCGCATGAAAAGCCCTTAAAATATCCGGATATGAACGTGTCGTTTCAGGATGTGGCAAAACTACTGCACACAAAACGCTCGATCCGCAGATTCAAGAATCAAGATGTCCCTCAAGCGGAAATAGATAAACTGCTCGATATTATGCGTGTTGCGCCCAGCGGGCATAACGCTCAACCATGTGAGTATGTGGTTATAAAGGATAAGGAAAAAATCAAGATGCTCGCGGACGTTACTATTAAGTCTTTTAAATCATTTAAAATGCTTATTAAAATCCGCAAGCTTTTGAAACCGTTTATTCCCAAAGCATTTTATGACATATTGTAAGATCTTGGTACTGCGCTTGGAGTTGATGAGATGATTAAGCAGTATGAGTCCGGCAAGGATATAATATTCTTCGACGCGCTGGTTGTTATTCTCGTGCACGTACCCAATATGGGCGGTTTGTCCTATGTTGATCCTACTATCGCCTTAACGTATGGCATGCTGGCAGCTCATGCAATGGGACTGGGCAGCTGCTGGATGGGATTTGCCATGATGGCGGTGCAAAAAAATAAAAGAGTTTCGCAGCAGCTTAATATACCCAAAGGCCGCTTTATCGTGGGAATAATGACCCTGGGATATCCTGTTCATACATATTACAGAGTACCTGTTCGTAATAAAATAAAAGCGGAGTGGTATGCATAGAGCCTACTATATGCTTTTAAGACTTGATAGTAATTTTGGAGTAAATCCGGGTTTTTAAATTAACATTTTATGGAGGTTTGATAAATGAATGAGATACCAAAGTTAAAACATACTGCTTATATTTCACATACAATAGAAGTGTCCAAAAATGTGGAAGATGCATTTTCTTTTATAACAAAAAATCTTTCCAAAGTGTACGCCCAATTGGCATGTGGTCATGAATATTTTACAATACTGAATGGTACTGAAATAAAGAAGGATTCAATTATTGATTGTGCAGAAACAGCAGGAAACCAATCAATCAAACATGAATATCATGTGACAGAAATCGACAATAACAGCAGAATTGCATATGTATCAAAAGCATCGAAAGTTTTAATAAAATTGCCCTGGAAAACCATTGAAAGTAAAAGTAATACGTATGTTTTTTATGATTTTATTGAAACTGAAAATAAACAGACCAGAATAAAACTCACTATTGGGATACAGTTTTCAAATGGTTTTGAAAATTTTTTTTCTACATTAGTTGGAGGATTAATTCCCTGGAAAAAGCATTGTATTGAAGAAATGGAAGGCCTGAAAAGGTTCCTGAGTAAATAAGGGATGCCGGATACTGCGTACAACTGCGTATAGATTGCTAATTGTTTATTTTGTTTTTCTCAGGTTTAGGCGCGGATTCGGCCTGTATTGTTTCCCACACTTTCAGTTTGCCGAGGAAAAAGGGAATTAAAGCGATTATGGCTAAACCCGAGATCCCGGCCGCGATAAAGAAAGCTGTCTCGATACTCAGCCGGTTGGCAATAAAACCCACAAGCGGGGCTAACAGACAATAGGAAATACGGAAGAGAAAACTGCCGATCGACATTACGGTCGCACGCTTGTCGCTGAAGGTTTCTTCCTGGATGTATTTGCCGAGGATCGGCGGTGCCAACCCGAAGAGGATGTTGACAAGATAAATGGGTGCCAGAGCCCAGTAACCGGGAAGAATGCCTGCCAGAATATAACCGATAAGGGGCGGTAAGGGTAAAATGAAAATGATACCGCGGTGTCCTAAGATTTTTTCCGCTTTGTGGGCAAAATGACTGCCTATCCCTGACGGAATGAAAAGGCAGGCCCACAGAATACCGAAGAGCCAGATCGGAACGTGTCTGGCCGTCCAGAAAGGCTGATAGAGCCAGACCCCGAGCATGGTGGCCAGTGAGCAGGCGGCAAGAAGCGGAAGTGCGGCACGGACGATCTTACTGCGCAGGAACACATAGCGGATAATTTTATAAAAGCCGTAGAGCGTGCCACGGGGATGTTTATAGACTTCATATTCAGGTTCTTCTATAAAAAGTGCAATGATGAAACTGGCAAAGGCGACACCTCCGGTGGCCAGCATGAGCGCCCAGACAGGAAGAAATATGGCGCATATTCCGCCCGTAATGCTGGAAAAAGCGGCTCCGAGATGAAAGAATCCCTTAATCCGGCCTTCTACCTTACTGTACTCTTCAACGCGGTTCATCGCTTTCAGGTTTTCAAAAACCACTGCCGAATCTGTTCCCGAAAGAAAAGCAAGGGAAAGACCGAGGATGATCTCGCCGGCCACGAATCCCCAGAAGAAACGAAGTGAGGAATACACAAGCCATCCGATTACATTGACCGCCGCCGCGAGCAGAATCGTGCGTTTTCTCCCCAGACGGTCACCGATATAACCGGTGGGAATTTCGAACAGCACCACGGAAAACGAGAAAATAGCCTGAAGCAGAAAAATATCCAAAAGTGAAAGCCCGTATTTTTCCCAGTAAGCGGCGATCACGGAAACGGCAATAATCATGGAAAAATTAATCCGGATGAGGGTGAGAAGCACGAGGTTCCGCTGCCAGGGTTTATTCGTATATATCGATTTGGGCTTTAGCATCCGTATATTTATATATAAAACAACGTGATAATCAAGCCTTTTGATCAGTGAGTGCGATTTAAAGAACGGGTTTCCGCGGTTTTATATTCCCGCCCGGGCCGCCGTCTCATTTAATGCGTTTTAAATCCGAATGGTATTTATTATTCTGGTTTTCTACCTGACGCAGGATGCCTTTCATCTCATCAGCAAAGATATACATATGGAAAACCACAAGCTGGCTGGTATTTATCTCAAACTCCACATATGCGCCCTGCTGCTTCCAGACACCTTTGTACTCAGTGTGGGAGAACTGTGTGGTGCCGTTTTTCAGAAAGGTAACCGTACTTTTTGTGCTCCACAGCCACGTGCTGCCCTCAATACCCGGAGCCTGGGATTTGTCAATATTATTACGCTGCAGGGTAAAGGAAACGGGGTGGCGCTCCGTGGGATTGTTCGCAAGATGCCGGTCCCCCGTAATAGTATTTTTGTTTTTAATATTTAAATCATATTTAGTAATATAATTCACGTCTATTGAAATCCGGCTGCCCATACGGATCCATGAACCCGTCATCTGCTTCCGGGGAAAAACAACCAGTCCGTCTTTAAAAAAGAGTATGCTTTCACCGCTTTCGTCAATTTTCCATGTTGTATCATCAAGCTTTACCTGGACCGTTTCTTCATCAGGGAGGAGGGTTTTTGTCAAAAAGGTGGGATTGGTTTTTTCCGGTGTCTTTATTCTGTACCAGACTCCTTTCATTTGGTTGCCTTCTATCACTACATCATAACCGGTAAAGTTGTTACAGTCGAATACAATCCTGCGTCCCTTCTGCTGCCATTTACCCTTGGCATTGATTTTATTAAAATATACAATACCGCCTGCTAAAAAGGTAATTGTATCGCCAAGCTCGAATTCCCATGTGGTGCCTGCCACATTGAGCTCGGAGCTTAAGCCCGCAAGGGTAAAAGCAAAAGATGGACAGTCATTAATTATGTCGGCAAGACCGTTGTAGGTTCCGTTTGCCGTCTGCAGCACCTTGGAAGTCTCAACATCGATCAGCCTGATATTGACCACAATATTTTTACCGACCTTTCTGATTGAGCCGGTAACCACCTGATGCGCTGAAAGCAGTTTACCCATTTTAACCTGCTGCTCTTGATTAAAGATGTCCTGCAAAGATTTCTCCTGCTCCTGTAACACCTTATCGCTGTCAGCTCTGGCGATGACAATAAACTTGTTAGTTTTATATAACTCAGCCGTCAGGCTGTCTATAAGGGCGGAGCTGTCTTTTTGACTCATGCCATGAACTTCAAAATCCAGTACAGCCACTACCGGATTGTTTTGGCTGAAAAGTGCGGTTGTACACAATAGAAAAAATATATAAAGACAAGATACAATAATTACTTTCTTATTCATATTCGCTCCTTTGCTATTAACATATAGCGCGAATAACAAATTTTTCACTAATTTTTTAATTCGAAATATTAGGTTTTTTTCAGGCAGAGGCGGTATGCATAGTCCGTTTTTCATGAGTAAGGATTTTTCTTGTCTGCCCCGGTAAGGACGCTGGGTTGCTATCGACTCAGCTGGTATCAGGCGATCTTACAGTTAAAGATAATAAATCCTTTGTTATTTATTTCTTTTACAATTGTCAACCCGGCTTGGCGAATCTTTTTTCTCCAAAAATATTTTGTCTTAAAAACTATGGTAGCCATCATGAGGGTAAGGAATCCCATTGAGAGAATAAGAAAAGGGGTCAGACTGTGCCATTCGCCGATAAGAAGCAGGCCGTCTTTTTTTAACACACGTTTTATTTCATGCAAAGCCTGTTGAAGATCCCGCTGATTATGAATTTCATGCAGCACGGATTGAACTGAGATAATATCAAAGGTGTTATCTTTAAAAGGAATGTCCGTAACCGAACCATGCCTGAAATCGGTTATTGTATCTACATTTTCCAGACGGGCGTTTCGTTTTACGGTTTCCAGAGAGTTACCTGTAATTACGGTGTTATAGATGTCAATTCCCGTTAAATGTCCGCCTTCCGGTAAACTTTTGGCCAAAGTAATGGCGTGCCGTCCTGTACCGCAGCCGCAGTCCAGTACTTTCGGGGCTTTAAACCGTTTCAGATAATCATAGTGTGCTTTAGCTGAAAAAATTCTTAAATTCATAATAATCATTCCCAAAGCAGGCCACAGAAACAGAATTGATGTGATAAGCCCCGCAATAAAAAGTATATTGGCAAAGGCAAGGGGAATAAAAACACTGATAAAAATAAGTGACAGGCCTGTCATTCCGATAATGCCGCAGCCGATTAAAAAATTACCTGCGTACCATCCGTATTGTACTTGCTGATTTTTTTTATTTTTCATATCTACCTCCGTTTAACTATTTTCATCATTACCTTTTTCAAGGGATTTCTTCAGTAATTCTTCTTTATTACCGATACCGTTAAGTATTCCCAAAGCAAATTCCTTTATTTTACCTATTTTTGATATGGCAAGACCTTTTTTCTTATCGCCCATAACAAGCAATGTATCCCCCGCTTTAATGTTAAAAAGGTCCCTTGCGTCTTTGGGAATTACGATTTGACCGCGTTCTCCTACTTTAACAGTACCGAAAATATATTTTCCTTCTATAATCTCTTCCATCTTTTATCCTTTCATATAAATATGAATAATATGCTAAATATAATAAATATGATTTATTATGTCAATAAGTTTTTATTTTTTTGTTGACAAAATCTATGATGAGTGTTATGTTAATATTTAACTAAACAGTTAGTTAATACATAATGGAACATATGAATAAAAATAGCGAAGAATCAAAACAGCGTATACTTAATGCGGCAGCCAGGCTTTTCGCGGAAAAGGGTTATGACGGTGCCCGTATTGATGAGATTGCCAGAGAGGCTCAGGTAAATAAAGCGCTTATTTACTATTATTATAAAAGCAAAGAGGCGATTTTAGCTGAGTTGTTCCGCACCTTCTTCAGGGAGTCTACGGCGCTGCTTTTAAATTTTATTGAGCGGGGAGGATTCGCGCAGAATGCGGAAGAAAACAAAAGATTATTTGAAGCTGAATATTCTCATTATTTGGAATCCAACAGAGAACTGCTCAAGATCATGGTTGCGGAATCTTTAAAAGGTGATATTAAGGAGGTGCCACTTTTTAAGCTTGTGGATATCGGCGGTAATGAGCAGAAAGAGCGCATACAAGCTATACAAGAGAATGTGAAGATAAGTGATAAAGCACAGCAGCAGATGTATGTCACCGAATTTTTTACCGGTGTAATGCCTTTTATTTGTTATGTGATATTCAAAGATAAATGGTGCAAACACTTCAATGTGAGTGAACAAGAACTTAAAGAGTATTTTGATACTGCTATGCAGGAAACCCATGAGCAGTATCATAAAAAAAATGAAGGAGAATTATTATAAGAGCTTCGTGTAAAAATAGTATTTTTGCACGAAGCTCCTTAAGAGGAAATTGCTAATTTATTGTAGTAAAAAAAATATAGTTATGTGTAAATTTTTGTAATTTCCTGATAAATCAGTTTTTTTTATAAAAGTCATTAACTAAATAGTTAGTTAATATTGGGGGAGAATCGTTTTCTGCCCTATCATTTTTTTGGAGGCTAATATGAAAATTACAGGAATCGATTTAAAAAAATGTACTGCATGCGGAGTTTGTGTTCAGGAGTGTCCGGCTAATCTGTATTCGCTGAACGGGAATAAAAGAGTAACGTACAGTGATCCGCATAAATGGTGCACAGGCTGCGGCCATTGTATAGCTGTATGTGCGAAGGATGCAATTAGCTATGATGCGCATGAGAAAGCTCTGGAATATCCGGAGATGAACGAATTGTTGCTTAATCATGCGTTAAAACTACTCCAGACAAGACGCTCAATTCGCAGATACCAGAATAAAGATGTTCCCAATGCAGAAATAGAAACGCTGTTCGATATTATGCGTTTCGCGCCAAGCGGGCATAATGCTCAGCCATGTGAGTATGTGGTCATAAAAGATAAAGATAAAAAGAGGATGCTCGCAGAAGCAACTATCAAGTCTTTTAAATCTTTTAAACTGCTTATTAAAATCCACAAAGTCCTCAAACCGTTTGTTCCCAAAGCTTTTTATGAAATATTATCCGATCGCGGTACCGCGCTCGGAGTTGATGAGCTGATCAAACAGTATGAGTCCGGTAAGGACATAGTCTTTTTCGATGCACCGGTTCTTATTCTCGTGCATGTACCCAATCTTGGCGGTTTGTCTTATGTTGATCCTACTATCGCCATAACTTATGGTATGCTGGCCGCCACTGCAATGGGATTGGGGAGCTGCTGGATGGGATTTACCATGATGGCGGTCCAAAAAAATAAAGGAGTATTACGGCAGCTTAATATTTCCAAAGGCAGATTTATCGCGGGAGTTATGACTCTGGGATATCCTGTTCATACATATCATAGAGTTCCTGTTCGCAATAAAATAAAAGCAGAGTGGTATGTATAGATGCTCTTGCCGCGCATTCATAGTGTCAATCGGATTTTTAGGTGTGATCGGCAAAGCGCCACCAGGCCAGTGTGGCGCCTATCCCGGCAATGCCGGTAAAGGCCGCAACCAGATAGCTTAAGCTGCCTATATCTTTCCCCGACAAAGCGGCCACACTGTAAAGCGGCGGGACTGCCCAGGGAAAATATGCTGCGATGTTCGGCATACCGATCCCAAGTGTTTGGCTTACGATCATGGTGAGAATGAGAAAACCGAGCGGCAACAGAAATCCGCGGCTTACACATGCTAAAAAAGCGAGTGGTGTGCAGAGTACGATATTGAGGAGCCAGGTAACGGCGAACATCAGGACGGCACGGTAGGCGAAATCTGCCGACCAGGCGTCAAGCCCGACAGCCATTCCCGTGACAAAACTTGCGGTAAATAATACGAGCGACAGCAGAGCGCACCAGATCATGATAACCGTAAATTTCACCATAACGATTGTGCTTCGTGAAACAGGTAATGCCAGCAGGTCCTTCATTGTCCGATCGCTGTATTCACGGCCGAAAACCCAGCTTGCCAAAAATCCGCATCCGATGGAGCCGACCATGGCCGCGGTCTGTATCAGTAAAGCGAAGAACGCGGGCCAGTCGGCTTTACCGATAATGGACGCCTTGGTGGTCATCACTCCGGCGTCCTTGAACAGATCCGGATGTTTGGAAACGAAGACCAGTAATCCCAGCATGAGCGCCATAAAGGTGAAGGCCATGACTGTGGCAAAAAAAATTTTAGACTTAAGTACCTTAAGGCCCTCCGTGAAAAGAGACGGAATAAACCCCTTCATCTCACACCTCCGTTTTTCTTTATTACCCTTAAGAAGTATGACTCAAGATCTTCCTCCTCGACCTTGAGCATATCAGGAGGATTTCCCTCATGCACCAGGAGCGAATTAATCCTTTCCGGGTTGTTTACAGCATTTTGTTCGCTGATTTCCAGAAGCATATCCTTGCTCAAGTGAGCTTTGCAGCCATTTTTTTCAAGGATCAGTCTGGCAGTGTCATTGTCGCGGGTATTTATCCGGAGTGTTCTGCGGCGAGAGCGGTCGAGTTGAGCAAAATTGGTCTCTCTAATCAGTTTTCCTTCATGGATAATACCGATGCGGGTGGCGAACTTGGAGATTTCCCCTAAAATGTGGCTGGAAATGAAAACAGTCACACCCTTGTTTTTGGCCAGGTCCAAAAGCATTTCTCTGATCTCAACGATTCCTGCGGGATCCAGTCCGTTAGCCGGTTCGTCCAGAATAAGGATTTCCGGTTTGTGAAGGAGAGCCTTGGCCAATCCCAGGCGTTGGGAGTTCCCCAATGAGAGGTGTTTCGCCAATCTGTCCCGGTAGGGCACAAGTTTGAGTTTTTCTATTACGGAGTCGACTGCAGCGGGATCGGAAATAAACCGGAGCCGCCGGAAAATTTCCAGATTTTCCCGCACAGTCAAACCAGGGTAGGAGTAGGGAATTTCCACGAGAAATCCCACGGAGCTCCATAAATGACGGTTGCCGGAATCGACTTTCTTGCCGCTTATATATGATTTACCCGCTGTGGGGCGGATCATACCGAGCAGCATACGGATCGTCGTTGTTTTACCTGCTCCGTTCAGGCCCAAAAAGCCGTAGATCTCCCCTTTTTTAATGCGGATTGATACATCATCCACAGCATGTACCCTGCCGTAGTGCTTGGTGAGGTTCCGCGTTTCGATGATAATTTCCATCCGATTTCTCCTCTATGCTCCGCTATTAAGGCTTAAAAAAATATTCCGAGGCCATGTCGATCATCAACTCAACTCCTGCCCGGTATTCCTCATACCCGATATCCTCTTTGTGCTGGAAAATATAAATGAAGAACATAAAAAATCCGGTCAATGCCTTGCGCCCGATTCGTCGAAGGCGGCCGGTTGCCGCTTGAATGTTTAAAATGAAGTCGAGCATGAAGTTCATGTCCTGGTCCAGATGACTCTCCATTTTATCTTCGGGGAGATTCAGCATGATTGTGCCCAGATCCTGATACCGTATCTTGGACATGACCGGGTTTTGCTCCATAATTTCAAGGAATTTCAACATGAATGTTTTCAAGCGTTCGGGCGGCGATAATTTCTTTTCCTGCATCAGCTTTACCATACCGTCTCTGAGTTCTTTTTCAATGCTTTCCAATACTTCCATGAAAAACAGTTCTTTGGACTCGAAAAAAAGATAGAATGTTCCTTTGGATATTCCCGTTATGCGCACGGTTTCGTCTATGCTCGCCTTTTTAAAGCCGTAGCGGCCGAATATATCCTTTCCCGCTGCGATCAGTTTTTTCCGCATATAGTCTTTTTGCTCATCGCTAAAGGCTTTGGGCATTGCTGCTCCTTTTAAGATACTATTTGACTATTTAAATTAATATAGTCAAATAGTATTATATTTTTTAAGTTATGTCAAGAGGGGATGGTTAATCCTCGGACAGAGAAAAAAGGCGCGAAAAGCAGAAAAATGTGACATAAAAGCTGCCTTCAAGGATAAAACTGTATGGAAAATATCCGGCTTTTCTGTTTTTAAAATTTCTCGATATTCTATTTACCCACGACTACTTTCTGTTTTTGGGTAATCGGCATACCTTTATAAAGAGCACTTGTTTTGACAATGTAAATTCCCGGTGCTTTAAACTTGTGTTTGATTTCCGCATATGAGATATAATTCGAAATTATCGTACCATCACCAAAATCAACTGTGATCGGTATTTTTTTTCATTCTCCGCCTGTAACCACAATTGAAAGGTAATTTCCTCATTGGATTTTATATTTAAAGTGGGTGTATGGCACATAAATATTGCGGGAATAATCTTTTGGATGTTGCCTTTTGTATAAACTTTTATTTTACAAAAGTCCACGTCCTCATTTCCCCGGTCGTCTTGAATCCATAGTTCTGCCATATACACCCCGGGCTTTTGGAACGATAGTTCGGCTTTATCCTTGTAATCTTTTACAACGATCAGTTTAATTATGCATTTTGATTGATCTTTAAGTGTAAAGTGATATTCCTCGCCCAGATCAAGGCAGAATATACTCTGGTTGGAATAATTTTTAATAAGTCTGTTAAGAAGCAGATATTTTTGTTCAAGGTCGCCCGGCGGATTATTTGATGCAATAAGTAAAAAAAATAATGATATTAAAACAATAGGAATGCTTGTTTTTTTATTCATTATGACCTGTTCCAATTACTAAATGCATTATAACACAGATTAACCGGTATTACTATAACTGTATAAACAAAGTAGTTTTTTAATTTGAGGTAAGTTGTAAAACAAGTGATATTAAGGTATAACGTTACTGTATTGTATGCAATAATCATTACGGGAATATTATTTAAGGGTTTTAACAAATGAGGACAAAAGTAGAATATTATAAATTGGTAAAGCAAATAAGAAAGATTGTAGCTGATCCTGAAAACCAAAAGTGTCCATGCCCGAAAATCAAATGTGAATGGCATGGAAAATGTTTGGAATGCGTTACATTGCACAGATATTACAAAGATCATGTGCCGAATTGTTTTCAGCAATTTATAAACGATAAAATTAAGGCAGTAGCGGCTGTCGGAGAAATGGATGCCGTTGAAAAAGAAAAGACTCCTCCCGAATATTGGGATTATGTGAGAGAGCAGGATAATAAGAATAAGTAGCACCATGCTCTGCAATTACCTGTACCGAGAAAAAATATGCGATCAGAAGTAGCCCTGGTTACAAGCAGCGATCATTACCACGGTGTAAGGAATTGTCTGAAACCTTTTAAAAAACATATTATATCATCCTTGGCAAAGATTTCAACTGTGGTAATAAAGATTAATCTTGTTATAACCAGAACCCCCGCGTACAATAATGGTGTGGAGCTGGCTACAACCCCGATAGCTGCCGTGAGAAGTTTTATTGATTTTATTTTACCATTGCATAAAGGAAAAATAATCATCGCCGAAGAAGCCGCCTGGGGCGATACCAAAGAAGGATTTAAAATGTACAGGTTTGCGGAATTGGCCGAACAAAATGCCCGGATTGAATTACTGGACCTTAAAGATGATGAAACCATAATAAAAAAGATCAGCTATCCCGAAGGCGAGCTAGAACTGCCTTTTTCCAAAACATTGCCGGAGGCTTGTTTTTTGGTATCGATTGTCCGTCCCAAAACGCATTGCTCGGTAGGTATGACGGCGGGTGTAAAAAATGTATTGGTCGGAGCCATCCAAAAATACTCTATGAGAAAAAAAATTCACCGTGGCAAACACATCCACGACATAATGGCTTCAATCGCGGATTTTGTGTATCCGACTTTCACGATTGTGGACGGAACAATCGGTATGCAGGACGGCGGACCGGTGCGTGGAAAGGAAATTAAGGCCGGTTGGGTGCTCTCGTCATTCGACGCATTGGCCGCGGACTCCTTGACAACATATTTAATGGGATTTGATGCTCATGATATCGGATATCTGAATTTACTCAAAGACAAAGGCGCCGGTTTAATGTACCCCGATAAGGGCATTGAGATTATTGGCGAAAAACCTGAGAATCTGATTACTCCCTTTAAACCGCACCGCAATTACAATAAAATAAAAGTATGGCGATGACAATACGCGTTTTTAATTAATTGTGGTAAAATAGATTATACCCATATATTATCAAGTGTACTATACTGTTCAAAATACCGGTATATCAAGCCCGATTGAACATATAAAGAAGTCTATAACGGTTCATTGACTTACCATAGCTCTTGCTAAAAAAACACAATCATGCAAATATTTAAAACAATCGGTAATATGCCTTATACAGCGCAGGAACAGTTAAAACATAATTTCGTTAACTCGGTTCTCAAGATTTTGGCAATCGTCGGTTTTATCGCCTACGTGCCCAGTATATACTTTTCGGTTGCGGAGAAAATATGGGTGATCGCAATTATAGACACCCTCTTCTATCTGTATATTGTGCTTATCGCTTTTGTGAAAAAAATAGCCGTAACCGTGAAAATGATAAGCCTGGTTGCGCTCGCCTATGCGCTGGGCGTGCTCCTGCTTGTGTTTACCGGACCTTTCGGAGCCGGGATTATCTACCTGTTCGCCTTTATTTTCATCACCGCTATTTTTTATAAGCCCATGGTCCTTCATTGTGTCTATATTTGTTGCATTAGGTATGTTTAAAAAAGATGGTCTGATTCTACCAATTACTAATAAATCAATAAAAAATGAATCAAATAAAACAAGTAAAATCATTTAAATGGATGTCCATAATAATTTTTCTAAAAAACCGCTATTTACCTTAAATGAAAAGATCCCAAATAATACAAAGAATAGAATAATCAAAACAGCTACTAGGAATATTATAATAAAACCGATAATTGATTGTTTCTTTTTAAGTTGACCAGATGAATCACGTGTTTTATGAATTATACCAGTCTTATATACAATGAACGTTAATAATAAAAGTGAAAAACAACCAATTATAAAGAATACGAATAAATTTACTATCATATACATAATCTATGTTGCACCGTATTGTACATTAATTACTTGCTTATAGACAATATTGCAACAGACTCCGTTGTTGGACGCAGTAATGGTTACTCTATCTCATACATTATCACAACATGTTTAATGATTTCTATAATTCCTGGTGATAATACTATTCCAGAGTAATTAAGGTTTTTATTAAGCGTATTAGATCGTGAATTAATATCTAAATAATTTGAATTTTCTTCTGTATTATTAATCCCACTTTCCGCACCACTTAATCAAAGAAAATACATTTTTTCAACATAAATTCCA
>CAZEPL010000048.1:0-30420 GCA_964514135.1 uncultured Spirochaetaceae bacterium | reverse complement strand
TAAATGTAATTGAGAATATATTTATGGGACATATGGATTCTAAATTTGGTTGTGTTTTATGGAACACACTTAAGAAAAAAGCTCTTAAAGTGCTCAATCAGGTGGGTCTTCATATAAGCCCGTATCAGCTGGTTAGTGATTTAAGTATTTCAGACCGTCAATTAGTAGAGATTGCCAAAGCGCTGGCTCAAAATGCAAGCTTGATTATAATGGATGAGCCGAATTCATCACTTACGGAAGCTGAGACAGAACAATTATTTAAAGTAATTAATAATTTAAAGCAGAGTGGGGTTTCAATATTATATGTGTCACATAAAATTGATGAGGTGCTTAATATATCCGATCGAATTACTGTTTTACGTGACGGGCAGTATATCGGAACCATAGAAAAAAAAGAGGCGACAGCAGACAAGGTCATAAAAATGATGGTCGGGCGCGAACTGAATCGAAACGCTACGTATAGAAAGCATGAAATAGGCGAGATAGTATTAGATGTACAGGGGATTACATGTGCACATTTTAAAGATGTAAGTTTCAGTGTGCGAAAAGGAGAGATTGTCGGATTATCAGGATTAGTAGGTGCAAGACGAAGTGAGGTTGCAAATGCGATATTCGGACTTAATCCCATTACTGCCGGAAAAATAATCTGGCAAAAAAAAACTGTAGAATTTAAATCACCCATTGAAGCTATAAAAAACGGCATAGCCATGGTCCCTGAAGATCGAAAAGAGCTTTCTCTATTTATGCAATTACCGATAGAATTAAATTTATCAATAGCAGAGCTTCCAAGAATAAGTGACAACGGCATTATTAATAATGCAAAAGTTAAAAATGTGATAAGAAAATTTGTAGATATGTTAAATATAAAAATGGTTTCCGAAGATTATCCCGTGTCAAGTTTGAGCGGTGGTAATCAGCAAAAGATAGTTTTATCAAGATGGCTTGCGACCAATCCTATGCTTTTAATACTTGATGAACCTACTCATGGTATCGACGTGGGTACTAAAGCCGAAATCTACAAATTAATGCATAAGCTGACAGCAGAAGGCATAAGTATCATTTTAATCTCCTCCGAACTCCCGGAAATCATTTTAATGGCGGACCGTGTAGTAGTTTTATATGAAGGAAGAGTAACCGCTATTTTAAATCGTGATGAGATTTCCGAAGACAAGATCATGGCTTATGCAACCAATGGTATACCCACCCAGTATATGGAACACTCTCCATAAGATTCTTGATAATGAATTAATGATTGAGCTTCTTGCAAAAATAATATTTTTGCAAGAAGCTCCTTAAATGGAAATTGCTAACTTATTATGGTATAAAGAATAAGTATTTTACTATCTTAATATATTTTGATTTTTGCAATTTCCTAGATTGCCTTTTTAATAAAAATAATGCATATTGAAAATTGCTGTATCAAGACAGATCGTTCCTTTACCGAAAATCAAAAAAGGGGTAAGTATGATTAATGGCGGTATTCTCACCACACTGCGTGAGCTGCGTTTTGAGTTTGAAAAGAATTTCGATCAAAGCTGGTTTTTCCTTATTATAGAAACACTGCCCATCAGCCTGCGTACTATGCGGGAAATACGTGAGCTGTTTGATTTTAAAACCCTGTGCTCAAGAGATATTGACGAGATACAAGCAAAGATACTGGAACTGGAAAAATTTATTAAAGCTGTCAGAGATTTTTTACTGCCCAGAGTAAAGGAAAAACTCAATATCTCCCATCTAGATCCGGAGCGGATGGTCGATGATAAGAAGCAGCAGCTTTTAAGACGATTTGTGGCGAGTAATCTGCCTTTTAATATCAATCGCTTGTATGAACTTAATCAACGTTTAAAAAATGACATAAAGCTTTACCAGCTAAGCATTACTCCCGAAGCGGAAAGCCTTCCGGATGCCAATGTAGTATAATTTTCTGACAAAATATTGGATATCTCATTGTTTTTTACTTAAGATTATAACCAGTAATAATTATGAGCAATTCCAAAGGAGGATTATTAATGCTTAAAAAATCAATAGCAATGTTAGTTCTGGCAATTTTTTTTGTTATAGCCAGTTGTTCTGCCGGAGGGCCTTATGGCGAGCTGAAAGCAGTTTTTTCTCAACAGATCGGGGCCACGGAAAAATTAATTAGTGATCTGCAAAATGCAGACAATGCCGGTAATGTTGCCGCTGCCTACAAAGCCTATAACGATGCGATGGAAAGGCTTATACCCAAGTATAAGGAGATCGCGGAAAAATATCCCGACCTGGACGATGAAGGCATGCCTGCCGATATGGCTGCCCAAATAGACAAATTAGAGGAGATGGGCGATAAATTAGGTGCGGTGAGTGAGAAATCAGCGGAATACATGCTTGATCCGGAAGTGTCTAAAGAAATGCAGCGAACAATGGATATAATGATTAATATGATGTAGCAACTATTATAAAAAAACTGCCCTTTCTGAGGGCAGCTTTTTTATTAATTGAGTGTGCATCCTTTAAAGATAGCAAATACCATCTGACCGAATACCATGCCCTTTATTTTGACTTCTTATGCTTAAGCTCCTGCCATAATCCGAGCAGCTCTAAAAACTCAGCTCGAAAACCTGCGGAATCATCACCGTGGGCACTTTGAGCTAGGGTTCTAACCTGGTCATAGTTTGCATCCGCTTTATACTGTGAATCTCTTAACAGCAGTCCCCATTCTGCTACTGCGGCCGTAAAGCGGAAGTTATCCGAAGTGGATTCAAGCGCGATATTATCATCAAGTGCGGGCACCTCAATGAGAGTGCTCTTAATTCCGTCGGGCTGTTTATAGCGGAATTTTAGCGTCATAATTTCGGGGGATGTATAAGCTTCATCCTCAACGGTTGTAGACTGATACTTAAGGTTTTCGGGAGCCACAGGTCCGGTTTCCGGTATGATTTCATAAAGCGCTGTTACCGTATGACCGGCGCCCAGTTCACCTGCATCCTTTTTGTCATCAGCAAAGTCTTCGGATTTTAAAAGACGGTTTTCATAACCCAGCAAACGGTAGGCATGTACTCGAGCCGGATTAAATTCTACCTGGATTTTAACATCCTTGGCTATGGTGTAAAGTGTACCGCTCATTTCATAGACCAACACCTTTTTTGCTTCCATGAGTGAGTCGATATACGCATAGTTGCCATTGCCTTTGTCGGCAAGTTTTTCCATTTTAGCATCTTTGTAATTGCCTGTACCGAATCCCAAAACCGTAAGGTAGATTCCTTGATCACGTTTTTCTTCGATTAAGCGCACCAGTTCGGCGTCACTTGATGCGCCCACATTGAAATCTCCGTCCGTAGCGAGGATTACTCTGTTATTCCCACCGGTAATAAATGATTGTTTGGCCGTCTCGTAAGCCAAGAGGATACCGGCGCCGCCTGCGGTAGTTCCTCCCGCTTCAAGGCTGCCTAAGGCCTTTAAAATGGATGTTTTGTCATCACCTTGAGTGGCCGGAAGAACCAGGCCAGCCGCTCCGGCATATACTACAATCGCAATTCGGTCGCCGGGTCTAAGGTGTAGGGCCAGCAGGCCGATAGATTGTTTTAAAAGCGGCAGTTTATCGGGCATGTCCATGGACCCCGAAACATCAAGCAGAAAAACCAGATTGTTGGCCGGAGCGTTTTGCAGATTGAGCGATCGTCCACGAATCCCGATATGCAGCAGTTTATGCTGCGGATTCCAGGGGCATTCACCGATTTCCGTGAAAAAAGAAAAGGGATGCTCTCCTGTGGGTTCCTCATAGTCATAATCAAAATAATTTATAAGCTCTTCAATACGCACCGCATCGGGCGGCGGTAGCCTGCCCGCTTTGAGAAAACGGCGTACATTGGAATATGAAGCAGTGTCCACATCAATGGAAAAAGTAGAGAGAGGATTTTTTATAGCTTCTAAAAAGTCATTCTCATAAATACGGTCGTATTCTTCCGTATCATAAGGTGCTGTCTTTTCACGTTCTTCTTCACTTTTTTTAAGATCATAGGGAGTAGCCGTGGTATCGTCAAGCAGATCCATAATTGAATCAGTGTCTTCTGTTATTAAGGGTTCATGACCCTCAGCAACAGAAGCACCGCCTCTGCTGCCTAAATCTTCATAAGGAGGCGGTACCTGGCCTTCTAATCCTGGAGCTGCCTCAGGTTTATAATCACGACCGCGATAATCTCCCTTTTCCGGGGAAGTACTCTCCGATAAATCTTTTTCGAGCAGAAGCTCTTCATAATTATAGAGAGTTTTATCAGCTTCCTCAGCTTTAGTGACCGAAGAAGGAGTTTCTTTATCACTCAATTTAAGCTTATCTATAGTTCTCTCAAGTGTTGTTGATTTATCACTACTCACTATTTTAGACGCAGTTTCGCCGGCAGCAACTTCTTCCGCTCTATCGGCTATCTGCTCCCTGCTTTCTTTCTTGGTTTTGGGAGGAATAGTATTTATTGTAGATTCAGCTTCCTGCTTTAAGCTCAAACCCTTGTCCGTTATGGCAATATCTTTTGCCTGGTAGGTCATGAACAGAGGAAGGAAAATGACGGCTGCGATCAACAATAATGAAAATACCGAGGCCGCAGCTGCCAACCTTAAGCGCTGGCCGGCGAACCAGTTAAAAAATCCCTGTCTGGGTCGAATTATCCTGCCGAACGAGCGGGTTTTTCCGCTCTGCTCAAATATCCGGGTTCTTAGACTGTTTTTAAACTCCTTATCCATTTCTTCGTGAGGTTTGGATTTTAAAAGGAGACGGACTATGTTTTCCAATTCCTTTTCCTTTAGACTCGGATCGATTGTTTTTATGTCCTTTACCATTTGCTGGATTTTATGTTTCATAACGACCTCCTCATAAAACCTAAGAATTCCCCAGAAAGAACACTATAATGAAAACCAGTGCCACATGACCTTTAAGACGGGCGATGGTTCGGGAATACATCATTTTTAAGCTGGCTTCGCTCTTTCCCATAATAAGGGCGATTTCTTTGTAAGGGAGTTCCTGCCATACCCGCATAATGATGATATCCCGCTGTTCTACGGGCAGACCTTTCAGCACTGAGTGTATCTGCTCCAGCCGGACCCTATTTTCCACATCAACCTCTACATCCTCTTCGCTGGCCAGATCCCAGATGTCATGCACACTTACCATATGACGTTTGGTCCTATAGTGATCAATTACCAGATTGCGTGCGATCTGATAAAGCCAGGTACTCATGGTACCCCGGGCAGGGTCAAAGCGGCCCAGGTTTTCAAAGGCCTTTAAGAAGGTGTGGCTGGTCAGGTCTTCAGCGGTTTCCCTATGGTAGGTCTTGTAATAAATGAATTGATAAATCCGTTCGGCATAGCTGTCGTATACTTCAGCAAACCAATGTTCATCTGTCCGGCGAGCAGTGCTTGCTTTTGTGGTAACTTGAGTCCGCATGGTCTTTGTTCCTCACTTGCCTTGAAGGTTTATAAACTACACACTCTGTTATTATTGTATACGATAATCCGGACGTATGGTAACAAAAATCTGATAAAGAATATGGTGTCGCCGGCTTGTCCGGGCTTTTTATACCTCTTTCCTGTTGACTTTGCCGCATTTTTTGATAAATATAGTGGAATTACCTAAAAAAGGCTATATACTATTATTGGCATAATTTTTGTTATTTTACAAAAATAATGCCAATAATAAATTGCGGTTTACCGCAATGGGATTGATCATACATAAAAAAGTATAAGGAGTGAGGAAATTGCAAAAATTAAAATATATTAAATTAGTAAAATATTTATTCTCTATTCCATAATAATTTAGCAATTTCCATTTAAGGAGCTTATTGTAAAAATGATATTTTTACAATAAGCTCTAGTGATAGAAAATTATAAATCGGAGAGGTAAACTACAATGAAGAGATTAACGATAATCGGCATATTTTTTTGCATGGTGCTCTTTCAGCTGCTCGCAGTGGAATATCCGGAGGGCTGCCCCCAATTTTCATCTACCTCAGGGGAGAAGGTTCTTTTTCGCTATAAGTTTACGGCAGACCAAAAGGTTACCGTGAAGATGTCTATGGATACGTTTATGAAAACCGTATCCGAGATGGGCGCTATGGAGATGCCCTTCACTATGACCTTTGAAGCCTATTACACCGTGAAAAAAGTTAATGCCAAAGGAAATGCAGAGGCCACATTAGTGATATCACGTATGACTATGGAGGCTGAAGGACCCATCGATATCTCCTACGATTCCGCTGATCCGGAAACTGCGTCCGATCCACAGTTTGAGGGAGCGAATCTCATGATCAATGTACCCATCCCCATAGTAATTTCTCCTCGGGGAGAGCTCTTAAATCTGGATGCCAATCCTCTTTTAGAGGCTGCCAAAAAGATGGGCACTCAAGTAGATCCGGAAAATTTCAAGCAGCAGATAAAAGAACTCACGGAAAGTTCGTTTGTACAACTCAGCCCGGATCCGCTCAAAGCCGGAGATATCTATGATGCGGGCACAATATCATCGTCTTTCGGCCAGATGAGCTCTATGGAAGCCGAGATTAAATATCAGGTTATAGCGGTATCGGGCGATAAGAAACAGGCGATTTTAAAACCCATGGTCATCTTTAGCTTTCCCGGAATGACTTTAAAGCAGAGTGATTTTAAAGGTTGGATTCTGTTCGATCTTAAAAAAGGAAATATTGTTGAATCGTACGGCAAGCAGTTGTTGGAAATAGAAACCGTGGAAGCTGGAAAGACCAACAGTTTATTAATGGATATGACGGTTGTTTTTAAAACGGATATTTAACTAAGAAATCTAACCACCACCTGTAATGCCGGTTAGATATCTCTATTAATTGAGCTTCTTGCAAAAATAACATTTTTGCAAGAAGCTCCTAAAATGGAAATTGCTAACTTATTATGGTATAAAGAATAAGTATTTTACTAACTTAATATATTTTGAGTTTTGCAATTTCCTCAATTTTATGTCTTAAGCGTTTACATCGGTGCTGTAAAGCTTTACGGATCTGTAGCGGGTGGGGAGGTGCGGAAACAAGCAGTTCCTCTACTAAGGAGAGAGCTTTGCGGTACTGTCTTTTTTTATGTTCCCAGTATTTGGCCAGTTCTAAGCCGGCAGATATATTTTTATTACGGGTATAGAGTCCCTGCCAGAGTTTTAATGCCTCCCCCCAGCTCTCCTGTTTTTTATAATGCATGCTCAGTATGTGAGTGCAGCGGGGATCACCTCTGTCACATGCTTTTTTGAGCAGAGCTTCAGCCTGCGGATGCTGCTGCTCTAACAGCATACTGCCCAAAGCAGAATTATCGACGTCTTGGGCGCAAAGCGGGCTTGAGAAAATGTGCTGCAGTTTAAAGTAGAGGTGAATAAGGGAGAGAATATCCTGTTTGTTGTGAGAAAAAACGAGTTCAAGGTGTACCGGATTACCTGTACATAAGTATTCAAAATACAGAGCCGGTATTTCCGAACCCGGAACATCACGCTCCCGTGTAATATTGAGGACCTGCTCTTCAACATGGTGTAAACTGCAGGGCCCGATAAGCGGTTTCCATAAGCGCCTCGCCGGATAGAGCAGGTCCAGCTGCTGTGGTAAGCTCTTCTGCATTCCGTGCATTATATAACGTGTCCGCAAAATATGTCGATCAAAGGCACTGCCGTTGTATGAAACATACGTATGGTCGTCGTGGAGCTTTGCACAAAGCAAAGAGAGATACTCCTGCTCTCCGGGGAAATCCGCTAGAAAGTACTGTTCAAACAGCAGCTCCTGTTTATTAATCCAGCCCAAACCCAAAAGAAAGACCACATTTCCCGCTCCGCCTGATAATCCTGTGGTTTCGGTGTCATAGAAACAGAGAGTGGATTTTAAACTGCCGTACTTAGCGGAGAATAAAGGCTCGTTTTTTTGATCCTTGTAGGGGTTGGGAAGCGTAAGAGAGCGGGTGTATACAAACTCGGCAATCTGCTGCCACTCCGGAAGTTTAAGGGTACTGCCGTGAGCGGGCTTACTGATATGCGGTTGGTTCTCTTTTTCCGGCCCGGGGATTTTTTGCCCTGTGCCGTTTGATTTAGTCTTAAATCTAATAAAACGCTTAAAGCGTTCGTAGAGCAAAGGGTCGGATTTCACGTCCCGTCCTTTAACCAGACCTTTAAAAAAGTGTGCAGAGCAATTTTGGCGTTAATTTTATTATCAGCCGTCGCCTCCACAGCTCCAATGCAGGAAGGGCAGCCCGTTTTACAGGAGCAGAGCTCAACCCTCTCCAGAGCAGCACGGAAGATGGAATGCGCACGCTCTGTAAAGCCCTCGGACAGTCCGGTACCTCCCGGATAGGAATCGTAAATATAGAGACAGGGACAGGCAAAATGGGTGTCTTTTAGCCTTTCTGCAATACCGATATCACGGGGATCACAGAGCAGAAATACGGGTGACACATTCTTTATAAGATATCCCAGACGAGCGATAACGGGGATTTTTTCCGCATCATCTAAATTGCTGAAGGCAGTGCCCGCGGGGGTGTGTTCTGCGAAAAGTACCACAACACTGCGAGTGTGCATTTCTTCTTCCGGCAGGTGGATGTCGCCGTAACCGATATTTTCATGGGTGTTAAACTTGAGTTTTTTGAATTTGGCCGCCTGGGTGCGTACCAGGATATCGCCCACCACAAGCCGGATGTTGGCTATATCGTAGCGCGTGTCTTCATGCAGCAGTTTAATATCGGTTTTAACAATAGAATCGGTATAGTAATTGACGTCCGTTTCTTCGACATAACAGCGCTTATTTTCCATATCGAGCGAAGTAACCACATACTGCTCCCCCCGGTGCATATATATGGCATTATCATACAACAGTTCTTTGGCAGACGGCCTGTCCATTTCACCGATGACTTCCTGTTTGCCTTTACTGGTGTTGACAATAACAACATTTTCCGAAGTGGCACTGCGCAGAGAGATCTGTTCGGCAGGGTAGGAGCGGTCGGCCCAGTAGTAACTGTCTACACTGCGGTGGATCACACCGTTTTCTTCGAGATAGTCCAAGAGCTCCTTAACAGGGCCGGGAAATCCTTCGGACTGTTTAAAGGGGAGCTCAAAGACGGCGCACTTGAGGTGATCAAGCAGGATATACATGTTGTTGGCATCTATCCAGCCCGATTCCGGAGATTTTTCTAAAAAATATTCCGGATGGTTAATAATGTACTGGTTTAAGGGAGAGGCACTGGCAATAATTACTGCCAAGGAGACCGTTGTGCTTCTGCCGGCACGTCCCGCCTGCTGCCAGGATGAGGCGATGCTGCCGGGAAAACCCGCCAATATGGCCGCATCCAGACCGCCGATATCAATACCCAGTTCCAGGGCGTTTGTGGATACCACTCCTTGAACTGTCCCCTGTCGCAAGCCCTGTTCAATGCTGTGCCGCTCGTTGGGAAGGTACCCGCCGCGGTAGGATTCCACACGGATGCGCTGGTTGTCTGTGTAGACATTAGCGAGCGATTTATTTATATAAGAGGCGATAAGCTCGGTACGCACGCGGGAGCGGGCAAACACAATGATTTTTATACCTGTTTTTAAAAACCATACAGCCAGTTTTTGGGCTTCCTTTACCACACCGCGGCGAATTCCCTGTACCGGATCGACAAGCGGAGGATTGTAAAATATCAGATGCTTGCTTCCGCTTGGAGCACCGCTTTTATCGATAAGCTGTGCCTGTTCTTCGATTACGGCCTGGGAAAGCTCAAGCGGATTGCCGATGGTAGCGGAGCAGCAGATGAATAAAGGTTTGGTGTTGTAGAAGCGCAGGATACGCTTAAGGCGGCGTATCAGATTGGTCATATGCGAACCGAATACACCGCGGTAGGTGTGAACTTCGTCTATTACCACAAAACGCAGATTTTGTAAAAATTTTATCCATTTGGGATGGTTGGGTAAAATGCCCGTATGAAGCATATCGGGATTGGAGATAACAATGCGCCCTGTTTCCCTGGCTGATACGCGAACTGAACCGGGGGTATCACTGTCATAGGTATATATTTTAACGGGCATTTCTCCGCCCAGTACAACCTCGTTCAGCTCCGCCTGCTGATCCTGAGAAAGGGCTTTGGTGGGAAACAGATAGAGCGCCTTGGCAGTGGGATACTCAAGCAGGGACTGAAGTATGGGTAAATTGTAACATAATGTTTTTCCCGAGGCGGTCGGAGTTACCACCGTAATGTTTTTACCGGCGCGTACATGCTGATAACACAGAGCTTGATGGGTGTAGAGCCTGCTAATACCCCTTTTTTTTAAGGCAGCGGATAGAGCAGGATGTAGTTCGGAAGGAAGATCGCTATATTGGCCCTGACGAGCGGGGATCTTCTCCCAGCGGGTAACACAGGAGAGAAAGGCCTTATCGTTTTCTAATTGAGCTATAAGCTGTTCTATACCTTGAACTTTATCCGTCATGTTGTACTCTACTTTACGCAGTTTGTGCGGAGTATTCAAGAGGTAAATGTAAAACCATTTTTATTAAAGCGGATGCATTATCTTAAAAATTGCCTGTTTTCCAGCAGATAAATTCGATTTTCGGGACTTTCCATTTTTATATTTCTTTTATATAATAAAATCCACCTTGCAATTAATCCCTCATTATAATCTGCTGCAAGAGGAGGAATATAATGGCCGTTAAAAGATCAATAATAGCACTCATTTCAATCCTGGCCGGTGGTTTTCTGTTATTATTCAGCTCTTGCGAGCCTTACAATCCGACCAAACAGGGAACGGATGTTACCCCGGACAATTTCCCTGTGCTTCTGAAAGAGCAGGCGGATATAGTCATTGACGGTGAATGCGGAGAATGGCCGCTGGTTATTCCCGCCATCATTGAGAGTAATTCACAGGTGGTTATAGGCTCCAGGGATGATACTCGCTATTACGCCGGTGAGGTTCGGATATTTTTCGACAAACAGAATTTCTATATTTACGCGGATATTAAGGATACCACTCCTTTTTGCAATAATTACAAAAAGGACAGTATCTGGGATGGGGACAGCCTTGAAATATACCTTGGTTTTCACGATGGCGCGCACAGATCAATTGATGATGGTGATTTCCAGGTTGGTATTTCACTTGTGGAACACGATCAAACGGTATGGAACTGGCCCAAGGCACAGGAAGTAGAGGAACGGGAACTGGCTTTAGAAAAGAGTGACCAGGGCTGCCGTCTGGAAGCTAAAATTCCTTTAACACATTTCGGTGATTTTTCTCTTAACACGGGTGATCCGCTTTGGATCGATTTCGGTATAAATAATGCCGATAGTCCTACGGGTAAGCGCAGCGGGCAGATGATATGGTACGGCAGTTCCAATAATTACAGGCAACCCAACCTGTGGCTTAAAGCCGTGCTGGTAAGTGATATTAGTGCCGTCACAAATCCCATTGTTACCGGTTCTGCGGTAATAAACTTTGATCAGGAATACAAGGCGCACATTTTTTACAGAGGAGAATATTGGGAAGGGGATGTTACGGTAAACAATGAAAATCTGGAAATAGACGGACAGGCGGGTATAAATATTTTATTGGAAGAGGAAGACCAAGCCTTACTTTATTTTGAAATTGACGATATTGTCTATTATAAAAGGATTTTCACCAACAGGCAGTTATTAAAGGAGTTCTACAGCGCGTCCTCGAAACCAAAACAGGATCTTCCTCCTGTTCCGGCCGACGCCCCTTACAAGAATCCCAAGCTGGCCATAGAGAAAAGGGTGGACAACCTGCTTTCCTCTATGAGCCTTTCGGAAAAAATCGGTCAGATGACGCAGGTGGAAAGGAAATTTCTCCTTTCTACCAAAGACCTGGCGGAATATACGATAGGATCCCTTTTAAGCGGCGGCGGATCGGCCCCGGGCAGTAATAATCCCAAGGGCTGGCTTAGAATGTATAACGAGTATCAGGAAGCCGCCCTTAAATCCAGATTGGGTATTCCCATTATTTACGGGGTAGACGCGGTGCACGGGCATAATAATGTCAAGGGAGCGGTCATCTTCCCACACCATATCGGGCTGGGAGCAACGGGTGATCCGGAACTGGTGGAGCGGATTGCCCGTATCACGGCAATTGAAATCAGTGCCACAGGTGTTGACTGGAGTTTTGCTCCCTGTATTGCGGTTCCGCGGGATGAGCGCTGGGGGCGGACATACGAAGGATTCAGCGAAGATCCCGGGCTGACCGCACTGCTCGGTGTCGCGGAAATCAGAGGATTTCAGGGTACGAATCTGAAAGATCCCACGACCATCCTGGCTACGGCCAAGCACTTTGCGGGCGATGGAGGAACTCTGGACGGTATAGATCAGGGAGATGCCATAATGGATGAGGGGTCATTTATGGCCATCCATCTCAAGCCTTACGAAAAAGCAATAGAGCAAGGTGTTGATTGCGTAATGATTTCCTTCAGCAGCTTTAACGGGCAAAAGCTGCACGGCAATAAACATCTGATAACCGATGTGCTTAAAAATCAGATGAACTTCAGGGGATTCGTGGTATCGGATTGGGCCGGTGTGTATCAGCTTCCCGGTAAGATTGATGATCAGATAGCAGCCGCCATAAACGCGGGCATTGATATGGTTATGGTCCCGGATGAATATATTGATTTTATTGATGTCCTTACCGCGCTGGTTAAAGAGAACAAAGTGCCCGAAGCAAGAATTGACGATGCGGTGCGCAGAATATTGACGGTGAAATTTAAACTGGGTCTGTTTGAGACACCGTTGGCCGACGATTCACTGCTCGAGAAGGTTGGCAGCGCGGAACATCGGGAGGTGGCCAGGGAAGCTGTAAGAAAATCCCTGGTGCTTTTAAAGAACCGGAACCTGCTTCCTTTAAGCAAAACAGTAAAGTATATTCATGTAGCGGGCACCATGGCCAAAGACATCGGAGCACAATGCGGCGGCTGGACCATAGAATGGCAGGGTGGAAACGGAAACATTACCACGGGAACAACCATTTTTGATGCCGTCACCAATACGGTATCTGCCGGCACAAAAGTAACTTTCTCTGGAGACGCTGCCGATGTGGGTGACGCGGACGTTATAATCGTTGTTGTGGGGGAGGTGCCGTACGCGGAAATGGAAGGAGATAAAGACGATCTTTCGCTCTCAAAATACTCAAAAATCCTTATTGAAAACGCCAGTAAATCAGGTATCCCCTTTGTGGTGATTCTGTTAAGCGGAAGGCCTCTGATCATTACTCAGGAGATTGCCGCGGCAAATGCCTTTATCGCGGCCTGGCTTCCGGGAACCGAAGCGCAGGGAATCGCGGATGTTCTTTTCGGCGACTATAAACCTACGGGAAAACTGGCCTTCACCTGGCCCAGAAGTAACTCCCAAATTCCCATAAATAAAGGGGATGGTAAGACTAATCCCTTATTTCCGTTCGGATATGGTTTGAGTTATTAAGGTGCGGTAAACCCCAGTATATCCCAGCTGCAGTAGAACTGTTCCGGGGTTATATTAAATGTCAGCATAAAGATTGCGCAATGTTCTATGGCGAACAATGGCAGCCACTCCCTGTGGCCCAGTGTGCTCTTGATAATCCACTGCATAATCCCCGAATGCGTAACAGCCACAATATTTTTGCTGCCATTGCTCGCTCGTTTAAAAATATGTTCCCAGAAACTATTGGCTCTTTGTAAAAGTGCGGTGCTGCGCTCGGCCTGAGGTACTCCTTCCCAGCTTTTCTGTTTAAAGCGCCGCCAGGCTTGGGGAAATTTGTGTTCCGCTTCAGATACGGATAATCCCGAGAAAATACCTGTTTCAAGCTCTATAAGCTCCGGGAGTTTATCAATCTGAGTTATTCCGCAGTGTTGAGCGATCAGCTTTGCTGTTTCCGCTGCCCGTTTGAGTGGTGAGCAGAGCAGGGTTTGAATATTTCTGGTTTTAAACCACCTGCCTGTTTTTGAAGCCTGGATGCGGCCTTGGCGGGACAGCGGAAAGTCCTGCCTTCCTTTTATAATACGTTTGCTGCAGCCGGTACTTTCGCCGTGCCGTACCAGATAGATGTTGCCTTTACCCTGGAGTTTGTGTAGATTTACCACTGCTTTTATTTCTCCGCCCTCTAAAACAAGAGCTCAACCACCTGGTCCATAGTATCTACCGGATAAAAGCTAATGCCCTTTTTTATATTCTCCGGTATTTCTTCGAGATCCTTCTTATTCTGCGCAGGTATAATGATGCGTTTGATCTTATGACGGCGGGCGGCGATTACCTTCTCTTTAAGACCGCCGATAGGCAGTACTGTGCCCACGAGGGAGAGTTCTCCGGTCATGGCCAGTGATTTGCGGACTGTTTTTTTGGTAGCCAGTGAGAGCAGGGCCGAGGCCATGGTAATACCTGCGGAAGGACCGTCCTTGGGGGTAGCTCCGGACGGAATATGCAGGTGAATGAGGTTTTTCTCAAAATAATCCGCAGGAACATTAAAGCGTTCGGCAATATGGCGTATGTAGGAATAGGCTATATTGGCGGATTCCTGCATCACCTCACCCATCTGACCGGTGAGTCTGAAGTCCTCTTTACCGGGATTGGCAATAGCCTCAATGGTGAGAGTGGCGCCGCCCAACTGTGTCCAGGCCAGACCGGTTGTCATGCCGGGCATCTCGTTTTTTTGCAGCTCTTCTTCCTTAAAAATGGGCTGACCCAGGTATTCGTTTAAGCTCTCTTCGGTAATTGTAACGGGAAACTTAATTTCTGAAAGTACGCTTTTTCTGGCGATCTTTCTGTGGATTTTATTAAGCGCCTTTTCAAAGTTACGCATACCCGCTTCGCGGGCATAGTCTTCTGCAATTCGTAAAAGCATGGTTTTATTATAGATTACCTGGTCTTTTTTTAAGCCGTGTTTTTCAAGTGATTTGGGAACAAGATATTTTTTGGCAATAATTATTTTTTCCTGATCTATATAACCGGAAAGGCGGATGACTTCCATGCGGTCAAGCAGGGGACGGGGAATGGTATCGGTTGTATTGGCTGTGGTAATAAAAAGTACTGTTGATATGTCAAAGGGAAGATCCAAATAATGATCCCTGAATGCTACGTTTTGTTCCGGATCCAAAACCTCCAAGAGGGCTGAAGAGGGATCTCCCTGATATGATGCGCCTAATTTATCGATTTCATCTATCATGAAAACGGGAGCTTTTGTTTTTACATATTTCAGGCCCTGAATTATTTTACCGGGCATGGCGCCTACATAGGTGCGGCGGTGACCTTTTATTTCAGCTTCGTCCCGCATACCGCCCACCGAGAAGCGGAAGAATTTTTTATTAAGGGCCGCGGCAATTGATTTGCCGACCGAGGTTTTGCCCACACCGGGCGGGCCTACCAGGCAGATGATGGATCCTTTACTGTCCTGCTTGATTTTACTGACTGCAAGATATTCCAGAATACGTTCCTTTACATCTTCCAGTCCGTAGTGGTCGGATTCCAAAATGCGCTGCGCCTTTTTAAAGTCAAAATCGCCCGCAGGCGGATTGTTCCAGGGTAGAGAGGTAATGGTATCCAGGTAATTACGGGTGACTATGAATTCCGACGAGTTGGGATCCATAAGGGAAAACTTTTCCAGTTCATTCTCTACCTGTTCCTTAATATCATCTTCGAAATTGAACTTTTCGATCATTTCCTTGAATCTGCGGTGCTCCGATGATTTGGCATCCACATCCATGCCCAGCTCTTTTTTTATGGCTTTAAGCTGTTCTTTTAAGAAATATTCGCGCTGGCTTGTGGTTATTTTTTCGTTAATCTGCCTTTGGATTTTTTTCTGGATTTTTAAAAGCTCCTGTTCCTTTTTTATAAAAAGCAGCACGTACTCCATGCGCTTCTTTACATCGGTCATCTCGAGGACCTTCTGCTGCTCCATACGGTCTATATTGAGAATCGAAGTGATAAAGTCGGCGATCTTGCCCGGATGATCAATGTTGACCATGTTGAGGCGCATCTCTTCGGAAAACAGGGGATTGTTCTCGGAGATCTGTTTCATCTCGCTTAAAAGCGAGCGGGTGAGAGCCTTTACTTCCGTGGATTCAAAATTGATATCATCCAAATATTCCACAGCGGCCGTAATGGGAAACTCTTTGTTAAGGGTTTTTTTAATCTTAAAACGTTTAAGAGTGGAAATAAAAATGTTGATACCGCCATCCGGCAGGTTTATCTTTTTTACAATTTTTACTACCGTACCCACCCTGTAGAGATCTTCCTCACTGAGGGTTTCATTGTCTTCGTCTTTGGTAAGGATAAGTCCTAAAAAACTGTCTCCTTTTAAGGAACGCTCTACGATATTAATGTCCTCTTCCGAACCCAGCATAACAGGGGTAAAAATACCGGGGAAGATCGGTTTTCCGTAAAGCGGAATGATATACAATTTATTGGGAAGTATTTGATCGGCCGGAAGCATGTCTTTCTGATTCATGGCTCTCCTAAGTTACCTTTATTTTATAAAATCAAATTAGTATGTGATACTCCTTAAGTCAAGGGGTTTTTGATTATCAAAGCGTAAAAATGATATTGATCATAGCAATCATTGAATTATAATTATACTATAAAAATATATGAAGCTCGGTTCTCTCAAAGCAAAACGTGATATACTGCGATCTCCCTTGCGGAAATTTAAATTTATGACGTGCTGGACACTTAAGCTCATTCTAATTGTGTTCGGGCATCTGATTTATATTGACCGTCCCGAAAGGCTAAAAAGCTGCCCCTGGCCTGCGATATTTGCCTTAAATCATAATAATTACTCGGAGAGCGTTCTTGTACCCTGTATCCTGATCTATCTCTGTGGCGGAAAAAAAGTAAGTTTTCTTGTGCACTGGGTGTTTAAACTTTTTCCTTTTTTGAACTGGATGCTGAAACAGATTAATCCGATCTGGATTTATAACAGGCGTACGCGTGTCGGCTGGATAAATAAGTTAAAACCCTTAAGGCAACAGGATATTTTTAAACAAGCTCTGCTGAGATTTAAAAACGGGCAGAGTGTAGGGATATTTCCTGAGGGTAGTAGAAATAATAATCCATATACACTTAAGCGCGGCCGCATGGGTCTGGGAAGGATGGTGCTTGAATCCGCTGTGCCTGTTCTGCCCATTGGGATTGATTTCCCTTTAAGAATTAAATGCGGGAAAATACCCTTTTTGGGCAGGATGATTTTAAGGATTGGCAAGCCGCTTTATTTCAGCGCTGAACGAAATAAATACCGCCGAGTGCACATCGGTGTGCGTGAGACCAAAGTGGGGAAGGGCGAGATGCAGGCGACACGGACAAGGAAAAATGTCACAAAGGCAGGTCAAGCCCGGGGCCGGAGACAACTGCTTGCCTTATATGCCGAAGTTTCACACAGGATTATGAAAGAGATTTCTATATTGTCTGGGAAGAGGTATCCTTATAATAAGTAAGCATATCGCAGCATAGCCTTAGAATCAAATATTAAAAATAATTTCTCACAGAGCTCACAAAGTTTGCAAAGAATTTTCTTTAAAGATTTTATATTACTTATTTCAGTTTTCAATGAAAAAAACCTATTTAAAAGCGTACCTTGAAGAAAAATCTTATAGAAATTCACTACCAGGCTGGTCTTTGTTTACTATAATAATCTGTAGTAAATTATTATAAGAACAATTACAAGAGCTTCTTGCAAAAATGTTATTTTTGCAAGAAGCTCTTGTATCTTGTACGGTCTTATGAACGAATTTATTTAAATTGTGTTTATAGGCGTAGACAAAAAAACAGATATTCAATTATTCGGGATGCGGGGGGTGTATTTGATGAGGAGTCCGGTGAACTAATTTTTGAAACTAACAATAATTTAACTTTTATTCCAGAAACTGATAAACGACTTACAGCATACATGAGTGATGATGAAATCTATAGATATATTGAAACAAAGACAACATTTAAAGTATGGATGAAAAAGGATGATCCTGATTTAATTATATTTCACTCCGACAAATTAGTGCTGGTTAATAAAAATAAAAAAAAGATAAAAGTGGGTATGTATGAAGGCAAGGATTTCGTACAAGCTTTGAAAGAGTTGAGTGATGATGGTGTACAGTATGGTTTTAGGGTAGATTTAACTGATGACAAGGGAGAACAGGGCGGTGTTATAGCATGGCAATTCCCAGATCCGCCTTCTACTATTGACGAATACGATTATTTATCACTGGCTATGACAAAACCAGACAATATTCCAGAGGGTAAGGTTTTCGGTCTTTTTAAAGCGAAACTACCTAAATTCATCACACATAAAAAAGTCGAAGTGATCGCCGTTTCCGGTGAGAACCGTACTACTTTAATGTCCATGATGCACCCGGGCGGGGAGTTGTCCATACCCTATATTCTTGATGAAAACGCGGAAATAGTGGTTTTGGTGGACGGCAAGCAAAAATTAAAAGAGAAGGCTGAGGCGTATTAGTTTTTACTTTTACGGCATATGGTATAAGCGAATCTCGTCCTTCAATGAAAAATCGTCGCCTCCGGAACGCAAAGCATAGCCATCCACTTTGCCGTAAACCGTTAATTTTCCCTCGTTGCTTACTATACTCATATCCAGTCTGGCAATGGGTAATGAGATTTTAGCAAAGTTCTGCGCTATCTGCCCCATACGTTCGAGTGCATATGTGTCTTCTATATCCATCTTAGTCAGCGTTTCCCAGTACACCTGCACGATGCAGTAATCTTTCAGGAACATGGGGTAGGCAGCGCAATTACAACGGCCGGTTTCTCTACAGAGGATCTGTTGAATGGATCTGCGGAAATCTTTCCACGCGGGTATACTGAGGATGTCTGCATGGTCTTTTGTTTGCGGAGGAACGGTACGGCGGTAGCTGTATTTCATGGTTCTTCTGGTTACGGATTGTACAAGCTCCTCATCAGAAGGATTTTGACCTGCAAGCAGGTTTTGCATGGGAATAATGTCTCTGTACCAGCAGTTGTATTTTCGGTCCACGATCATGGGATTAATGGCATTAAACAGCTCGCGTACACAGGGAATCCTCGAGGCTATGGTATGACAGATTCTGATTCCCTTTACAAAGGCCAATCGGCTGTTGGCGTCAACCTCTGCTTTGGGCGCGTAAGGATCAAGCTCCGGCATAACCAGCCAGATAGAGAGCACGAATTGATTGCGGATAATAAGGTAGTGTGATTCGAAGGTAAAGCCGGCCAGCAGCATATCTACCTGGGTAAGAATGTCGGCAGCTTCACACATATCGGCCGAAACGGTATTGAGGCATGGTTCTGCGGGAGGAAGATCGCTTGGCGGCCGGTTGTTGTCTGCCGAACAGCTTGGAAAAAAGAATATAGAGAATATGATTATGGTTAGAACTAACTGATGTCTCACTTCACCTGGCTCTCTATTTAAAGTGCGCACATTTTAGATTATGTGGCAAAAACAATCAAGTTCTTGATTAAATAATCACTGCACTTTATACTGTGACAGTTCTAGTTTAAAGGAGGAAACCGCAATTTTTCCCTTAATACCCTTTCACCTACCATGGCTTGAACCGTTACACAACTACGCCCCGCTTATCTGGTTGAGCGGTTTGGTTTTTCTGGGACTCACCCGCTTTACCCATCAATTGGCAGGGCGTTGGGGCAGGTTTTATTATATTGTTTCTACGATAATAAGACCGCTTGGAATAATATTGATTGTGCTCGGCTGGATGGCTGTGAATTCAATTAAGCCCGCTTTCAACCTTTTAGACACGGATCTTGATTACTGGCTCTTGTATTTGGGCTGGAATAAATCCAGCGGGCCGGAAATAATGTTTTGGATTAATATAATGAGTATACTGGGATTGCTGCTCTCCTTGGGATTCGGCCTATGGGCTATAATTTCCCTGGGCCTGCGCAAATCCTATATGTATCGCAAGTTAAAGGATTCGCTTATCACCGGCGGACCCTATGGCATCGTACGCCACCCACAGTTTCTCTCTGCTATCGGCATTACTTTTTTTTCTTCCGTGCTGTTTCCGGCGGCGCAGTGGGGAACGGGGACTATCCAGACATGGAATCCTGCTGTAGCTTTGGCCAACTGGGTTATGTTTACCATAGCTCTCTGGATACTGGCAATAATTGAGGACAAGGAACTGGCGCTTCATTTTGGGGAAGAGTATAAGGCATATGTCGGCCAGGTTCCTCGCTTATTCCCTAACTGAAAGCTGATATAAACAATGGAAAAAAAGATGAGTGGAGATGCGGGTAACGGTATAGCATCAAAAAACGCGGATTGGAAATTTAACGGGCAAACCGCTAAGCACTTCCAAGAGCATATTGTAAAATCTATCCCCTTCTATAATGAAGGCCACAAACTGGTAGTAGCCCTCAGTGATTTTTTTATTAAAGATGATTCGATCTGTTATGATTTGGGATCATCTGTGGGAACCCTAACGCACAGCCTGGCGGAGCACCATCAATTTAGAAAAGCAAAATTTGTAGGAATAGAAATAGAAAGTGAAATGGTGCAGGAAGCAAAGAAAAATTATAAACTGCCAAATCTAAGTTTTGTATGCGACGATGTTAAGGCTTTTGAATTTGAAGAAACGGACCTTGTAATCGCTTACTATACTGTACAATTCATCAGGCCGAGCCAGAGACAACAGCTTATTAATAAAATATTTAAGGCATTGAAGTGGGGTGGCGCTTTTATCTTATTCGAGAAAGTGAGGGCTTGCGACGCCAGATTCCAGGATTACATGACCGCTCTGTATGAAGATTATAAATTGGAACAGGGGTATACTCCCGCTGAAATAATCAATAAGAAGAGAAGCCTTAAAGGCGTGTTGGAACCTTTTTCCGCACAGGCTAATATCGATATGTTAAAGAGGGCCGGTTTTGTCGATATACTGCCGGTAATGAAATACATTTGCTTCGAGGGGTTTCTGGCAATAAAATAACAAAAATAATTTTACACATTTTAATAACGTACATAGATTAGTATTACATACCGCTTTATTCTTTCAAATTTACCTGCTATGCTCTAAGCATGTTCCGTAATCAGCGATTGGATGCACTTGTCTTGAAAACACAGCGCATTGGAGAAATACACCGTCTTGTTACCCTGTTTAATCCCAAAGAGGGCATTATCAGGGCCACAGCCTACGGAGCCTTTAAAACAAAGGGCAGGCTGCGCTCGGATACTGAAAGCTTCAATTACATAAAAGCATATCTTTACCTGGAGCCCGTGAAAAAAAGCTATAAGATTACGGAAACCGAATGTCATCTTGCCTTTTTCGGTATAAGGCAGAGTGTAGAAAGGTTGTTCACGGCTTCACTCTGCGTGGAAATCGTGCTTAAGTCATTCGGAGGAGGTGAGAGCGGAGCCCGTGTTTTTAGCTTGCTGCTGGATTCGTTTAAACAGATAAACGAGGGTACAGAAGATTTGCTCTCATATATTGCCATTCAGTTTATCTGGCGTTTTTTAGCGGTTACGGGTTTTAACCTGGATATCGATACCTGCGGTCTCTGTCATAATACCTTGAACAGCTTGCAGCCGTTTTATTTTCTGCTTAACAGCGCTCTTTTCGTATGTAAGAACTGCTGTAAAAGCAGCAGGATCGAGTTGATGCCGGGAGTTCGCAGCTATTTTAACAAAACTGAAAAGTTGTCCTTCGGCCAAGCTGCAAAAATAACCATGCAGACAGATACTATGCGTTCGCTTAAAATTGTGTTATACACATGCGTGCAGGCTCTGCTTAACACGGAGCTCGTCAGCTTAAAAACAGGAGAAGGTATAATATGAGAATCTTTGCAGCCTTGCCTTTGTCCTCTGCTTTATGCGATTTTGTGCATGAAAGCGGGCAATTAATTAAGAAGCAATATCATGGAATTCGTCTGGTCAAGCATACAGCAATGCATATTACGCTTTATTTTTTTGGTGAGATGCTTAAGGAGCGGATTAATATATTAGCTAACCTTATGGAGGATCGGATATTAAAGCGGCCGCGGTTCAGTATTTATCTGGGGAACTTAAATCAGTTTCCTCCGCGAGGAAGACCCCGGGTGCTTTTTTATGATATTACCGAGGGCAAAGAAGAGGTGTGTAACATATTTTCTCTGTTTCGAGGGCTTATTGCAGAGAACGGCTGGCGCGTGCAGGTGGAGGAAAGGCCTTTTACACCCCACATTACGCTTGCCAGGAACAAGTTTGAGCAGATAGATTTGAGTTCACTTAAAGATATTCCGGCCGCAGCGGGCAGTTTTGAAATAGACCGCTTAGTTTTATTTCAATCAATTTTAAAACCGAGCGGTGCGGAGTATGTCGCGATAAAGGAAGTTGTATTTGATCTAATATGATTTTTATAATATTATTAACACTGTTTTCTGTTAACGCTTTCTCGGATATAAATAACCAATTAATTGATGCAATCAAATACAATAATCTTTACAGAATTGAAGAGTTAATAAGGCAGGGCGCCGATATAGGAGGTAAAGGATCGTTTGGAGAAACCCTTTTAATGTTTTCAGCAAGCAGCGGAGATTTTGCTACGGTAAAATACTTAATTAAAAAGGGTGTTGAGATAAACAAAGCAGATAGGATTGGGCGGACTGCTTTAATATTTGCTTCCAGGAATGGTCATATAAAAATAGTAAAACACCTGTTGGATAATGCTGCCGATCTGCATGTAAAAGATGAAGGATTGGAATCCGCAGGAGGAATGACGGCGCTTCACTGGGCTGCGCATGACGGTCATATAGATGTTGTAAAGCTCTTAATAGACAGGGGGGCTAACATAAATGAAAAAGACGAGTTTAATAATACTCCGCTTATTTATTCTGTTATAAAAGAACATAAAGATGTTGTGGAGTATTTAATTAAAAAAGGTGTACAAATAAATAAAAAAAATAATGATAACAAATCTGCAATTATATTTGCTTTTGAATATGGTTATTTTGATATTGCTAAATTACTTTTAGATCATAACGCAATAGTAGAGGAAAATATATTAAACAAATATTCTTTATTCTACAGTTCATATCATGGTGATATTGAAAAGCTAAAAAAGTTAATCAATAACGGATTAAATATAAATAAAAAAATGTATGATGGATCAACAGCTATAATCTATGCTGCCAAGGGCGGGCAGTTAGAAGTAGTAAAATATTTATTAGATAATAATGCTGATCCAAATATAAAAGAAAATGGATTTCAAGAACTTGATGGGATGAATGCATTCCACTGGGCTTCTTGTATGGGGCATTCTGAAATCGTAAAACTGCTTGTAAATAACAAGGTAGACGTAAATGAAAAAAATGATTATGGTCTGACCGCTCTGCATTGGGCGGTCAAAGAAGAACATATAAATGTAATTGAATTGTTGATAATGTTAAATGCAGATATCAATTGTGGAGATAAATACGGAGAAATACCATTAATTTATGCTATAATGAATGGTAATTTAACTTTAGCGAAATTACTAATTGAAAATGGCACTGTTCTAAATCCTTTAAATGAAAAGTTTAAAAAACCTGTTGTTTATGCGGCGAGATATGGGGAGCTGGAGATACTAAAATATCTTGTAAAAAATAAAGCTGATCCTGATACACCTAGAAAATATGGAATGACGCCTTTAATGTCAGCCAGTGAAAATGGTCACATAGAAGTAGTTAAATACTTAATTGAATTGGGTGTTGATAAAACTAAAAAAGATTTTAGAGGATATACTGCTTTAGATTTAGCAAAAAAATATAATCATAAAGATATTATAAGGGAATTAGAAAAACCTTGAATAGAAGAGCTTCTTGCAAAAATAATATTTTTGCAAGAAGCTCTTAAAATGGAAATTGCTAACTTATTATAGTATAAAGAATAAGTATTTTACTAACTTAATATATTTTGAGTTTTGCAATTTCCTCAGAAAATTATTTTTTATTTGTGTGATAACAAAATAAAACGAATCTTTTTTTAAATATTTTTTCTAATGCGATAACAAAGCAAAACGCTTTAGCGGTGAGTTATAAAGAATTATATTAAAGGATACAAACAGTGCGTGCTGTGGATATGATAGTAAAAAAGAGACAGGGTCAAGAGCTTACCCGGGAAGAGATCGAGTTTCTGATTAACGGGTATATAAAGCAGGAGATTCCCGATTATCAGCTTTCAGCATTTCTAATGGCGGTTTTTTTTAAGGGTATGAGTTTTCAGGAAACCGGCCTGCTTACCAGGGCAATGCTCAATTCGGGGAGCTCACTTGATCTCACAGGGATTCCCGGGCCGTTTATCGATAAGCATTCCACGGGGGGCGTGGGCGACAAGATATCACTTGTGCTTGCTCCGCTGGCAGCAGCCTGCGGTCTTAAGGTGCCTATGATGTGCGGCAGAGGATTAGGCCATACGGGCGGTACCATCGATAAGCTTGAATCAATCCCGGGTTACCGGACTCAGCTTACTACACTTGAGGTGAAAAAGATATTGGTGAACACCGGATATGTGATTATGAGCCAGACCGCTGAGCTCGTGCCCGCGGATAGAAAGCTGTACGCACTGCGCGATGTAACGGGTACCGTGGAATCCATTCCGCTGATTACCGCCAGCATCCTTTCAAAAAAATGTGCTACCGGAGCCGAGGGTTTTGTGTTTGATGTAAAGTGCGGCTTCGGCGCTTTTATGAAAGACAGTATGCAGGCTAAGGAATTAGCACTTTCTTTGGTAAAAACCGCCGCGAGTCTTGACAGGAAAGCATTGGCGCTTATAACCGATATGAACTATCCGTTGGGCAAGATGGTCGGCAATATGTTGGAAGTCTTGGAAGCCGTAGCCTGCTTGCGGGGAAAAGGACCTGCGGATGTGATGGAGGTTACCCTGCGGCTTGCGGCGCATATGCTGGTTTTGGGTAAGATATGTTCCGGTATGGAACAGGCGGAAGAGCTTGCCGCCCGGCGGATTGCCGACGGTACTGCTCTGGATAAGTTTTTACAAAACATTCAAAGCCAGGGGGGAAATCCTGAAAGTGTGATGAATAGTTCAAAGCAAAAACAAACTTGTACTAAAACAGCTTTACTATCCCCGCAGGATGGTTATATTAGGGTATGCGATGCCTATAAAACCGGTTTGGCGGCTGTTATTATCGGTGCCGGCAGAGCCAGGAAAGAAGATCCCGTGCTTCCCCATGTTGGTATTGAATTTAAAAAGATCGTCGGCGACCAGGTTGAAAAAGGAGAAGAACTCCTCTTGTTATATACGGAAGGAAATCGGGGAAAAGAGCAGGCGCTCAAGCTGCTGAAAACTGCATATGATATTAGTCCGCAGCAGATTATTACACAATCACGAATAATAGATGAGCTTAACCACGTATGAACTGGATAAAAAAGGAACTGGATAAACAACAGGTAAAAGATCTCGCTTCCCGGTACAACCTCGATATGCTTACCGCTTCTATTTTCATACGACGAGGTATAAGCCGGCCGGAAGAGCTGTTATTTTATCTTGAAGATGATATCCGATTCTTACATAATCCTTTTTACTTTAAAGAGATGCCTAAAGTAATCGAGCGTATTACACAAGCAGTAGCAAGCGGTGAAAAAATCTTTATTTATGGCGACAGAGATGTGGACGGCATCACTTCTACCGTGTTGATCGTCGACTGCCTGCGCTCGCTGGGTGCAGATGTGGAATGGAATGTCCCCTTAGGCGATGATGATTACGGTCTGTCTTTTTCCGATATCGATAACGTACATAAGCGGGGCGGAACATTACTGATTACGGTCGACTGTGGTATTTCCAATCACAAAGAGGTTGAATACGCTTTGACAAAAAATATCCACACCATAATAATCGACCATCATAATCCCCAAAAGGAGCTTCCGCAGGCCCATGCCATCATTAATCCCAAACTGTCTGATTCCGGATACCCTTTCCGGGATCTTTCGGGATGCGGAGTGGTATTTAAAGTTGACTGGGCTTTGCACTTTTCGCAGAGCGATCTTTTCAACAAAGAGTACTGTCTGCTCCATATAAAACCGGGTCATGAATCATACTCTATCGAGGGAATCAAGCTTAAAAACTTTCTTAGAGTCGATCGCTTTAGGGAGAACATTGTCCCTGGTGTAGTGAGTCTGGAAAAATCAGCTCTGGGTAAATTTATCGCGGGTGCGGAGGTTTTTGTATTTAATCAGGAGGAACAGCAAAAACTTTTGGCCAAGGCTTTTCCTGAGACAGAGGATTTAATCAGGGGAGTTGATTTCCAGCCTGTTTTGGTGAAGTTGTTTCCGGAGTTTAACAACAAAAGCCTGCTTAAAATCAGAGAAACAGGTAAGTTTGTACGCTATCAAAACAAGCCAGCGTCCGAAATCGAGCTGTTCGGAACCTTGTTTGCTTTTGTCATGATAAAAAACATAGAACCTGTACTAGATAAATGCCTTAAACGTCTGGACCTGGTAACCTTGGGAACGATAGCGGACATGATGCCTCTGCTTAATGAGAATCGTATTATTGTGAAAAACGGACTGCGTCTCATTAATAATTTTGACAGAGAGGGCTTACGCGAGTTGTTTTTTAAGAAAAAACTGCATGGGAAAACCATTTCAACCTGGGACATCGCCTGGCAGATTTCTCCTCTGATCAACGCTTCCGGCAGACTGGGTGAGCCGGATAAGGCGGTAGAGCTGCTGCTCACCTCGGTGGAGAACGAAAAGCATATACTGGTGGATTATCTGTTCAAACTGAATAAAAAACGTAAGAGTTTAAGTGATGCTGTGTGGGACAAAATACTTCGCGAGGCACAAGAATGCTACGAACAAACAGAAGCTAAGGGGGTGTTGATTGTTTCCGGTTCGATTCATAGAGGAATTACGGGTATTATAGCCGCGCGACTGGTTAATTACTTCAAAGTGCCGGCCGTTATTATTACACAGTTGGAAGAAAGGGCGGCCGGTTCGGTAAGAAGTATTCCCTCTTTCAAACTCCAAGAATTCTTACATGAATTCCAGGATTTGTTTTCCGATTATGGCGGTCATGATTTTGCCGCAGGTTTCAGTATGCCCCTGGATCGGGTGGATCGCTTTAAAGAGCGTTATTTTCAGGTGGTACGGAAGCTCAAGCTCCCCCAAACAAGTGAAGAGAAGCTTATTGTTGATGCTGAAATCCCCTGCCGCTACTTAAAGCCGGAGCTTTTCAATATACTGGATCTTTTTAAACCGTTTGGTGAAGCTCATCCGGCGCTGCTTCTGCTTTCTCGCGGTTTGACGGTGGATGCTTGTGAAGTCGTAGGGAAGAAAGAACAGGTACACCTAAAGTTGTTACTCAATACCGGCAGCTATAAATTTCCCGCTATGCTCTGGAACGGAGTGGATCTTTATAAAACACGTTTTAACATTCATGAGAAGGTCGATATTATCTACCGGATGAGGATAAACTATTTTATGAATTCGGAAATTCTGCAGCTTATTGTTCAGGATATCTATCGTCATAACGAAAAACAGATCCTTTCTGAATAGGAAACAAAGTCAAAAATAAGCCCTTTATGCGTTGGCAGCTTAAAAAATTATCATATACGATTGACAAAATGTGTTTTTTTTATCATTGTACATACCCACTGGCAGCGATTCTCATTTTAACAAATGAGAATCGCTGTACTGTCCTTTTGATGTATTGCCAAAGGAGGGAGGTGATTGGTATCGCACATGTAGAAGTAAACAGCGAAGAGCCTCTGGAAAAGGCTCTAAAACGATTTAAACGTGAAGTAGAAAAGGAAGGAATTATCCGCGAATGGAAAAAGCGAGAATTCTTTGAAAAACCCTCCGTCATACGCAATAGAAAGAAGAAAGCACTGCGGCGCAAACAGGAAAAGAAAGTCAGAAAAACAGGTACATCAAAAAGATACTAGGAATTGATACCTGCGTTTAATATAAACAAGGCATAAAAAAAGGGTTATCAAAAAAATACTTTTTGATAACCCTGGCTGCCGCCGATCAGAATCGAACTGATGACACGAGGATTTTCAGTCCTCTGCTCTACCGACTGAGCTACAGCGGCAATGCGAGACAAAAACTACCAGACATTTTTTTTCTTGTCAATAGTAAATATAAAAAACTTTTATTTTATCCTCTGATACTTGATAGAGTCTGTCTCCTGCTGTTATTATAATCATATAATGGCTGGAAAAAAAGAGACTAAACCACCAACTCCGGAAGAACAGGGTTTTTTAAAAAAAATTGACAGGGAAAAAGGCTATAAAAAAGCAGCCAAGTTTCTTATTCTTTTAGGCAAAGAAGAAGCAGCAAAAGTACTGGCCCACCTCACCCAGGAAGAGATAGAAAATCTTACCAAAGAGATTGCTGCTATTGATACCATCAAGAGCAAGCAAGCCAAAAAAGTGTTGAAGGAGTTTGGTTATATAATTGAGAAGCAGACTAAGGGAGAGCTTAATCTGCTTGGGGGTGCAGAAAAAGCCGAAGAAATGCTCACCGCTGCTTTCGGAGAAAAAAAAGCTCGGGAGTTTGTGGCAAAAATAGATAAAGGCCGTACAGGTTCACAGTTTTCCTTCTTAAAGGATATAGATGCCGATCAGATTGTAGAGTTAATAAAAGAAGAATCCCCTCCTGTTTTAGCAGTTATCCTTTCGCATATTGAACCCCGCTATGCAGCGGGGGTGGTGGCCAAACTTCCCGATGAGCTAAAAAAGCAGGTGGTAGCACGAATTGCACATATGAAACAGATCAATCCTGAAATCGTACAAAAAACGGCAGATACCATAAAGAAAAAACTCTATCTTACCGGTAAAATTACAACACAGAAGGTTGACGGGAAGTCCGTGCTTATGAATATATTGAAAAACATGGATTACAGTCAGGACAAAATTATTCTGGATAGTATTGCAGATGAAAGCCCTGAATTAGCTTCGGAGCTTGCTAAAAAGCTTTTTACTACGGATATCCTTTTTAATATTCCGAAACGTCAGCTGCAGCTTGTCTTTAGGGCTTTTAATGATAAACAGATTGCATTACTGCTAAAGGGAAAACGGGAAGAGCTTAAAGCCCTTGTATTGGACAGTGTGTCGGGACGGCGCCGTATCTTAATTATGGAAGAATATAATCTGTTGGGAGAAATTCTGAAATCCGAGGTTGACAGCGCGACGGACGACTTTCTTACGTTTTTACAGACAAAAATAGAACAGGGAGAGATTACCGTATTTGATGAAGGTGATAAAATTATAGAATGAACAATCATACTGTAAAAATACTTGAGTTCCTTACCTGAATATGCTATTAATAGAACAAGGAAGTGTATAATTAAAAAGTAACTTCCTCATAGGTGTTATAAAGATAGAAAATTGTATTTAATAATCTGTTGAAAATTGAAAAAGGTTCATATACATTGATAAAGAGGAAAAATTCAAGCGGAGGTGCAACAGTATATGTCTTTTTATAAGTTGGATGGTGCGAAGTTTCCTTCTCTGGATGAACTAAAAGATGCTCTATGGCCGGTTCATCAAGATAAAATGTCAAGAGAGGAATTCGATAAATATGTTGAAGAAAAAGTTGAAGTTACCGAATAATTGCATTTTTACATATATGAGGAAATTGCAAAACTCAAAATATATTAAGTTAGTAAAATACTTATTCTTTATACCATAATAATTTAGCAATTTCCATTTTAGGAGCTTCTTGCAAAAATGTTATTTTTGCAAGAAGCTCATATAAGAATGATTTTTTTAAATTGGAGTAAATTAAAGCAAATTAAGTACTAAAGGTACATAATTTAATACGCTTTCCTGTTGATTAAAGAGTTCAGATGAAACTATCAAATATGATAACAATGTCTAGAATAATCCTGTCTCCCGTTTTTATTTTTGTTTTTTTTGCCGTAGATTCAGCGTCTGAGAGCAAGACTTTATTAATTATTATTTTATGGATCATATTTTTTATGATCGAGATATCGGACTTTGTTGACGGTATGGTTGCGCGTATGCTGTCTCAAGTAACAGATACGGGTAAGCTTCTGGATCCTTTTGCCGATTCTTTAAGCAGACTAAGCTATTTTTTATGTTTCATGGTAGCGGGCATCATGCCGCTTTGGATCTTTGTGCTCGTGCTCTACAGAGACTTGTGGCTAGGTTTTTTAAGGCTTTTATTAATGAAAAGGGGAATTGCTTTAGGGTCGCGTTTGCTGGGTAAAATAAAAGCATGGGTATATGCTTTTGCCGGTATTTATGGATTGTTTGTTTTTTCTGAAACAAGACTCTTGATATTTAATCTAGATTCTGGTATAGTAAACATCTTCGATTTTGTAATATATTCTTTGGTTGTCGTTATTGCATTTGGCACTATAGTTGATTATACAGTTCACGTTATGAGAGAAAAAAGTTAAGAATGTATTGACGAACTACCGAATTTGTTACTATCTTATGAGACGCTCATTAATGATTTAATATCGGAAATGAAGCGAATGATCTTTGACAAAGAAGAGGGAAGGAAGAAAAGAAGAAGAGTGAGGTAAGG
>CAZEPL010000047.1:28383-31044 GCA_964514135.1 uncultured Spirochaetaceae bacterium | reverse complement strand
CAAAATTCTAAGAATCTCCCGTAAAAAATCTTAAATTTATATAAAAAAACATACAATCATCTATAATCATAGAAATCCTATCAAATAGCAGTCAAATAACAATGCTACAAAACTTCCCAATGTCCTCCTTTGTCCGACCCTTTTCTTCTTAACAAGCCTTGTTCCTGAATATTTTTAATATTCCTTTCGATCGAACGGGCTGTTACTCCGATTTTATCTGCTAGATTTTTAATCGTAAGTGTTGGTGTATTTTTAAGCAGGGTAATAATTTTCACCGACGGTTTCTCCGACGTACCACTTAATTCACCATCCATATTTTTATCTTTAAAAATAATAAAAAAAGAATGCGCGCTTTGTTCAAAAACCGGCTCGGTAAAACCGGCCTCTGCCATTGCAGTGCTCATCCTTTTTATTCCTGTTCCCATCTTTTCAACATAAATAGTTCGAGATAGTAAAGAAGCAATAATAGGATTCCTGATTTTACTAACCTTGTCGAAATCCGCAGGATTCATCCACTTCACCAGACCTTCCGGATTAAACACAACCAGCTTGTTTTTGTAGACTTCAATAAATTGGCCCTCTACTTGTTTAAGGATAAAATCCAGTTCTGCTTCTGTCATTCTGTTATCCCCAGCTCCTCAAAATTACTCTGTATTACCTCTGCAAGTTTGACGGCTTCTTCATTCAACTGCGCCAGTTCCCGGTGTATCTCCAGCATGGTCTGTTCAAAGTTAAAATCTTCGTCTTCTTCTTCCGGGGCCACTCCCACGTAACGGCCGGGGGTAAGGCTGTAATCGTTTTCTTCTATTTCCTTTTTATCCACCAGCTTAACAAGTCCCGGAACGTCAATAAGTTCGGCTTTGGGAAAGTGGTTTATGTGCCAGCCGATTTGTTTGTGAAAATAAAGAGTCTGTTTAATTGATTCCAGAGCATTTTCATGCACCTGTTCCAGCTCGGCTTTCTGTTTTTTGCTGTTGCGTTTTTGATTGAAGCTTTCAATTATCGCTTTAAAAGACTGTTCCAGTAGTTTTCGTATGTTTTTGAGTTCAACTATAATCTCTTCAATTTGAGCGTAGGCTTTTGCCTGTTCAGTGTTTGTCTTTACATTGCCGTATGCTTTTGTATAGTCTTTAATACGGCTTGCGCATATTTTTGCTTCTTCTCTTAACTTATTTAGTGCTTCCTCTTGTCCGTCGTATTGTTTCGCGGCGGATAAATACTCATTAATCTCCACTTCAATGCGTACGTCATGTGATAACATTGTTTTAAAATATTCTTCTATTAAAGACAGATACTTCTCTTTTTCTCCCCTATAAAGCCACACAATAGAAGTGATACTCTTTAGCTGTTCCGGTGAAAAATCATAGACGCGCCGGGTGACCATGCGGTAGGTATTGCGCGCGTCGAGCATCAGCACTTTGTTTTTCATATCCTTGGGTTTATTGTTATTGAGAAACCATAGCTCACAGGGAACGGACAGGGTGTAAAAAAAGTTGGAGCGGATGGCGATCATCACATCCACTGAGCCTGTTTCTATCAGTTTCCTGCGCACTTCCTTTTCTCCGCCTCCCGCGCTGGAAGCCTGACTGGACATGACAAAACCGGCCCGGCCTGTTTCATTCATATAACTGTAAAAATAGGAAATCCACAGATAATTGCCATTGGAAACCTGCTTTTTCTTATTCACTCCGGGAAGTCCAAAAGGAAGTCTGTGGTCCGCCTTGACTTTTTCCGCATCCACGCCGTCAACATTAAACGGAGGATTGGCCATCACAAAATCAGCTTTTTTATAAAGGTTATGTTCGTCCTGATAAAAGGTATTGGCTTCCGCGATTTTTCCTTCGATCCCATGCACAGCAAGGTTCATTCTGGCTAAGCGGATGGTTGTGGATGTCTTTTCCTGCCCGTAAAAAGTAAGAACCGAAGCGGGATTTTTACCTTGTATGTGCATAAAATGCCCGGTTTGAACAAACATGCCACCTGAACCGCAGGCGGGGTCAAACACAATCCCATGATTGGGTTCAATAACATTCACGATTGTCTGCACCAGAGAACTGGGAGTAAAAAATTCTCCTTTTTCTCCTGCCCCCGCCATAGCAAAGTTCATAAGAAAATACTCATAAATCTGCCCGAATATATCACCCGTGGCTTTTTGCAATGTTTCATCATTAAATATTTTTAACAATAAAGTCAGTAGATCGCTACTGAATATATGATAATCCTTAGGCAATACTCCCGAAAGACTCTCATTGTCTGCTTCTATTGCGTCCATAGCTTCATTTACAGCTTTTGGGGGATCTTCTCCTTGCGGTAGATTCAGCAGATAATCGTATCGTGATTGTTCAGGGAGATACAGCGCGGACTTTCCTTTATAATCTTCTTTAGCGATGGCGCGTGTTTTACCATCTCTTGTGGGAAGATTTTTTTCGATTTCTTCTGTAGCTATCAGAAAACGGTTAAAGGCGTAGCGCAGGAAAATAAGTCCCAACACGGGCATGGAATACTCCGTTTGTGTGAGTTTGGAGTTTGCCCGCAGCTGGTCAGCGGCTTCCCATAGTCGTTTTTCAAGTTTTGTTATATCCTGCATCTTACTTTCCCTTTTACCCCGCTTTGCCCTTCTTTATCCACTCATCAACTTCTTTAAGCTTAAACTTCCACAAT
>CAZEPL010000047.1:16260-28283 GCA_964514135.1 uncultured Spirochaetaceae bacterium | reverse complement strand
ACAATCTGCGCCCATACAAAACAAAAGCGCCTTGGCAATAAGAAAAAAAAGGACGGCTTAAGGCGCTGCGCGGAAATATAAGCGAATAATCTCGCAATGCATAAATTTATTTTTTGGTAATAAATCTGAAAAGTCCTAAAAAAAAGGTTACTATGCCTACAATCCATGCGCCCCAGAACATGTAATAAGTTCCTCCGCCGGAAGCGGCCTCATAAGAGGCCTGACTAAGTGCGATGCCGATAAGGAATAGCACTAAACCGCCTATCATTAATCCCACATTTAGGCCTGTGGATTTGCGTTTATATCTGGCAATAAGCTCTCTTACTTCCTGTTCGGGGTATCCGTCGGCTGTCATTTCTTTTAAAAGAATAGGTTCCTCGATTTTATTGGCATTGATCTCCAGATAGGCTTCCCATTGTCTTCTGCTTCTTTTATTCTCGCTTTGCATGACGCACCTTTCTATTCGCTCTGCATAAGCTTTACAATTTTTTTGGCTATTCCACGGGTGGAACCTAACAGTAGCTGCTGGCTGTTCCCGCCGCCGAAACCACCGTAACCCTTTTGTTTCAGGTTAAAACTTTTTAACTCTTTGCCCTTCTCAGTTATTTTGCCCTCAACTTCAAGTTTGGTGGTGCCCGCGCCGAAAGGACCGATAAACCAGCGTAAAAATCTGCTGCCTTCATTGATCATTACAAAATTGCCCTGAATGGTAACGGAACCGCTTGGAGCTACGGAATAGCCCTGCTTTGAAAGCCGCTTTTTTAATTCCTGTTCCATGGTTGCCACAATGGGATCTACGGAAAATTTGGTTTTGATTGCGGTATTTTTCGTACCGAATTTTGAGACCTGAATTGATTTGTCTTTTGAGATCACGTCATCCTCCTTAATTGATTTGCTACAAGTATAGCAAAAAAAATTACGCCTGTAAAGAAAAAATACTGTCTGTTAAAATATACAATCTATAACCATGCACGGACATCCGTAGTTTGAATAACCATATTGATCTGAGGAAGCTGCGGCCGTCAGCTTCCTCGTGTTTGCCGAATTGCCGCTGTTCGGTTATAATTTAATCATGCTTTGACTGTCCGCTTTGCTCTTACGCCTTTTCCAGCATCTCCACCAAGCGGCGGCTGTTTTCCGACAAATTCCCACCGTACCGGTGCAGCTCTCCGCCTATCAGCAGGATAAAATCGCGGCCGTACATGGACAGCATGTCGTGTAGTCTGTCCCTGGTCATGCCCCCGCCGGGTGCGGGGAAGATCGCTTTAAGATTTCCGAGGTTATCATTACAGCCGCGCACAATATCCGTGCATTCTTCTCTGCTGAAGGAAAAACGCCCTCCGGAATGAGGATAAATCACTGCATCCGCTCCGGCAAGACGCATCAGCTGTCCGTATAAAAAGTAATGAGAGAGTCCGCTGTGCGGTGATGTGACGAAACTGCCCCAAAAAGCGGGATGGCTCATAAGCGGCAGACCGAATACCTGTTCTTGAGCCAGCAGACGCATGCTGTCCAAACCCGTAAGACCCGGAGTAATAAGCAATGCACCGGCAGCGTTTTTTTTGGCAAACCGGGCTCTTTCGAGAACACGGTTTGCCGGCGCGGTAATATTGGGCGCGTAAATCGAGGATTTTCCTGTTTTTTGATTGGCGTTGCGTACGGCCTCGCTGCACCTTTGCACTCTTTCCTCAAAAGGACAAAACGGCTGGTCCGCAAGCCCGTGGTCGTCTTTGATGATATCTATTCCGCCAAGCGCGAAAAGGGAGGCCTGCCCGGCCAGGTCCTGAGCACTTAATCCCATGGGTTTTAAAGCTGTACAGATAAGGGGCCGCTTGTATACCCGCAGCGCCTTTCGGAAGCCCCGCTGCCCGAACTTTGGTCCTGTAAACAGGCATAGGATTTCCGCGGGAAGATTAACTTTTTCCACCTTTATACCCGGTTTAAGGCTGATATTACCGAATATGACATTTAAAAGCTGGGTAAGCTCTGCGCCTGCGCTTTCCACGGCAAAGCTGATATCGGTCTGAAAGCGTTTTTGACTTAACTCTCTGAAATCTTCTATGTGGCCGACGATGTGATTACCGATATCTCCTGTGGGAGTGAGGTCTTCAGGGAATTCGACGGTTTGTTCGTAGCAGATGTCCCTGGCTTTTAACAGGCATTCCTGTTTTGTACCGGTAAGAGTATAAGTTACTGTAAAGCGCTTGTTGCTCAAAGCCAAGCGTGGTGAGTGCTCCATTCAGAGATCCTCCTCTTTTGCCTTGCTGTGTGCGTGTTCCAAGCGCACGGCGGCCAGATTATTTTCGGTGATACCGAGCTTTTCTCCGATGAGTGTTTCGACCCGATTTACCAGGGTAAGGGCGTCCAGAGAATAGTAGCGCATCAGATAGGCTCTGCCGCCGCCGTGAGCAAAGGTGTCTTTAAGGCCGACGCGAGCAAGGCGCTTTCCGATTCCGTTTTCAGCCATAAGCTCGGCAACGGCGCTGCCCAGCCCTCCAACAATAGAGTGGTTTTCCATAGTGATAACGCCGTAGCGGGGTGCGGAGAGCGCGTCCAAAACTGCCGGATCTGTAAACGGTTTGTGGGTTGAAATGTGCAGGTGGAGTATGTTAACGCCTCTGGCCTGAAAAGCAGCTGTTGCTCTCATAGCCTCTTCCGTGCAGATACCGGATGAAAGCAGGGTGAGGTCATCCCCCCGGCTCAAAACCCTGGCCCTGTCGGCAGTAAACGCTTCGGTTTTAGAAAAAAGACGGGGCACTTCTCCTCTGAGCATTCGTACATATACCGGCGCCGGAGTTTGTGCAACCGCATCCAGTACACTTTCTATTTCCGTGGCATCCCCCGGCTCATAAATAACCATATTGGGAATCGCGCGCATAACCGCCACATCCTCGATCGCCTGATGAGTAGCGCCGCCGGGAGTGGTGATACCGGGAAGAAATCCGAACATTTTTACCGGAAGATTCGAATAGGCTATAGAGCTTATTATCTGATTGAGAGCCTGACGGTAGATAAAGACCGCAAAGGTATGCACAAAGGGGATAAATCCTTCCCGCGCCATACCGGCGGCAAAGCTCAGCATGTTCTGCTCGGCCACACCCATAGAAAAGAAGCGGTCGGGGTAGGTTTCTGCAAACAGGCCGATTTCGGTCGAGCCTGTGAGGTCGGCGGAAAGCACTACTACTTCCGGCCTGTTTTTTGCCCACTTAACAAGGTTGTTCTCATGAACCCTGGCAACTGTCTCCATTACCGTCTCCTCACAGCGTGTGACCGGCAGGCATATTCTTATGGAATAAGGCCGCATATTCCTGCCGCTCGGCTTTGTTTTTAAAACGTACGTAGTGCAGTTTGGGTCTGCGTTTTTCCAGCAGACTTATTTTCCGACAGGGGTCCGTATAGCACAGTACGGACAGCGGCCGGCCGTCGGCCTTGTACGATGCTGCCGCGGAAAGTGCAGTGATATCATGGCCGTCTACTTTAATCACTCTGGCGCCGAAGGACTGCAGGCGCTGATCCAGGGGTTTTATTCCCATGACATTCCGGATCTCCCCGTCACACTGCTGGCCGTTTACATCAACATACACAGTGATGTTGTCGACTTTATAATGCGACAGGGTTTGAAAAGCCTCCCACACCTGGCCTTCCTGAAACTCGCCGTCGGACATGAAAACCCAGATCCGTGCCTTTTGTTCGCGAAGTTTTCTGGCCAAGGCGATTCCCCCCGCCTGACTCAAGGTCTGTGCCAATGCTCCGCCCATCATCTCAAAACCGGGGGAATGTTCGGCGCCTATCATTTCCACCGTGCTTCCGTCCTGGTTAAACTGAGAAAGTCCTTCCGGGGCCATTCGCCCTGTTTCGATTAATACTGTATAAAGTACAAGAGCATAATGCGCCGGACTTAAGAAAAATCTATCAAAATCCGGGGTGGCGGGACCATTATAACCGGCGCCGCTTGTGTAGTCGGGGTTGTTGATACTCGGCACACCCTGAAAGGGCGGGGGAACCATAGGCGCGGTACTGGAACCCAGCTTCATTATGTATACATAAAGAGTAGCAAGAATCTCAGCTGCGGAGCAGGCCTGGCTTAAGTATCCGCCGTTATTTTTAACGGTATGCTCCAGTACTCTGCGGCGAATACCTTCCGCTACTCTCTTTACTTCTTGTTGCCAGTTATTTTTTTCGGTCATAGCAGCCTCTCCACACATATTAAGAAGAATTACTACAAACCCATCCAAAGACTAATTTTAATAACTCTGTTGTTCTCAAAATACATCGTGAGATTTGTATTGGAATCATAAATATATGTCCACTCATCTTCTCTAACCTTATAATTTTCATTGATGTCCCCATTTTTTATAAGATTATATATTCTCAATATATCATACGAGAACCGTTATAAAAGTACAAGTGTATATAGAGATAACCGTTGGCTTTGGATTAATCATCTTCATTACGTATATTGATCTTGGGCAAAGTTTGTTATATAAAGCATTATGCTTCCGGTAAATCAATACTGGTTAAAATACTCTTAAGGCAAATAGCTTTTTCCCGCGGAACTATACGCTATTTCTTTGATCAGCAGAAAACGGACCCGGGGAGAACATACTATAATAAAGGTGAGATACTCATTATCTCACCCGATGAGCACAAGAAGCTTATGCTTACCCAGGCCAGTTATCATCAGGCACGCTGGCAGAGTATGGAAGGCGATGATTCTCCGTTGGTTAAGCAAGTACTGACCGGTGAAAGTATAGAGCGTATCTCTCTGCACGATAAAACTCCATTAAAGCTGCACAAAGATATCTATGAAGCACGAAGACGGCAGGCGGTAAAGCTGCTGGGCATTAGCTATCTGCTCAAGCGCAAGCTGCTCTATTTATCAAACGGCGAAGTACAGAAAGTGCTGCTGGCGCGGGCACTCATGTAGTCACCGAAACTGCTTATTCTTGACGATCCTTTTGTGGGGTTGGATGCCGGTTCGCGGCAGGACTTAACGGTTATCCTTGGGAAGCTCATTACAACTCCGGGATTGCATTTACTGCTTCTTACTTCCAGACCGGATGATATCCTCCCCGGCATTACTCATATACTCTGTTTGGCTTCCGGTAAAATTGTTGCCATGGGAAAGAAACAGGATATATTAGATTCGGCGTATACGCGGGAGCTGTCTGTCAGGGAAAACAAGAAGATTAATACAAAGATTACTTTTCCTGCTTTTAAAAAAGTGAGTGCTCCGGCAGATCCTCTTCTTATCAGTATGAAAAATGTAACGGTTACGTATGACGGAGTGGATGTTCTTTCCCGGATAAATTGGCGTATGCACAGGGGTGAAAACTGGGCGCTTCTGGGGCCGAACGGTGCCGGTAAATCTACCTTGTTAAGCCTGATCCTGGCTGATAATCCTCAAGGCTATAAGAATGAAATCAGTCTGTTCGGCAGAAGGCGGGGAAGCGGTGAAAGCATCTGGTATATCAAGCATCGCATCGGCTGGGTTTCACCCGAGCTGCGGGAGTATTACGCGGGAAGAACCGACTGCCTAAGTGTAGTCTGCTCTGGGTATTTTGATTCTGTAGGATTGCACCGTATCTGTTCAAAAGAGCAGCAGGATAAAGCACGTCAGTGGTTAGAAGCATTAGGCATCTTGCATACAGCTGACGCAGCTTTTAATACGCTTTCGGTGGGTGAGCAGCGCCTTGTGCTTTTGTGCCGGGCGCTGGTTAAGCAACCCGAGCTGCTCGTGCTTAATGAGCCGTACCAGGGTTTGGATACAGGCAGGCTTAAGGTTATTACACGTCTTTTGGACACGCTTTGTGCGCAGGTGGAAATTAATATGATATGTGTAACCCACTATGAAGCTGAATTACCGCAGTGTATAACTCATGTGCTGAGGCTGGATCGGGGTAAGGTTGTTGAGTGCGGTCCGCGGAAAGGTGTTATATAATGGATTATTATCATTCTAATGGTATTTGCCAATCTTCTGCTAAAGTGAAACTTTTGAGTTTTCCATTATCATACCAAAAAACTTCAGTTCCGGCCTTTAATACCATTCCCTCAAGAGTTTTCCAGTTTTCAGCCAAGGTAAATTTTTCCATTTTCATATAAGGCCACCTTAGTATCGGCTTTATGTAAGGCTCCATTTTGAGCTCTCCAGTTTTCAGCCAAAACGCAGCTTTGCAATTGTCCACTTTCATACCAGAGAACATCAGTACCCGCCTTGAATATCATTCCATCAGGATGTTTCCAATTTTCAGCTAATGTAATTTTTTGTGGATTTGCATTTTTATATGCAACAACCTTAGTACCGGCTTTTAATAACATACCATTAGGGGCTTTCCAGTTTTCAGCTAAAATGCAGCTTTGCAATTGTCCATTTTCATAAAACACAATATCAGTACCAGCCTTTATTACAGATTTGTTAGGATTTTCCCAATTTTCAGCAAGGGTAATGTGTCGTGGTGTACCGTCTGAAAACAAGACTACCTTGCTGCCCGCTTTTGCTAAAATTACATTAGTTTTAGTTTCTGTATGTGTAATTTGTATGATAAAAGAGAGGAAAAATAGAACTGTAACAAAATTGAGGATACTTTTTTTGAATACAGTCAATTCCCGTCTCCTTTTGTTGATTTTCTGTAGCATATCATATATTTTTTATTAAATACTATTTAAACAGCTATTCTAAGTTTATAATCACAGATTTCGTAATAAATACCATACCCGGCGGTGAATACCTAAGGCCATACACTTTACCTGGAGTCGCCAGTTAAAGCTTTAACTCATGACATAATAATAATATGAAAATTATAGTAAACATACAAGAGTGAGAGTATGCAATTCGTATGAATAAGCTAATGGAAGAATCATTTATAATGGTTGAGTGAGTAAATAAATATTGTTCGGATATAATGTACCAATCTACACCCCTATACGTACTTGGAAACTGTAAAATAGGAGATACCCCGTTTCTTTTTAAACCATTTTTCGCTTTTTATCAGAAACGCCTTGAAAAACATTTTTTATATTGCTATTCTTTACGTAATGGGCAGGATATAAAAAAATACGTACTATTATCGGACATTTTTATTTTTTGCGCTGTAAAAACATAGCACAAGATTATAAGTTTAACTATCAATAAAGCACAATGATTTATAATGCTATATTATTCGAAATTACTATTTATATAGAAAGAATTGGAGGTGATTTATGGTCACAAGATTTTTTTCAATAATTGGAATTATCTTTTTATTACTCTCTTGCATTAGCACAGGAAAATCAATCCCACCCCTCGAACTTGGTGATCTGAAACCGATTACAACACAAACCGGACTCGTGATCAACATCACTTCAATCACGACAGGAATATCACAAGTAGTATCAGGTAATCAAATCTTTAGCCCAAAAAAGGCTGGAACAGTAATCACAACAGTCAATATATCCATTACTAATAATACTGAAAAACAAGTTAAACAATTTCCTATGAACGATCTTGAACTGATTGTGGAGTTAAAGAATGGCGACTTTACAATTTGCAGTAATCCGTCTAATCGGGAGACAATGGCGGAGTTTGGTATTTTTAGTTTCAAAACGCTTGAACCAACGGAAACCTGTAACTACTCATTAGTTTATCTCAATGAAAAAGATGCGGTTATTAGGGCCATCAGTTATGGACGGACTGATTTTGTGATTATAAAAACGGATAAAGAAGAAATTGCGGGGAACTCTTTTAGTGATTATATAACACGACTAAAAAATATCGAAAAACTGATGACCATTTGCACTGATGCTCCGTTTGATGTTGTAAACAAATTTATTAAAGAAAATGGTTTAGATTATGAAGTGAGAAATAAAATCGGGCTAACACCATTTATGGCGTCTGCTTTTTTTGGTAATGTCAATCTGGGGAAAGGACTTTTAAAAAACGGGGTAGATAAACATGCGACTCTCTTCTATCTAGTTGACGAAATTGAAGCGATTCATCTTGCCAGTTTAAACGGACAAGCCAACTTTGTTGAAATGCTTGTTAAAAACGGTATCGATCGTGATACAAAATCATCAAATGGTGAAACCCCTATCATATTTGCGATCCGGAATAATCAATTACTCGTCCTTAAAAAGCTGATACTATTGGGATGTGATATTAATGAAGTGAAAATACCAATGGCCTATAGTAAGGAAATGTCCCCCATTAAATATACAAAACAAAGAAAATTCACAGCCATGGTGGAATATCTTCAATCGATCGGTTGTACTGAGTAATTATAACTGTATACAAATGCATATAATTATGCCAAATTAAATCATATTGTAGCTATAAGTCGCAACCGAAATGTTGCTTTCTTGCAGCGCGTGAATACCCCGAAGCTCTGCTTCGGGGTTAAGAAAGCACCTTATGCGGCAAAATATTCCGCTTATAATCACAGATTTCTTAATAATTACTGTATATTTATTTCGTTGCCTAATGATATATTTTATATTATGATAATATGGTTTTTAAAATAAGAATTACTAAAAACAAGCCAAACGAAAGGAAATTATTATGCCGGAAGCAGATCAATCCAAAAAGCAAAAAGAATATTATGTGGATATTCCAGCCAAAAGCCAGCCGTTTTTCTTAAAAGGCTTAAACGCCTATGGTTGGGGTTTGCAAAACAGAATGTCCAACATTTTTAATCCCAAATCGGGGAAAACCGTGATGCTTGCCTTTGACCACGGATATTTCCAGGGTCCTACAACAGGACTGGAGCGTATAGATGTTACTATTTTACCGCTTTTACCATATACAGACACCTTGATGCTTACCAGGGGAATCTTGCGTTCAATTATTCCCCCTACGTATACCAATGGCATAGTTTTAAGAGCAAGCGGCGGCCCCAGTATTTTAAAAGAGCTTTCAAACGAACAGATCGCGTTGGACATAGAAGAAGCTATCCGCTTAAACGCGGCTGCTATGGCTGTGCAGGTGTTTGTGGGCGGTCAGTATGAGACCCAGAGCATACATAACATGACGCGGCTTGTGGATATGGGCAACAAGTACGGTATTGCCACACTCGGAGTTACCGCAGTGGGTAAAGAGTTGACCAGAGACGCCAAATACATAAGGCTGGCAACACGTATGCTGGCGGAGCTCGGTGCCACATATGTAAAAACATATTATGTAGAGGAAGGCTTTGATACCGTAACCGCTGTCTGCCCCGTTCCTATTGTAATTGCGGGCGGAAAAAAGATTCCGGAAAAAGATGCCCTTACCATGGCCTATAATGCGATACAAGATGGCGCGGCCGGAGTGGATATGGGCCGGAATATCTTTCAAGCCGATGCACCGGTTGCTATGATAAAGTCTGTAAGAGAGGTTGTGCATAACGGATCGAAGCCGGATAAGGCGTATGAGATGTATCTTGATTTGAAAAGCCAAGGTAAATAAAATATTTTACACAGAGCACGCTGACAGTTTATGTAAAACAAAGATATCTCTCACGGAGCACACGGAGGACACAGAGATATTAATTTTATTACATCTTTTCTCTGTGAGCTTTGTGAGCTCTGTGAGAAATTTTAATATTTAAAAGGAGTTATCGTACAAGAATAAGTTATGCGAGTGGGGATGTATTATAACAATAGCAAAGTAGAGGTTCAGGAGTTGGATATTCCCGTTATAACTGAGGATGAAATACTGATTAAAGTTCTGGCCTGCGGAATCTGCGGCAGTGATATCATGGAATGGTACCGGATAAAAAAAGCCCCTCTTGTGCTTGGGCATGAACTGAGCGGAGAAGTTGTAGAGGTTGGTGCCAATATAAAAAAGTATAAAAAAGGAGACCGGGTGTTCTCCACTCATCATGTGCCGTGTGAAAGCTGCCGTTACTGCTTTACGGGGCATAATACGGCTTGTGACGTATTCCAGAGAGTAAATAATCATTATCCCGGCGGGTTTTCGGAATACCTGAAAGTATCGGGGAAAAGCCTTGAAACAGGTACCTTTGTGTTACCTGATTCAATGTCTTATGAACAGGCCACATTCATCGAGCCTTTGGGTACCGCGGTAAGAGGATTAAGGGCTGCAGAGTTAAAGCCCGGAGAGTGTTTAGTAGTGTTAGGCAGCGGAATTATCGGATTATTAATGATCAAATTAGCCAGGGCTTTAGGTGCCGGACGGATAATTGCCACCGATCTGGATGAATTTCGTCTCAAGGCAGCTAAGGAATATGGTGCGGAGCATACCGTTAAAGCGGATAACGATGTTCCATCCTTTATAAGAAAGGTTAATAACGGAAGATTGGCGGACAAGGTGATTATTTGTGCGGGAGTTTTAGCCGCGGCCAGGCAAGCCGTCCACTGCGTTGACAAAGGAGGATTAATCAACTTCTTTGCCGTACCCAAACCAGGCGAAACAATCGATATTGATTTCAATCCGTTTTGGAGAGATGATGTAACTCTCAAAACATGTTACGGTGCGGCTCCCTTGGACAATATGCAGGCCATGGAGCTCATTCGCTGCGGAAACATTACCGTAAAAGATATGATTACCCATAGATTTCCGCTTGCCGATATCGAAAAAGGTTTTAAAACTGCGGCCCAGGGCAAAAACTGTTTAAAAGTAATTATTAATCCTCATGAGTGATATAACGCATTTTAAGGAGTTGTAATTATGGATTTAGCTCATATCGCAATTAGTACTGCGGATTTAGATAATGCGATAAAATGGTATAAAGATTTTTTCGGATTTGAAGAAATAAAACGCTTTGAAAAACAGGAATTTGAAATAAAAGGCGCAACATTATCGAACGGTCACATGATGATCGAAGTACTTATGCCCTATAAAATTGCTAAAAATCCGGTCAGGCCTTCGTCATTGGCGGAAGCATTGAGAACTCAGGGATTAAATCATATCGCCCTCAATGTTGATGATATCAATGCTTGTTTTGAAGAGCTGAAATTTGCCGGTACACGCTTTATAACCGAATTAATAGGCGGTCGCTTTTTCTTCTGCTGTGATCCAGATGGAACATTAATCGAAATCAGACAAAAATAATAAGCAATACAATATTTCTAATCCTTTTCCGTCTTATAAGGAATAATCATTATTTTTTTTGAAAAAAATTGTCCCTCTGCATATTTATTAGTATCTTATTAAAGGTATTTATTAAAAATTGTAAAGAAATGCATTATATTTTAAAAATATGTTAATTTTACTAATTTTTTATTAAAAATATTGACTATTTGATTAATTATTTGTACTTTTATTAATATTCTATTCATGAGGAGAATAAAATGAATGTCATTGAGCTAAAAGATGTTGTAAAGGAGTACCCGTTAGGCAAAACATCAGTTCATGCTCTCAGAGGTGTCGAGCTGGTTGTAAAAGAGGGTGATTTTACTTCAATTGTAGGCCCTTCAGGAAGCGGTAAAACAACCCTATTGAATATAATAGGGTGTATCGATCAGGCTTCCTCCGGAGTTGTCAAAGTACATGGTAAAGATGTAACTGCCATGACCGATTACAACCTTACTCTTTTACGTCTGCATTCCATCGGCTTTATTTTCCAGACATTTAACCTGATTCCTGTTTTGAATGTTAGGGAAAATGTGGAGTTTCCTCTTCTATTAATGAAGAGCAAGAATTATACCAAGAAGCAGGTAAAAGAGAGGGCCGAGAAATTAATCGAAGAGGTGGGTCTTACCGAGCATATAAATCACAGGCCTTACGAATTATCCGGGGGGCAAAGACAGCGTGTGGCTATCGCCAGGGCGCTGGTGACCAATCCGGATATAGTTTTGGCGGATGAGCCTACGGCTAATCTGGACTCGGAAACAGGTGAAAAAATACTATTGCTTATGAAAGAGCTTAACAAAACCGAAAAGACCACCTTTATATTTTCCACCCATGATCCGGAAATATTAAAGTATGCAAAGTCCATCACCAAAATCCGAGATGGAAAAATCGTAGCATAAGGGGGCAAAGCGATGCTCATTTTAAAAATAGCATGGAGAAATATTCTAAGACATAAGGTTAAAAGCCTGATTATAGG
>CAZEPL010000047.1:11466-16160 GCA_964514135.1 uncultured Spirochaetaceae bacterium | reverse complement strand
TGGGACTGGAAGATACTATGTGGGGCATATTAGCGGTTGGAGTCAATTTCGAAGATTATCAGCGCACTTTTCAGAACAATGTACTGCTGATAGAAGGAAGATATCTGAAGAATGGAGAGCACGGTATTCTTATTTCAACCGGAACACGAGAAGATATCTATAAGTTTACCGGCCACTGGGTGCTGCCCGAAGGTGAAGAAATAAATGTTGATAATCTTACCGAAGATGCACTCGAGGATTACCGGGCGGGGGAGCTTCCTGTGAGATATGATCTGGTGTTTATGGGCTGGGGCGGCGATTCCTTAAATACGGATATCAGGCTGCCTATCATAGGTATTATCAGGTATGAAGCCTTAAACCAAGTAATGAAGGAAATGAGTTTTTTAGATTTGGAATCCTTTAGAGAGTGTTTCGGTTATTTTACAGCCGAATCCACAATTGTGGATTTATCAGAAGAGGAACAGACCTCTTTGGATGTAATAAGTGATGACGATATTTTTGGCGGGGACGATATCTTTGCCGACGCGGTCATTACTGAAGAAAGTTATGATATTGAAAGCATTCAGAAGCAGACTCAAAGAGAAGCGGGCGCAGTTAACCTGGACAGCGGGGCTTTTAATTATGTATCAGTAAAACTTAAACCCGGTGTTTCCATTGAACAGGGAACTGAGCTCCTTAATCAGGCCATCGAGCAAAGTGGTACGGATGCCAGGGTTATTGACTGGAAAACCGCTTCAGGTCAGGTGGTTCAAATGGCGGGCATGATGCAGGGATCGGTTTCGATATTTGTGTTAATACTCTTCTTTGTTGCCGTTATTATTATTGCCAATACTTTAAGTCTGGCCGCTATGGAGAGAACGGAAGAGCTGGGCATGATGAGGGCAATCGGAGCGCTTAAAGGCTACTTTATCAGCCATATGTTTATTTTGGAAATCTTTATCCTTTCTTTTGTGTTCAGTGCAATCGGAATATTTGTGGGGATTGGTTGTGTAGGTTTACTCCAGCTTGCCAATATACAGGCCGGTAATCAGGAGATGCTCCATATTCTTTTCGGCGGAGATACTTTCAAGCCGGTTATTGATGTTTTTGGCTTAATAGGGGGAGTTGTGCAGCTGGCTTTTCTTACAAGTCTTGCCATGATCTATCCGGTTTATTTGGCGGGAAAGATAAAACCCCTGGATGCTGTTAACAGAAGCTAATATGAGGTGATGATAATGAGTGTAGTAACAAAAATTAGTTTTAGAAATTTAATCAGACAAAGACGGCGTAACATCCTTTTAGGGATATGTATGGCTGTCAGTATGTGTATCTTGATCCTGGTGTTCGCCTTTACCAGCGGAATAACCGATATCCTGTTTAATAAAGTGTTGGTATATATGTCCGGACATATCCGGATCGAGATGACTGAAAATACCAACTCCTTTAAACAGATCATAAGAGAAACGGATCGCTTTATGCGGATTGCCGAGGAAACAGTAGATGGTATAGGTGAGATTTACAGTGAAGTAGGCAGTTTTGTGCGTTGTCTTGGTAACGGAAAGACGTCCAATGTTGTTTTAATAGGTATGTCGAGTGATGATTTGGATGATCCATTTTTACAGCAGATGAAGATGGTAGAAGGTTCTGTGGAAGATGTTCTCTTAAACACAGAAGAGGATGCCATTTTTCTCTTTCAGCAAACAGCTGATGATCTTAACGTAAAGCTCGGTGATACGGTAAAAGTGAGATTAAATACTTTTTCCGGACAGGTACAGTCGGCCGTATTAACCGTGCGGGCCATAGCCGAATCTCAGAGTATGTTTATGGATATGGTCTCTTTTATGAGAGAGGACAAATGCAGGGAGCTTTTGAATATGCGCGAACAAGAATCGATTGGGATTGTAATGAATATGAAAAATCTGGAGAATCCTATGTCGGTGATAGAGAAAGCCAATAAACTGCATGCCGCGCTTAAACCCGATATCGCGGGAATTACAGCCGGTGTTACTTCCCTAAACGGAGAGTCCGAACTGGATTTACTCGCGCTGCTCACGGATGATGAGAGCATGGCTATATATACGGACTACTTTACGGTAACAGCAGGTGACATCGCCCAACTAAAAGATGAAGAAACAGGCATACTGCTTGGTGAGCAAAAAGCACAGGAACTTGGTGTGGTGCCGGGAGACACCCTGTCTTTCAGTTATCGACCCAGATTCGACCAGACGGATAGAGCTGATGAGCTTAAAGTTGTCGCTTTATTCAGCACCAACTCACCCGAACTGAATAATACGGCTTTTGTGCATGAGGAAGTGTTCTATAATAATTACTTTAGTTATCTGCCGGAGCTTGAGCCAAAGTTCGCAGAAGAACATCCGCTGGCACCAGCACTGGTTTTACAATATATTCTCCTGGATCGCAGTGCGGACAGCGATGCCTATATGAAAAAGTACCAGGATCTGCGCAAAGGCGAATGGAAAGGCGCGGTAGTTGATGTTCAAACCATGTATGAGACGGCCAGCATGATCATCAGCCTGCAATATGTGCTCAATTTCATCGGTATGGCTGCGGTTTTCATTCTTTTTGCTGTAATTCTCATCGGTGTTATCAATACCCTGCGCATGACCATTCGGGAACGTACGCGCGAAATCGGTACCAACCGCGCAATCGGTATGCAGCGGGCGGATATTGTTAACACCTTTGTGTCGGAGATCTTTTTTTTAGCCGTTATTTCATGTGTAGTCGGATTAATTATTGCGCTGGGGCTTATGCAGCTTTTCAGTCTGTTTGTCTTCGATCTGGGTAAAAATCCCTTAACCATGCTGCTGGTGGACGGGCATCTGCACTTTGTTCCAAGAATAAGTTTGATTCTGTTAAGTTGTTATATAATTACGTGTATATCATTTTGTATCGCTTTCTTTACTTCGAGGAGAGCATCAAAGATGTCTGTAGCCGAAGCACTCAGGCACTATGAATAAGAGAGGAGTAGCATTATGAAGAAATTGTATAAAAGAATAGCAATAAAATTAATTTTCAGCTTCCTGTTCGGCAGCACGCTCTGGGCGCTGCCCGCTGGTTCGCAGATACTGGCGGCCATTGATGAACAGCAGGAGATGAGCGAGGATATTACCGCCAAGGTTAAAATTACCCAGCAAAAACCAGACCAGGGTGTACGTATTCTGGAATGCGTTTTTTACAGGCGGGACAGAGATGATGCGTTTTTAATCGTTATGACCGCGCCGGATAATGAAAAAGGCAACGGCTATTTAAGTGACGGCGACAATATGTACATGTACCGCCGCAATACACGGACTTTTCAGCATGTGGGCCGTAATGAGAATATAGGCGGTTCGGATGCCAGTATGGGTGATATGGAACAGCGAAAATATACGGAGCTTTACCGCGTGGCCAAGGATGCTTCTGGTAAAGAGATTATTGTTGAAGAAACATTAGGATCTGCCAAAATACCGGTGTATCGGGTTGAGGTAATCGCAAAAGTGAGTGATGTCAAATATCCTAAAATGGTAATCTGGTTAACGCGGGATAAATTTCTGGTATTAAAGACGGACTCTTATTCACTGTCAGGTACGCTTATGGAGACAGCCTATTTTACTCAATATACGGTTATTCAGGGGAGGTATATTCCGCTGTGGCAGAAATTTATTGATCGTTTTGAAGAGGGTAATATGTCCGTAGTAGAACTGTCTGGGATATCCTTAAACAGGATAGATAATTATGTTTTCACCAAACCGTATCTTGAGAACTTGAGTAAATAAACGGAGCCGTAAGATGATCAGGTATTTTGTTATTTTGAGTTGTATGCTTCTTTTTTTCCAGGGTGCGCTCTTGGCTCAGGTTACTGATGAGGCGCCTGTTATTACGGATGATGATCCGTTTTCCGATTCGTCCGACATCATTGTACCCAAAGAACAGGTAGAAAAAGACGATGTAACGGATAAAATCGATAAAGAGTCGGTTACCCTTACCGGAGAGATCCAGGGCCAGTTCGGCTATTATTTTAATCGAGATTTCTTTTCAGACCAGCCGGAGTTCGATGATAATATGTATACTACGTTACTGGGCGCAGATCTGATGCTGGATGTGCGCCTGCGCAAGGGTTTTAAGGCCTTTGCCAACTTGAGCGTGGGTTATTTGCCGCAGGGTGCGAAAGTTACCCATATTTTTACTGATCCCACTGGTGGCCCGCTAGCAGAAGTAACCTATCTGGAAGACAGCGATCTGGCATTGATATTAAAAGAAATCTTTATCGATATGAATATCAGCAACGCGGTCTATTTCAGATTGGGAAAACAGGTGCTGGTCTGGGGACGCGGTTATTTCTGGAATCCTACGGATTTACTCAACCGGGATAAAAAGAATATAACGGATATGGAAGCACGCCGCGAGGGTATCTACGGGCTTAAAGTACAGGTTCCCTTCGGCACGGCCCTTACGCTGTACGGATTTATCGATGCCACGGCTGCCGAAGACATTTCCGATTTTGCCTTTGCCGGTAAAGCGGAATTTACAGTGGGCAACGTGGAAATGGGGCTTTCGGCGTGGGCAAAAAAGAACGATGTGCCTGTGTTCGGCTTCGATATTTCCACCTCACTGTTTGATTTTGATGTGTGGGCCGAAGCCAGCCTTTCGTATGGAGATAACGTCACTAAGATGCATACGGACGGTAGTTTGTATCTTATAGAAGAGGAGCTTGT
>CAZEPL010000047.1:0-11366 GCA_964514135.1 uncultured Spirochaetaceae bacterium | reverse complement strand
AGCTATTCACCGGTTTATAATTTTACCCTCACTTTCGATCTTGCCGGCTTTATCGGGGATGAGAACAGAGAGTATACATATTCGGGCAATGTTTTGGGGGCGCTATTAACTCTATCTATGGCCTTTTAACAAAGAGTATGTTTTAAAAATGTAAATCAAATTCAACCGCAAAAGGCACCCAATAGCCACCTGTCACCAGCTCCCTGCTGAGCGGAAAATGTGTGTAAAATGTAATGCTCGTAATATCAAAGATATTTAAAAAGATACCCGCACCGGTAGAAAAAAGGAAATCCTGTTCTTCAACAGCGATAAAATTATAGTACCCGGCATCAAAATAGACTACAATCCCCGGTATAACATTAGGAAACATGATGGCGGGTAAATTTGTACGCAGCTCAAGATTTGCCACAGCTTTAAGGGGAGTGGAGAAGCGATAATCTTCATAACCGCGCAGGGCAAAGCCCAGACCGGGCATAACCTTTCTCCCCCCGAAGGTGTTAAGCACGTTGAGAGGAATATTATTACCGAAAGTATAATCCAGACTGAACTTGATACCCAGGTACATACTCAGGACATTGGCAGGGTACTGAGGATCCAGATCCCAAAGCGGCAGGAAGGCTTTTCCTAAAATATTTATCCGTAAAAAATCGGCAACTCCAAAGATGTTGTTCAACATAAATTCGGGACCCCATTCCACGGAAGCCTCGGCATACGTTCCGGATTTGAGGTGATGGGGATGTGAACTGTCCAGATCGTTCCAGCTTATACCGGCAAACAAAGAGTTCTGAAACAGGCCTTCCTGATCCGCATGCAGGGCTTGAAACATAAGCTGTGGCTTGCCGGCTTCGTCATCCTCCAAATGCAGATCATAGCGTAATCTGTAAAACAGAAAAAACTCCAAGCCGTTTTGATTTATAACACTATTCCAGGTTATACCCTGTGCTATGCCTATATCAAACCTGCCGCTCCCCCGCCAGTAAAACGGACTGGTTTCCGGATCATAGCCGTTTTCATCTCCGTCATAGGGATTGCCGTCCGGGGTGAGAAAATACCCGACGTTCTCGTAACCGCCTCCGATGTAGAACCAGAGAATGGTATCAAGATCGGGAAACATGCGAACACCCCTAAAGCCTATGCCTAAGTCCGCACCCCAAATTCTTAAACCCGGGTCGAAGACTAACGGGTCGCGTGTATCTTCAATGGCATTAAGATTGATTACCATACCAATACCGAACAACAATACTGCAGTAACACAAAGCAGGCCTTTTTTCATACGCTCTATTTTCCTTTATTAGAATTTAATTGTATTGAATTCAAAAAATTTAGCAACCCTGTTTTTTTAAGAAAACTATACTCTTGCAGCATTTTAATATTCTCCATATAATAAGCAGCTAAATAATGTCTGGTTTTAAAGCAGCAGTTATTATTCTTTTTCTATTTTGTTCTCAGATCTGGGCGGATCAAACTATTGCTGACGCAGATAGAGTCTATGCTTTTGCCGAATGGCTTTATGAGCAGGGTGAGTTTAAGCGGGCTGCGGGAGAGTATTTACGTTTTTTGTTCCTGAGTCAGAATAAGAATGGCTCTGCTATAATGTTTAAAATCGGACTTTGTTATAAATACGCTGAAGATTATAGTAGAGCTATAGCCACCTTTAATAAAACGCTCGCTCTTACCGTAGATGATGCTCAAAAAGAAGCTGTCTATTATGAGCTGGCCTACTGCTTTTTTAAGCTTGAATTATATCATGACTCGCTCTTAGTCATACTTCAATCACGCAGCGCAATCCAGGCAAAAAGCCCGCAGATACTCCTGCTTGAGACAGCCGACAATCTCTGTTTGAGCGAATGGGATGCCGCCTTTTTATTGACCGACATTTATCTGCGGCAGCCCCAGATGTCTTATAGTGGACTGGCTCTTGAATTACATAATTTTGCCAAGCAAGGGCAGGCAGTTCCTTTTAAAAGCCCGGTGTTTGCCGGTATCCTCTCAAGTGTTATACCGGGAAGCGGGAAAATTTATGCGGGTCGCTTTATGGACGGTATGTTTTCACTCATCACAATCGGTATTTTTGGCGGAATGGCAGCCTACAGCTTTTATGATGAGGGGGTTGGATCTGTAAAGGGTTGGATTTATACGGCAGTGGGCGGTATTTTTTATTTAGGGAATATTTACGGTTCCGTGACTGCCACTCAACTTTATAATGAGGAACAGGAACAAAAAATAATCCAGAGAGTGAGGGAGACGATTGCAACACAACTTCCCTAAATCGCTTCTTCTGCTTCTTTGTTTTATTCTTTTAAGCAGCGCTCTCCGGGCAGATGAGTCGCAGATAATGCTTGCGGATTTTTATTATGCGGAGGGTTATTACGATGAGGCGATCACGGAGTATTTACGATTCGTTTATTTTAATCAGTCAGCTCTTAAGCTCGCAGAAGTCTATTATAAAATGGCATTATGTTATGGCGAGTTGGAAGATTGGAAGCAGGCAGAGCAGGTGCTGCAAACTGCGATTAAGTTTGCGGATGACAGTGAACAAAGGTTTGAGTATAAATTTACCTTCATTGAATTGCTTATCGCTAAGAAATCATACAAAAAAGCGGAAAAGGAATTACTTAAAATCTATGCCCTATCCGAGGACAAAAGATATCGAGCACGTTGTCTTTTTTTGTTGACGGTGTTGTATATTTACACCTATAACTGGACATTAGCCGAAGAAAATATCAAAGAGTATTTTGCAGAATCCGACACCTATAGTGAGTCTTCCAGAAACCAAATATGTGATCTTTTCACTGCTGCCCGCAAGCTGCCCTATAAATCAAAAGACTTGGCGATTTTTCTTTCGATACTGCTGCCCGGAGCCGGGCAAGCGTATACCGGAAACATCATGCAGGGATTAAATGCCCTGGTGGTCAACGGGGCTGCAGGTACATTACTTGTGTATACAGTTTTGGACGGTTATTATTTAGATGCCGGAGTGATTTTTTTATTTATTTTTACCCGCTATTATTCGGGAAATATCTATCATGCTGAAAAATATGCTCTTCAGTATAATGAGGCGCTTAATAAAAACATGGCAAAGCAATTACTTGAACTGCTGCTTGAAAAAAGAGAATAGCCCGTATATAAAAATATATTAATATTGACACATTTTATTACGATTTAATAAGTATAGGATTAATATGAAACTAAGACCTTTGAAAAATAAAAAATTAGAGCTCATTAACAAGGGAACCCTTAGTTTATTTTTTATCGGAGTTGGAAGCGCTTTCTCTAAAAAACACAATCAAACCAATCTTTTAGTGATAAAAGGCAACGATCATGTGCTTATTGATTTGGGTACCAAAGGGCCGCAGGCACTTTATGATGTAGGTGTGAGCGTAACCCAAATCAAGAATATTCTTATTACCCATTCACATGCTGATCATATCGGCGGTTTGGAAGAAATAGCACTTATGGGGCGTTATGTAACCAAACAAAAACCCAATATGATAATTACGGAAGCCTACCAGCACATCCTCTGGGATACGTCATTGAGGGGCGGTATCGCCTTTAATGAAGACAGTGCCAATAATACCCTTTCTTTTTATGATTTTTTTAATATTATTCGCCCGGTATATCTGAATAACTATCCGAGAGAAACATTCGGTTCCCAGGTGGGAAATATTAAGTTAAAGCTGATGCGCACCAAGCACATTCCGGACAATTCGGACAGCTGGAAAAGTTCTTTCTGGAGCTGCGGGCTGATTGTTGATGATAGAATACTTTTTACCAGCGATACGCGTTATGATCTCGATCTTGTATACGATTTTGAAAAAAAATTCAGGTTTGAAGTTATTTTCCATGACTGTCAGTTTTTTACCGGCGGTGTTCACGCTTCGTTGGATGAGATAAATAATTTTCCTAAGACCTTAAAGAAAAAAATGTATCTTACCCATTATGGTGATAACTGGGATCAGTTTGAATCTAAAGTTAAAAAGTACGGTTTTGCCGGTCTTGCCCGGCAAAGTACTTTTTATGAGTTTTAATTTTATGCTAAAACAAATTTAAGCCTGCACACGCCGCGAAAATGACAATGCGTACAGCCTGGGCTTCTGCCTTGAGCTTGGATTGTATAATCACCGGAGTCAATCCGATCTGTCATGACAACAATGTTTTGTTTGGTAATCTCTACTGCTCTGGATATATCTTCAGGACCGGCAAAAGCGTGCGGATCGTGAGGTTTAAATACATGCACATAACTGCCATTTTCAAATGAGTAGTATGAAGCACTTAAGATGTTATAGCCTGATTCTCTAAGCAGAAAATAATAAAACGGCATTTGGTAGGAAGAGGGTTCGTGCTTAATGGCAAAAATATCCTGTTTGGAGGGGGTTGTTTTCTTTTTGTAGTCGATTATTGCATGGTTATTTTCTTTTACACAAACTCGATCTATTTTACCGCGCAGTGCTACTGCAGGTTTATCCCAGTCTATGCCCACGGTATGTTCCAAATGTTCGACCCGATAGTATGGAAATGTTTCGGCTTCAATTTCCAAAAACCTGCTGCCGTTCTCTTTAAGGCTTTGCTGTAAATACGCCCAAATCGGCTTAATGGGAACTGCTTCGCTTTTATTAAAATAATTTTCGATAATTGAAAGACTCTTAGCCATATCTTTTTCATAGCGGGCAATATTGTCAGGTTCGAATACCTCACCACGCTCCTGTAATGTCTTAAAGAAATGGTGGAGCATACGATGAATGATTTCTCCCACCCACAGGGCATTAAGCATTTCCGGTTCATAAACCTCATAAACTATTCCCAAACCCTGGGAGAGCAGAAAGGAAAAAGGGCATTCCGTAAAGAGTCCAAGGCTTGTCGGAGAAATACGCAGTTTTCCCCCTTCGTGCGGAAGCTTCCGGGTGATCATATTCATAATGGCTTTTTCTTTGGCCGGGGAGCTTACATAATCGATTGTCTTTGCTGTTAAACTTGAAGCATAAGCATAAAGGAATCCCCGTTTTTGCAGGGGTGTAAGTACGAACGGAGCGGCTGTATTACCTGAAGTCCACAGTCTGCTTTCTTTCAGTATGGGATCTGAAGTTTTTATAAATCTTTCCGAATCGCAATCACATATTGTCCCACCGGCAATGAAGAATCCGGGTGGCAGGTGTGAATCGCTAAAATCCTTGCGAGCAAAACTGACGAAAGTCTGTTCGCCGGAACAGGCATAGAGGGCAAGAAAAGGATCACTTAAATCCAGATCATATTCATCCAGATTGGTTTCTTCATTTATATGCAGAAAAGGGTATTTTTTTATTATATACTGTGTGTTCGCTTGTGATGCATTGATTATGAAGTGGTGTGCGGGTCTGATGCCGGCAGATACCCTGTAGGGATATACTGCGATACCCTTTTTGGGTTTTTGCGGTACATACTTCCTTTCTCTTAAGATTGACAACCATAGGTTAAACGCGGCATCAGGCTTCGGAAGATCTACTCTTTCCGCGTTTGCTGTGAGGTCTTTTAAGACTTTTAAAGCATATTCAAAGTATCCTCCTGTTTCATTGCTGCTGAAACTTTGCTCAAAAAAAGCAGTACAGAATGCGGATACGGTATTTTCAAGCTGTTTGAAATTTTGTGCCTTATTAATAGCCGTAATATGTTTTTTAAACATAGCATAAAAAGAAACAAGAGCTTCAAGATCCTGTGCCGAGTATTCCCGGCTGTAGCTAAGCCGCTTAAAATGAGCTTGCCAGATATCTATTTCCCGCCTGCCATCGTAATAGTTTTTAAGGCAGTTATAAACTATGCCAAAACGCACAAGCCCATTTGCCTGTTTTTTCTGCTTCCAGGGCAGGGCACAGTTCCAGATTAAGGCTTTAATCTCGTCAAGAGCAAAATGAGAGATATAGACAGCACGGATATTTTTAAGGAAAGCCACGCCGGGGTATGAGATGAGCGGTTTGCCCTGATGAAAATTCAGTTCAAGGTGTAGCAGGGCTGCCTGTGCTTTCAGGTAAGACTCCAGTTTTTCGAGCCCGGCCACAGTGAGTACAATTTCAGCAGGCCTGATTCCTCCGTCTATAAGCTCGGTAATTTTCAGCAGCACCCACTTTACTTCCGCGATCGTCGTATGAAAAACGAGCAGTTCGGGATTTTTTGCGGATGAAATCCGGGACAAAGGAATGAGGGTAATATTGCCTATACTTGAGAGCACGAGGTCGATACTCTCGAAGTCTTTGATTGTTTCCGGGTAAAAGATGATATAGTGCTTGCCGTCCGCATCAAAAACCGGAGTTTCATATTGGGGCTCGTAGAGCCGGTTGCTGTCAAGAAAAGTCTTATAACGTTTCAGTAAGGTATTCAGATCCAGAAGCCTTTTCTTATCGAGCAAAGAGGGAGTTATATCGGATATTTTTGCTATTTTGGAAAGCAGTGGAAGAAAGGCGGAAATATTGTTTAAATACGCTCCCGAGTTGTCTGCGAACTCAGGCTGTATCAAAGTGGTAAAAAAAGGTTGCTTTTTATTTTCCATGAGAAGTTGTTCCGTAAACAGAGTACGCAGATAATTATTTACCGGAAGTTTTTCAGCATCATAATGCAGCGTCTGTTCTTTAAATTGGTCCCAGGAAATGAAGCGCCTGTTCCTGCTTGTGCTGCGTTTGCTTAGTGAAAGAGCCTTTTTTTGAATTAAGCGTGCCGCAACTTCGGAGGGGAAGACAAAAACGCTGTTATTCTGCTCCATTTTGGGAACAATAATATCTTTAACGGGATTCATGTTTATATTTTAGCTCTTGTATTTTATCTTTAACAATACGCAGTCTGGCAGAAAGATTGGCGATGGTTTTTTCAATACGCTGTTCCTCACTCTGTAAAAGCTCGACCGGATCTTTGCCGTCTGTTTTTGTTATAAAACGTGCACGAAGCATATCCGGGCTGTGATCCGTTTTTAGTGCGCTTTCGGCCTGTTTTCTCTGCGTTTCGTCTTTAATTGAAGAGAGTGTTTTCATGTTTTCATAACCCACTTCAGGGTCAATATTCATTTGTGATAGTTTTATAAAGAAACGCGCATTGTTATGTCGGATCTTAAGCACTCTGTCCACATAATCATCAAAATTAACATGGTGCTTGCTGCAGAGTTCAAGTGCTCTTATAAGTACTTTTCCCAATTCCTGAATTAAGCTGCCGTGCACGGCCAGAAAATCCTGTTTTATTTTATTGGTTATCTCTTGAAATTCCGGGTGAACATCAAAGATATTTTGATAGAGACCCAGCTTTTCCGCTTGGAATAGTAATGAGTGGAAAATATTCCAGAATTGGGCAGTATGGTAGCGGGCACTTATGGGAGAGTGGGTATGAGTAAATTGAAGATGATGGGCAAACTCATGAATGGCCGTATAGATAAGCGCGTTATCGCTATCCATATTTTTGTTGTGGATGATAATCTCACGTGTATCCGGTTTATAAAGGCCGTTTACTTTTTTGCTTTTTTTACCTGAAAAGATGACGAAAAATTCTTCGACATCCGAACGCAGAGTAAGGAGTAATTGTTTTAATTCATCACGATTCATAGCTGTTGCATCCTTTGTTTTTTTATACTACTTTTAGAGGAAGGAGTAAACAGATGCCGGACAAAGAAAAAGCAGAAAAGAAGCATGCGGATAATAACGAGCTTGTTAAAGAAATAGCCAAGGAAAAAGAACGGGAGAAGAAAAGGGGATTTTTTAGCCATTTTAGGTCAGCTTTCAGAAACAAAGGATTTTCTTTTTTCGGGAGGGGAGTAGGTGGAATTATCGATGAGTACAAAGAGTATAAAGATAAGAAAGGTGAGCTGATTGAGAAATACGAAGCATATGAAACCGTTGTCGCCGGCTCTACGGACACCATTGAATACTATGTGCTGCTTCTGCTCTCTTGTTTGATTGCCACAATGGGTTTATATCAGAATTCGGCCGCTGTGATTATCGGAGCCATGATTGTGGCACCGCTCATGGGACCGGTATTCGGCTTTTCGGCAGGAGTCTTATGGGGTTCCGGTAGAACAATCAACGAGGCTGTAACCACACTGCTCAAAGGCACCCTGCTGGTAGTGTGTGTTACCGCTGTATTATCCTTTTTTATACCAAGCATCGTGGTAACAACGGAGATTTTGGTTCGTGCCAAACCATCCTTTTTTGACATCATTATTGCGGTAAGCTGCGGATTTATCGGAGCGTATGCCTATGTGAATAAGCGCGTATCTTCGGCAATACCCGGTGTGGCCATCTCGGTAGCCCTTTTGCCGCCGCTGTGCAGTGCGGGTATCGGTATCGGATTGCAGAAGTGGGATTTGGCCATGGGAGCGGGGCTGCTTTATGCCATCAATCTGGTGGGTATTTCCCTGGCTGCTTTAATAGTGTTCTACTTGGTACGGCTGCACCCGCAGAGCGATGATGAGCAGGAGTTTTCCAAGGCCACTCGCCGTGCTATCGGATCATTTTTTATGTCATTAATATTTCTATTGCTTATTTCCCTGCCGCTTGTCTATTTTACGGCAACGTCATTACAGACTTCATTGGAAAAAGAAACGATTTATGCGGTTTTAAACGATTATCAACCGGGAGACAAAATATACTCATTTGAAATAGTACACGGCGATCCGGAAGAAATCAGGATTGTGCTGCTGCATCAATCAATGTCCCCGCCCAACATCGGGCTCTTAGAATCAAAACTTTCACTCAAGCTTAACAGACCATTAAAATTGACGATTTTTATGATGAATCGGATTGAGCCGGAATAAAAATATATTTTTAGCTAGGAAATTGCAAAAATCAAAATATATTAAGTTAGTAAAATACTTATTCTTTATTCTATAATAATTTAGCAATTTCCTCCTTTTAATTATTTTCCGTAGATTCCGATAAATGTGATAGGGGGTAGATGTGGCCGGATTACGTAAGAGTTATATTATTATACCAACAGTTCTTTTAATTTTATCAGCGCTCTATTTGCTGTTGTCGCTCGCATTGGCTATGGATAATCCAGGGGGTGAATACAGTCAGGAGATTGTGGAGCTATTAACACTACCCGGACGTTTTCTTTTTTCCAGTTTTTTATGGGCCGGATTTTTCATTCCGTTTTATCTTCTATCTAATGCTTATCTGCTGATAAGGTTTAATAAGCGGTTTTTAATAACGTTGATTCTTTTACTCTTCCCCTTCATTACAGTGAGTTTATTAATAAAAGTGCTCTTTGCAGCGGATTACGCCGATTCTTTTCTGTCCGAGCAAATTCGTATGGTCTTGGGTGAGGCGGGAGGCGGCTTGCTGTTATTTTTCTGTATAATTATCCAGATAATCGTCATTGCGCTCGTGACTCAAAACATTGATGGAAAATCATCCTCTAATAAGCGCAATAATCGCACGCACCGCCGCAGTAACGCTTTGCGCGCAGGTAATGCCGAAACAAATGATTCTGTGTCTTCTCCGGAACAACGGCGGCAGATGCCGCTGCTGGAACTTCCGGATTTCGCAGCACAGGAAGATGAGGAAGATTATAGTCGTATTGATGGCAATCCGGAATCAAGTGAGGAGAGTATGTATGAGTATTCCGAAGAGCATAGTGGTGGGGCAGAGGTATTGCTTGCAGAAAATCCGTATGAACAAGGAATCAGCGAAGACACACCTTTTTTATTACAGAGGAACATTACTCCGCAGGGGACTTCTAAGAAAGTAGCGGATAGCGGGGGCCGAATCAAACACCGGGGTGCCTATTCAATACCCTTGGACCAGGTGCTTAAAAGTTACGATTCCAAGAAGTATTGGGAGATTGATATAACAACCGAGAACCGGGCCAAAGTGTTAAAAGAGACGCTGGAAGAATTTAATATATGGGCTGAAGTAACCGGTATTCAAAAGGGGCCGGTAATTACCATGTTTGAGATTTTACCTGCTCCGGGTGTGAAACTGTCTAAGATTGTCAATTTGGCTGATAATATCGCATTGCGCCTGGCTGCCTCCCGTGTGCGTATTGTGGCTCCTATTCCGGGAAAACAGGCCGTGGGCATAGAGATACCCAATAAACATCGTTCCATTGTATCCTTAAAGGAGATTGTGAGTAGTGTTGAATTTCAAGACAATAAATATGAAATTCCTTTGGCATTGGGTATGGATATTACGGGTAATATCCAGGTGGTTGACCTGGTACAGATGCCTCACCTCTTAATAGCCGGTGCTACAGGCTCCGGAAAATCAGTATGCGTAAACTCCATAATCTGTTCAATTTTATGTAAACGCTCTCCTGAAGAGGTGAAACTGCTCTTAATCGATCCTAAAATCGTGGAATTAAAATATTTCAATGATATTCCTCACCTGCTTACATCTGTGATTACGGAAGCAAAGAAGGCTTTTCAGGCCCTGCAGTACTGCATATCGGAGATGGAGCGAAGATATGCGCTGCTCGATTCGCTCTGCGTTCGCGATATTCGTGCCTATAACAAGAAAATAAAGAAAAAGCATATAGCTACTACCCATCTGCCCTATATTGTCATTATCATCGATGAGTTCGCCGACTTTATAGCCACATCAGGCAAAGAGATGGAGTCTATTTTAGCACGTCTGGCAGCTATGTCACGGGCGGTGGGAATTCATCTGGTATTGGCTACCCAGAGGCCTTCCATAGATGTGATTACCGGGCTTATTAAGGCAAATATTCCTTCACGCATAGCGTTTATGGTAGCGAGCAAGTTTGATTCGCGGATTATTATTGATGCCGTGGGTGCGGAAAAGCTTTTGGGTCAGGGCGATATGTTGTTTGTTTCTTCCTGGTATCCCTTCCCCGCTCGAATTCAAGGAGCATATATATCCGAAGAGGAAGTAGAAGAACTTATCAGTTACGTAAAAGGATTTGGAGAACCCGAATATATTGATGACGAAATATTTATTGACGATGATGACGTATCGATTTTTGAAGGTGAAGCGGATCCGCTCATGGATAAGGCATTGGATATCATCTTGGCTTCGGGTAAGGCTTCCACATCGTATTTGCAGCGTAAATTAAAAGTCGGTTATAATAGAGCGGCCCGTCTGATCGAGGAATTGGAGCTGAGGGGTATTGTCGGCCCTCCCAACGGCAGTAAACCCCGGGAAATACTCCACGTGCCCGATAAAAAGTGACAAAATATAAATTATGTATTATTACCTGAATCCGTATAAAAATACTACCAGAGCCTAAAAAGCATCAAGAACCGGGTTAAGTTATGAACAACAGCTGAATTTTTTCATAGTTTTATAGATTTTATTAAGCATTAGTAGAATTAAGAATAAATATGCTGATTTTGACCATTACTAACAAGTTGCAGAGACAATTATCCCACTGTTACTATGGAACTATTTTTTATAAAATTT
>CAZEPL010000046.1:21581-31242 GCA_964514135.1 uncultured Spirochaetaceae bacterium | reverse complement strand
TCCTATTCCTGTATTTTTTAAGTGTCAAGCTGATTTCCATCAATGTGTTACATAACTATAGGTTATGTCTTAAAGACCAGATTAGAAAAAAGAACACTTAGAGAATATAAACTTGTTTCTGAAAATATAGAAAGTGGCGCGCGTGCGCCAGATTTAAGTTATACTATGGGTTATAGTGAAATTTCTTTACAACTGTTGCAAGATCGAATTTTCCTTCATTATCCCAAAATTCAAGATCACCTGAAGTATTTATTTTATAATATTCGCCATATGGATTATCATCAGAAACTCTCAACTCAATTATATCACCATCCGTATGTATACATACATTTCGTTTTCGTGAACTTCCATCATCAAGTTTAAATTCCAATATATAATTCTTTTCATTTTTCTTTAAAATAACTTCGGCATTCATAATACTCCATTTCCAATTACCAAGCGAATCCGTAATAGTATCTGCTTTTTCTGTCTTTTGGGGTTGAGGTTCCTCCAAAGTAGTTGTTACTGTTTCTTCCTTCTTCTGCTCGGAACAACTTAATAGAAATACTAAGATAAGCCCAAAAAATACTTTTTCTTTCATTAATATCTCCTTAATACTTTTAATAATATTCTAAGATGTTGTTACTATATATTCAATAACATTTCTTATAAAATTAAAAGCATGGCTGCAGTTCGGGCGTATTAATACTTGTTGACAAAACGAAACCCATATACTACATTTAGTATTCTAAGTTGTTATAGGTTGTATTAAGTTGGATATAGTAGATTTTTTTTGCCGATATTATAATAATTGATTGAAAATACGGTATTAAATGGTTAAATTTAAATTAAGAGAAAAAAGGGGTAATTATGGGGAATACAGATTTTCTTTTTGCTAGACCTTCTTTTGGCGAAGGAATGGCTAGAACAATAGATATTTTTGGAGTTCTTCAGGAGTATAATAGAAGTGTTAATGAAGAACAGGCTGATTCTTGGGCTATTTTTAATGATTTTAAGGCAGTAGGAAATGATATTAGAAAATCAGTAGAGGCAATTCAAAAATAATAATTAATGTCAAAAAAAAATAAAAGGAATAAAAACAAAATTCCTGAAGCAGTTAATAAACAACAATTACAGCAAGTAATTCATCAAATGGTACGGACAGAAATATTCTCAGGGCCTCTACCATCTCCTGACAATTTTCAGAAATACAATGAAATATTACCAGGCGCAGCAGAACGTATACTTAAAATGGCAGAACAACAAGGATCCCATCGACGAGAATTAGAGAAGGCTGCAATTACACATGATATAAAACAATCAAAACGGGGGTCGATTTTTGCTTTTAGTTTGGGAGTTTTAGCCATTGTCGCAGGATTTATATTGCTTCTTTTAGGAAAAGATATTTATGGCTTAGGAGCTATGATATCAGGTATTGCACCAATATTAATTGCTTTTATATACCAATCGGGTAAAAGAAAAAAAGAAAGACTTCAAAAATATGGTAAAGATGCTGAATAATCTTAATTAAGACCTATTATCAATATCATTCTTTAAGTAAACTCTCTTTCGCTTTTTTTGCGTATTACTTAAATTATGATAAAAAATCTTTTATTGCCTTAATACCTTCTGAATCAATTTTGATTACTTCATCTTTAAAAAATTGAAAGGCGATAATTTTAGCATTACCTAAGTTTTTTATTACTTCTTTAGATAAATAGAAATAATATGTTTCCTCAACATTATTTCCAGAAATAACATTTCTTTTATTATTAAACGGTGTTAAAGTGAGTATTTTTCCGTCAATATTCATTTTTAAACTACTTGGGAATTGCCATTCTGTGTAATTCATTCTTAGAATAATTTGATATTCCTCAATAGTACCATTATCTCTAATATTTTTTGAAATTGTTAAGTTTTCTGTTCCGAACAATCTTGTTTTAGAATGAATTAATAATTCTAATTGTTCATAATCGCCTTCTATATCAGTATGGTCACTTTGAATAATACTAAATAATGGTTTCACTGAATACATAGCTGATTCAGTCGTACATCCACATAAAACGCAAAAAACTACTATTAAAATAAAAAACATTTTTTTCATAAAAACCACCTTTATTTTATACTACATTCTAAGCAGTTGTTATATAAATTGCAACAATAAAAAAGCCGCCCGAAGGCAGACACGCAGATATATCTTTTATACAGTCCAACGGACTGTTACACTTGATCCCCTTGTGTATCCTTAAGCGGCCATACGCCGGACTCGATCCAGCCGGGCGACCTGTATCACCTGGCAGGGCTTAACGCTGATATGAGCATAATATTTGACCGTTACCGAAATATCCGAATGCCCTAAAGCTTGTCTTACCCATTCTAAACTCATACCCTGCTCAAGGCTGTGAGTAGCGAACGAATGTCTTAAAGAATGAGCGGCAACGTCCCTACGATCCAGAAAACGTGCGGCCATCCGCTTGATGTTCATGCTGACATAAGACCTGCTCCGTGGACGCTTACTCTTACGCTTGAATAGAAAAGAAATGCTGCCGAAATAATCACGTACCAGGTTAAAGAACGACTGCTCAAGGTACGTCGTGCGTTCTTTACTGCCTTTGCCCAGGACCCGGATTGCATAGATACCACCACCGATATATTTACAATCCTTTAAGGTAATGCCTAATAATTCGCTTATCCGCAGCCCTGTACGCCACAATGCCTCAATAAAAAGACTGATCTCCGGGTTATATACCTCTGCACCGTCAAGCAAGGTCTTGACCTCGTCCTCTGTAAGAATCTTATTGCAAACGTCGCTTGCTGCTGGTTCCTTGATCCGCTTGACCTCTGACATGGCCTTTTCTATGCGCTCGTGCTGCTCCTGTGTAAGATTGCTTTTATTAGCCTCAAGGATTCGCTTAAAGGCCATTTTCGCAACCATGAGCTTACGATTTATCGTCCTGGCCTTAAAACTCTGCTCTATGCAGTGGTCTTTATAAGCTTGTAATGCTTCCAGGGTGATCCCGTGGCCGGTCGATTTCAAGAACTCCGCGAAAGCCTTTGTCTCATAGCGATAGATATACTTGCCTGTCTGTATAATCAGATCATACAGGTTGCTTGTGCTTAAATTATTCATGGTTTACCCTCCATATATTCTAAAACATTAATTAAAACTCCCTGGCCTGCGGTTGCTTCCTGCATCCGTGCCCGGGCGTGCTGGATTGCTCTTGTTCTGTTCTCCGCAAAAATCTCTACCCTTGTACATTTCCGGCTCCTGCGCGTCGGTAGCCAATAGGCGTTATATTTTTTCATACATCACCACCTAAAAGTGATTCCTGAACCTGCCGAACATCGGCCAGGTCATCGGTGTGATAATAATTTTTTGCCATTTCTTCTGTTATATGGCCGGTTATGGCCATAACCTTGTTAAGTGGGATTTTTGCATTTATCAGAAGGCTGTTTAGAAAGTGTCTCCATGAGTGAAAGTCAATATAACGATCTTTACGCTCCGTCTCCTTTATTCCTATAGCCTTTAAAGCTTCTTTAAGGCCATTAAGCACACGCTTGCCGAACATTGGCCTGTTTTGCAGTTCGGTATAATAAAAAATGAAATTATCCGGCTGTTGACCCCACGGTGAGCTGGCTATTAAACGTTTTAGTAATAGTTCAATCTTAGAAGGTATAGGTATATACCTGCTCCGGCCTGTTTTTGTTGTAGGATTAAGTACATTTGAATGTTGATTCCAGCTACGCACAATATCAAGGTAGCCGTCCCTTAAAGACTTGTGTTGCAGTCCTAAAAGCTCACCCATTCTAAGGCCGGAGTATGCGGCTGTAAGGTTGGCAATATAAGCCCGTTTGTCTGGCCAGGATATAGAGAAAAGCTCTTTTACTTCTTTGGTGTCAAGTATCCCGCGCTCGCGGCAGTTTTTAGCTGCCCTCTCTATTTTTGGTATGGCTGCTATAAGGCTTTTATCCTCTGCGGCCTGCAGAACGGCAAATACACAGGATAAAGCCTTGTTGATAGAATCTCCTGTTAAGCCTTTACGGAAAAGCTCATTTCTTAAATATGTAATCGTGGCTTTATCAATAGCGGACAGTTTAAGGTTTCCAATGTAAGGCGATATTCTGTTTTTAAGGATTGATACTTTTTCTTTGCATGTTCTTACAGACAATCGCTTGCCAGTAGAACGCTTGCTTAATGCCCATTGTGAATCCCAGTCAAAGAAATCTTTTGAAAAATCGTCAAAGGTAACATTAAGCTTTACTACCGGAGAACCTTTTCTAAGCTCGTTATATGCCCAGGCTTCGGCTGCATTCTGTGAAAACTTGCCCGTGGAACGTCCGGGCGTTCTGCTTCCGTCTGGTAGGTTAAAACGAACATAATAAACTTTTTTCCCGTCTTTTTTTGTTCGAGTGTAAAATGTAAATGGTTTTTTGTTGCTGGCTGTCATTCTAACAACTCCTTTTTAAGCCTCAATGTATTGGCTACATCTTGGCTACAATTTGGATTTATTAGAAAACGCCAGCTTTCTGGTAGTTTTCTATTTTGTTATAATGCAAGCATTTAACAAAGCTTGCTACAGCCAGAAGTGGGATTTGAACCCACGACCTACGCTTTACGAGAGCGTTGCTCTACCCCTGAGCTATTCTGGCGTATACCTGTTTTAGTAGCTATATTTTAGTATGGAAATCACTTGAAGACAAGCCCCTAAAAATTTGATTGATTATTTCAGCAATTCCATTTATTCTAGTATCCTATAATTGTAGTTTACCGCAATGGACAATAAAAAAATTTAGTACGGAGGTATAGCTATGGAGCGATTTAAAGGTTCCCGCCTTTTTTTGTACAACTTTTCAACTGCAGGTCATGCATTATTCGATACCATGCTTCTCTTCTATGCAGCCAAGTTCTTTTTACCGACTGCAGAAGCTATTGAAGAGGGAATGATTCAGTTTGTTCCTGAATTGATTTTAGGTTTCATCCCTATCTTAGGACTCCTCATGGTATTCGGCAGGATTGTGGATGCTGTTGCAGATCCTCTGATCGCCTCTTGGTCGGATAGGTCAAAGTCAAAACTGGGCAGGCGCAGGTTTTTCCTTATAATCGGTGGTTTGCCTCTGGCAGTCAGTACTGCATTAGTCTTTTTTCAACCCTTTCCCTTTACTACTGTTTTTAATGTAATCTATTCGGCTATTGTCTTCGGCTTGTTTTTCTTGTTTTACACTGTCTATGTGGCTCCCTATGTTGCCTTAATTCCAGAGCTGGGCCACTCCGAAAAAGAGCGTCTTAACATGACGACAGCTCAGGGCTATTTCGCACTTATCGGAGCCGGATTGGTTATGATTGGCGGTCCCATGCTTTATGATATTTTCTTGAAAACCGGCAATCCGACTACAGCCTTTAAGCTGATGGCTGTGATATTGTGTGCTATCGGTGCGGTTTTATTGTATTTAGCTGTCTTTGCAGTAAATGAGAAGAAGTACTCAGATGCCAAACCCAGTTCCGTGTCCTTTTGGGATTCTCTTAAAAAGACTATAAAAAGCCGTCCCTTTATAATTTTTCTCATTGCCAATATGTGTTTCTGGTTTATGTTCAATACCCTCCGCTCCTCGGTTAACCACATCGGGGAAACATTAATGGTGGTAAGTGAGGATTCTATTGGCATGGCCTCTGTAATTATTTTTGTGGGTGCAGCTGCATTTTTTCCGCTGGTACTTTTTCTTTCACGTAAAATAGGTAAGAAGATTGTCATGATTGCCGGTTTAGGTTTTTTTGCTTTTTTCTCCGTACTCATCTCCTTTACCGGTATCAGCATCAATCCGGAAGGCCTTACCTGCAACTATGTTACCACAGTAACCAGCTCACAGGACAGTACGATCTGGATCGGTACGGCACGCGGTATCTCTACGGTTAAAGACAAAAATTGGGAGTATTTTAATAAAGACTCAGGGCTTTCGGATAACAGCATTACGACAAGCTTAACCCTGGCTGACGGCTCCCTCTGGTTCGGCACAAAAAAAGGCATCTCCGTAAACAGCGCTGGTTCATGGAGCTCCTTTAATACAGAAGACGGCCTGCCAGACAGCCATGTAACCTGCCTGGCAGTAGATGAGGCAGGTACTGTCTGGTGCGGAACAAAAAACGGTCTGGCCAACTATAAACAAGGATCCTGGCAGAGTTTTAGCCAAAATGACGGTCTGATTAACAATAATATCACAACTTTGGCTTTAGCTGCAGAAGGTATTATCTGGATCGGTACCGAGCAGGGTTTATCAAGTTATAACGGAAGTACCTGGCAGTCTTATAAAAAAGAAGACGGTTTGAGTAATAATAGTATCACCGCTTTAGCAGTAGCTGGCGACGACGAACTGTGGTGTGGAACTGCTGCAGGCCTCTGTTATTTCAATGGCAGCTCCTGGAAAACCTATACAAAAGACCATGGGCTTCCCGATAACAGAGTAAGTGCACTGGCTTTGGCGCCCGACGGTGTACTCTGGGTGGGTACTAAGGGTGGTCTTTGTACTTTCAAGGGCGAATCGTGCGATTCCTCGAAAACAAAGGATCTACCTCAAGAGTATATTTCCAGCCTGCTTATTTTAAACAATAAAGATGTGTGGATAGGGACACAAACCGGAGTATTATATCTAAAAACAGGCCAGGAAAATGCTACACTTTACTCTAACACCGGTCCGCTCATCTGGGCATTAGTTATTTTTGCACTCTTCGGCTTTTCAGTAGCAGTGCTTTTGATGGTACCCAATGTATTTATCTCCGATCTTTGTGATTTCGATTTTAAAAAAACAAAAGAACACAGAGAAGGAATGTACTTCGGAGTACACGGTTTCTTTATGAAACTCAATCTCGGTATATCCTTTTTACTTATGTCCTTTTTCTATTCCGTATTCGGAAAAGACATTGCTAATCCTCTGGGTGTGCGTTTGGCCTGTATCGCTGTCAGTGTTATTGGAATACTTGGGATAATCGTATTTTTAAAATATCCTGATAAATTAGTTAAAGGCATTAGTGCTCAAGAGAAATAAAGCTGGAGATAAATGAACCTCTTTTCTAAATTCGTAGATTTTTTAAAACGGAAAATGGCCTTTAATTGCTTGGATCCGATACTGAACAAGAGACATGTACCAAATAAATGGACCTCCTTAACAGATTTTAAAGGCTGCAGCTTAAATGAAGAACACACAACCCTTACGTTAGACTGTCTAAATGGTAAAATAATTGTTGACTGTCTTACTCCTTCAATGTGGAGAATCATTGTAACAGGCCAAGGTCTTGATTCAGCGCAAACCGCTCTATTTCCGAAAAATAACTACCTTACATGGAGTGTAATATTCAATCAAAGTTCACGCCTGAAAATAAAACAAACGGAAGACCAAATCCGGATAAAAAGTATTGTTAACAATAAAAAACAAGAGCGGCTAGAAGCCGTATTTAATACTCATAGTTTAACCTTTGATATATTATATGGTGCTCACATTCTTCACAGGGATCTTAAAGCCCCTGCTTTTAATCATGACTGGGTAGCATGTTCCAAGCAAGCAGCGGAACAAGAGCACTACTGTGGTTTTGGTGAAAAAACAGGCAGCTTGTTTAAAAACAACCAACTCCTCAAAATGTGGAATACAAATGCCGCCGATATGAATGTAAAAACAGATCCTCTCTATCAATCTTGCCCTCTACAGATTGCAGTACGTGAGGATGGATTTACCCACGCTCTCTTTTTTGATAATCCCCATTACTGCCAGTTTGAATTAACTGACTCTCATAATTTTCCTATCACTTCATATGCAGCTGAAGGAGGGCCTCTCTGTTATTATGTGATTGCCGGCCCCCGACTTAAGGAAGTGCTCTCCAATTTTACTGATTTGTGCGGCAGATATCCGCTTCCTCCTCGCTGGGTGTTGGGACATCACCACTCCCGCTGGGAAGCAAAGGAGTCGGCGGAACGGCTTTTACATATTGCCGGGGAATTTAGAAACCGTAAGATCCCCTGCGATGTTCTTCATATTGATATCGGCCATATGCAAGGCTACCGCTCTTTTACCTGGAATAAAAAGCGTTTTCCCTCCCCTGTAGACACGATAAAGAAACTGAAAGCTAAAAAATTCAAAACAGTTATCATGTCCGATCCGGGTTTAAAAAAGGACCCGGAGTGGAATATTTATAATCAGGGAGCTAAAAACGGTTATTTCTGTACCCATGAAGATGGTGCTCTTTATCATGACCCGGTTTGGCCGGGAGCTGCCGCCTTTCCGGACTTCACATCATCCCAAGTGCAAAACTGGTGGGGATCACTTTACCGCGTGTATACCGAATTAGGTATTGACGGCTACTGGATCGATATGAATGAGCCGGCTGTTTTCACAACCCAACTCACCATACCTGATCACATTCTGCATAATAGTGATGGTAAAAGTCCTGCTCTGCGCCATAAAAGCGTGCATAACTGTTACGGTCTATTGATGGCAAAAGCAACATACCAAGGATTATGTAAACTTAGAAAAGGCCTCCGAACGTTTCTTTTTAGTCGTTCTGCGTTTGCAGGCATTCAGCGTTATGCAGCAAGCTGGACCGGAGATAACAAAAGTAAATGGTCACACCTGCGAGTCTCTCTACCCATGCTGCTTAACATGGGACTGTCCGGCCAGGTTATTATTGGTCCGGATATCGGCGGCTTTTTCGGAAAGCCCAGTAAAGAGCTTTTTTTACGCTGGATGCAGCTTGGGGCTTTCTATCCGTTTTCCAGAAACCATACTTCAGATGGCACACCACCTCAAGAAATCTGGCATTTCGGTGAAAAAATAGAGGATATATGCAGAGATGTCTTAAAAATTCGCTATATGCTTTTACCTTATTTTTATACATACGTGCAGCAGGCTTGCTCGAGCGCCATTCCTCTTATGCGGCCGCTCTTTTTAGAGTTTCCACTTGATAAAAATTGTTATAAAGAGAAAGTCGCTGCTACAGAGTTTTTAATAGGTCCGGATCTGTTAGTCGCGCCTGTATTAAGCGCGAAAAAAACAGAGCGTATGGTTTATCTTCCCCAAGGTAATGACTGGATTGACTGGTATACATCTTCACTCATTTCAGGTGGTACGCGGATTAAAGCTAAGGCTCCCTTAGAAACAATACCTCTTTTTATCCGCCGCGGTGCAGTAATCGCCACCTCCCCGCCTGTAGAAGTATCCGAAGAAATTAATAAGCATACTCCCATCTTACTTGTATTCCCGGACAACATATTTCAGGGCAGCTGGTATATTGACGACGGTTACAGTTTAAAATATAAACAAGACCACTACTCATTATTCTTGATCCAAGGTAAGTCGGGAAAAAATACGCTTACTCTCTCTATCAAACGTACCAGCGGAAGACTCTCACCGGCGTTGTACCCATATTCCGGGATTGTTATTAAAATTTGCCTTGCGACAATAGCCACGCCTATAAGAGCAATCCTGTTGGGGAACACACAACTACCTCAAAATTCGTGGAAGATACACAATAATTGGTGTGAACTCAAACTTAAAAAGCCTGTTATTCCGCTTACGGTCAAGTTTAACTATTAACATCTGATTTCTTTATGGTCTTAAACACTCCCATACTTATCATTACCGAAACTCCGATTAAGAGCGAACCCACAATAATATAAATGATAGTAAAAAGCTGCAGTGA
>CAZEPL010000046.1:0-21481 GCA_964514135.1 uncultured Spirochaetaceae bacterium | reverse complement strand
CTCCGATTAAGAGCGAACCCACAATAATATAAATGATAGTAAAAAGCTGCAGTGAATGCGCAAAGGCCTTGAGCACATTACTTACATATGTTGTCATATATTTGGGGACTCTTTCTGTTAAAGAGGGCCAGGTTCCGGTCTGGTTGAGTAAAAAGATAAACAGAACCTGTAATATTCCCGGCACTAACACAATAATACCCATATGACGTAGTGAAAGCACAATGCTCTTATTTACAAAGACAACAATCCCCGCCAAGAGGAGGATAAAAAATATTAAACCCAGGTAAGTATATTGAAAAGATTGAAATGCTGTCCTCACATCAGAAATCGTAGCCACATCCTGCGCTGCAAGCAATTCTTCATCCACTTTTAATGTTTCGGGGATTTCCTTTAACAGCTGTTCCCATATGATATCAAATCTTTTCTCCAGTTCCTGTTTAGGGATTTTTTCTCCCTGCTGAGTGAGTGAATCATAGAGTGCATTCGCCAATGAAGGCTTAAGTGTTAAAAATAATTCATGAAGGCGTACTTCAATATGCGAAATATCATCTGTGCCATGGAGGTATGCATATACTGATGTGAGGAGTTCCTTAACCTGCATTTTAATGATAGCATTTATTTCCGTAGATGAGGATTGTAAAAAATTATCAGGTAATTCCATATTCTGGAAATATATTCTTAAAACATCTTCCAGCAAGAGAGCAAAATCAATGTGAGCAATCTGCTCCACCATAAAATCAACATTTAATACCGTTGTATGAACTACATTTACAAAACTTAAGGAAATCATAAAAATACATATGAAAAATCCTAACACCCCTATCAGGATCCCTTTTAATATCTCCATTATTACCTCTCCCTAAAAGCGGTTGTTTCCTCTTTTCAGTGTAAATAGAGTTTATAGGTTATGTCAAGTTTAATTAGTTAAATATAAACTGCCGAATCGACTCAGCATTTATATTGCAGGCACTACCACAAAATTATTAAAACTGTTATAGTATAATCCTAATTCATGATGAGGATTATGCAGTGAAATCAAATAATAAATTATTCTTCTGGCGTACAGGTTTTATGGGTGTAGCTCTCATCTTAAGCGGTATCTTCTTTTTACTCACTAATTTCAGTGTGATACCCCCCGTCGGCTATGCGGTTGATCGGGTGATCGGGATTTTATTCTTCATTACCGGTGTGGTGTTTGCTTTTTTTCAAGGCAGAGGAGGAGGACTCTTCTGGTTTATTATACCTGCCGGCGTTGCTTTTTCATTTGGTTCCTTTACTCTGGTTGTAGGTATTTCCAAGATTTTCAGTTTGACCGCAGCTACCATATTGGGAATTGGTTTTGGAACAACCTTTCTGATTGTTTTTCTGCTTCAGAAAGCCCAGTGGTGGGCTCTGCTTCCAACAGGCTCGCTCTACGGAGTCAGTCTCTGGATCTCTATGGTGTCAATTCAACCTCAAATAAGTTATCATCCTGTATTTTTACTCTTGTGTATAGGTGTGTCTTTTTTATGTATATATTTCTTTTCAGTACAAAAACTAAAAATGCGCTTTGCCCTCTTCACCGGCTCTATTATTATCTTATCTGCCGTTATCTATTACTTTTTGATTTTCTTTATTGAATTTAAGCTCTTTTGGGCAATTCTATTAATTGTATTAGGGATTTCTATTCCCATTATATTTATTATTATCAATAAAAAATCAGCCTATGAAAAAAAGAGCATTATGTAGCAGTATTCGTGCTTATTTTTTAAAGAAACAGCAGGAGTGGGAGAGAGTGTGTCTGCAGTGTGGAATCTGCTGTTATGAAAAAGAAGAACATCATTTTGGTGTAATTATAAATCTGCACAAACCTTGTGAATATTTAGATGAAAAAACAAAACAATGTACTATTTATAAAAAAAGATTCCAAATTTGCAGAAACTGTGAAAAGGTAACAATATTCCATGCCCTGTTTTCACGCTATCTTCCCGCAACGTGCGCTTATGTTCAAAAGTACCGCAAATGGCATTTATTCTCCCCCCCAAAAAATCACTGAAAGCCGGGTAATTTAAAATTTGGCTTATGCCTCGTACCCGTCTTTTTTTAATCTTTACACAACATGAGTGATTGCTTATACTATAATTAGACAGGCGGTTTAACCATGGTTGAGCAGAGAAAAGACGAAAGAAAACAATACTGCTTAAAAACTATTATTAAAAAAGCCACACCGGATAATATTTTTTCGATAATGGAATTCAGAACGACTAATCTCTCTATAGGCGGCATTTTCATTTCGACAGAGGATTTGTCTATTTTTGAGATGGGTGAAGTAATCGATATTCTCGTGGATGATCACGGCGAACGTTTTTATGAAGGTAAAGTGAGAATAGTACGCTCAGCCCGTATTTTTAATGAAGACTCCACACCCATAGAAAGCGGTTTCGGTCTCATGTTTCTTGAGCCGAGTAGGGATTTCATATCAATGATTGAAAAAACAATTATACGAACTCAATCCATAATTATTTGAGGAAATTGCAAAACTCAAAATATATTAAGTTAGTGAAATACTTATTCTTTATACCATAATAATTTAGCAATTTCCATTTTAGGAGCTTCTTGCAAAAATTTTATTTTTGCAAGAAGCTCATTTAATAGCAAAATTCCACTTTGAAATTGCTGATTTAATATGAGAAATCGCTCTCACCTATAAATTCTCGCAAAATGGACTGAACAGGTACCCATAAGGAAGGAATAGGAATAACATTATCCAAAAAAATCAGCATACGCTGTACTTCACTGTATTCCGGATAAGAAGGTTCTATTGTTTTTAACAAAGGTTCGGCATAAACCTTCAACACGGCAAGCTCATAATCCAAGCTGGAATTAAAAGCAATATCAGCATTATTTTGAAAAGGAAAAATATACTTATTTTCACCGGCTCGTACTGCAGGCCACATTTTAAAAGTAGTTAAAGCATTATTTCCTCGAAACTGATGGTCGCGTACTATTCTTCTAAGCAGGCGTACATCTGTGGTCGGAATTCGATTGTGATCATCCAGATTAAGCTGAGTGAGTGCCGAAACATAAATTTTAAATTTCTTTTCCGCACTTACACGCGGAGTGAGTTTATCATTCAACCCATGAATTCCCTCAAACATTAAAATAGAATTTTGCTCCAACTTCACCTTTTTACCTTGCTTTTTAGGTCTTCCGACGGCAAAATTATAATGAGGGATTATTACTTCTTCACCGGCAAGCAAGCTGGTAATATGCTCATTAAGCAGCTTTATATTTACAGCGTCTATTGTTTCAAAATCATAATTTCCATATTTATCTTTGGGAGTATCTTCTCTGGGTAAAAAATAATCATCGATCGAAATAGTTACAGGTGTAATACCGAATACCTTTAATTGAATGGCCAGTTTTTTCATAAAGGTAGTCTTCCCGGAAGAAGAGGGACCCGCTATGAGCACCAGCCCCAAAACAGTTCTTTTGCGCTGAATTATATCCGCAATCTCAACGATCTTCCGATTATGCAGGGCCTCTGCTACTTCGATAAATTCTTTTATTTCTCCGGCCTTAATCTTTTCGTTGAGCAGCCCGATACAGTTGATATTTAAGATTTTACCCCAATGTTTATACTCCTGATAAATTGAAAAAAGCAGCGGATTATCTTCAAAAGGTGTTATTTGCTTGGGAGCAGCCATAGGAGGATAGCGCAGGATAAATCCCGGATGATAATTTTTTATTTTAAACGTATTAAGCCTGCCTGTGTTTGGTACAAGAGGACCATGCGAAATATCGATAAAATCTCCACAGCTATTAACCGGTATTTTAGGTTTATTGCTGTTTTTTATAAGCAGCACGGTATCAGGCTGATTATTCTCTTTAAAGTAACTTAATGCTTCCAGATACGACATGCTGTGCCTGCGGATAGGAAGATCGTTCTTTACGATTTCCAGCATTTCCTCCGTAAGCTTGTTCAAATCGGTTTCAGGAACAGAATCCATACCGTCAAAATAGTAATAATACCCCTTACCTAGTGAGTGTCCGATAACAAGCCTTCTGTCTTTAAAAACCTTTTTACAGGCGATGGCTAAGAGGTAACAGAGAGAGCGGCGGTAAATATTTACTCCTTCTCGGGAATCGAGCAGTATGGGGTGTAAAGCGCAGCTTACCTCTAATTTATACGACACACTGACTATCTCATTGTTTACTCTTGCGGCAATAATAAAATCTCTGATGGAATTAAACTCGGAATCAGCTAAGATCTGTTCTGCTTTTACACCTGAATTAAAGGCCCTTTTTTTACCTGAAGGAAACTCAATACTTATTTCCATATATCCCGATCTATTGGGTTTTACCACTCTCTAATTTTGGTTTTTCGTAATCTTCTAAAGCACGCCAGATTGAAATACCGGAATCTTCAGACGTCTGTACAATGACCGGATCGGTTAACTGCTTGCCGTTTTTATCTATTAAAATTCGGACAATCGGGCATTTAGGATTTTTAGGATTGGTTTTAACCACAACTCCTCTTGCGTGGTCAGAGAGCAGAACATGTGTACCTATAGGAAAGATCGAAATGGCAAATATAAGTGCTTTAAGTACATTCTCATCATAACGGTTTTTATTCGTCGTTATCAAATCAACGATGCCCTTATGGCCATCCAGGGATTCCTTAAAGGGACGCTCGGATGTACTGCCGTCAAATGAACAGGCTACCGAAATAATTTTAGCATATAATGATATATTTTCATTTTTTAGTGCCCGGGGATAACCGCTCCCGTCTAAGCGTTCATGATGTTCAAAAGCTCCCAAGGCAATATTTTCCGCGACTGAAAGGCTTTTCAATATTTTATATCCCAAAACCGTATGGGCCATAATCGCCTTTTTTTCCTGAGGGTTAAGCGGATTATTACTGGAATAAAGCTGCTGGGGTAGCTTGATCATCCCAATGTCATGAAGCAGCGCGGCAATTCCCAACTCAATAAGTTTATGGGGGGGAAGTTTAAGGATGCTGCCGATTGCCAGGGATAAAAGTGCTGTGTTTACGCTATGGTTGTAGAGGTAATTATCAGTCGGATATTTTAACTCATTAAATTTTAAAATTAAATCTCGATGTTGTTTAATATGTTCAATAGTTTTTTTTATTATCTCGGAAATACTTTCTATATTTATCTGATTTTTTTGAATAAATTCAAAAAATATATTCTTGCAGAAAGTCAAAAAATCAAAATAAAATTTAATTGTCTCTTCCTGTGCTGTCTGGTTTTTTACATCTTGTTCTAAATTAAACTCGATTGTTTCTTTATCGGTCGCGGTGGTATATTCGGATTTGCCGATATAAACACCGTCTGTAAAGACATTCTCTATGTTCCACTTCTTAAGTCGCGCTATCAGAGATTCATCTACAGGTACGTCGGGAGAAAGCAAAATATATTTACCTTCTAAAAAGACGGGTTCGCTGAAATATAAGTTCGGTGACAGGTTATCTACATTAACACTCTTCATTTCTCACTCCTGTTGACCTGAGCTCAATTATATTATAACATGACCTCTTAGTATAGGGGATTTTATAATGAAATTCAAAGCTCTTTTTATCACATTTAATCTTGTTCTTATAATTTCATTTGTATTAATCTTTTTTGCGCCACTTTTTTTTATGGGTGAAGAGAGCTTCCTGCTTGTAATAAGGCAAAATCTTATAATTATCATTATCTTCATAGCATTTCTTATAGTATTCAATACATATTTCCTGTTGAATCTGCGTTTTTATTCATATTTGGAAAAAGAAGACTGGAATGGAGTTATCGTTTTTCTGGAAAACTGTATCTTTAACAAGGGTTCGACCAGAAACAGTTACATCAAGATTCTTATCAACTCGTATCTGGTAACATCTCATATTGACGCCATAATAAAGCTGGAGAAACATCTTATGAAAAAAAGGCCTGCTTTGGTACAAAGATATTCCACCCAGTTCAGCATCCCCTATCTGCTGTCCGGCAAACCGCAAGAAGCGGAAAGCTTCTTTAACTCTTTATTAGAGATGGCAGGTACACACAATAGAGATTGGATCAGATGGAATTATGCGTTTGCCTTGTTACAACAAAACAAAGAGGAGCAGGGAAAAAACGGATTATTATCTCTGCTGCACATAACCAAGGATATTGTGCTCCTGCTCTTAACACTCTACCTGCTCGATTCGTACTCTGCGCGCGACCATGAGATAAAAGAGCAGGTGGAAAGCACTTTAAAGACTTTAAGAGAAAATTACACAGAGGGGGTCTGGCAAAAATTTCTCGAGGCTTCTAAAAAGAAAAATATAGAGGTTCTCATGCTTTCTCAAATAATCAGAGACGCCGCCGCCTGGTTTTTTAACAAAAAACAGGAAGAAAAAACCACCGAGGTTTCCTAAAACCGTAAATGAGAAATGTAAATTCTCATCTGCATTGTAGATCCTTTTTAATATATCCTAACTTCGATTACGCACAAAATAACTGATACTGCGATTATAGGTACGTTCTTCGTCTTTGGTAAAATAACATGCCGGAAGCTCATTCATCCTGCGGTGATAGGCAATACACTCACAGCATACCCCAAAACGGGAACAGCCCCCGTAGGTACAGTTACATTGTGATTTATTTTTAGCTTGATTTTGACAATTCATGTCATTAATGTATACAAAAAAAGAGACAAATTGCAAGACATCTCTTGCGGTATTTAGCTTAACCTGCGTTTTAAAAACAACTCGAACTGGACGCTAAAAGGTTTATACACATCTGGTTCTTCGCATACGATATAACCCTTTTTTTCCAACTGCTCCGTATAGACCGAATAAGGTTCGGGCTGTTTTCCGGATAAAATGGTTTTGAATATTTCTATTTCCTGCTTATGAAATGTTTCAAGCACATATTCAAAATGCGGTTCCGCTTCTTCACGAAACATGTTAACAACCTCTTTGGGTATCTTTTTATCTGCCAAATCTTGCGCAGCTAATCCCTCGCTTTCCAAATACTCATACCAGGCTGAACAGAGTATCTGTAAAAAAAACGGGTATAATCCCCCCTGCTCTACTATCTCATGCCGGATCGGCTCCAGCGGTATTCCGTTCTGTGCCGAGGACTCGGTAATAAGGGCATATGCTTCATCTTGTTTAAATAATCCTACATTCTGTACTGCAAAAATATTAAAAAACGGGGAGTCCGATATTTCATGTGTTACGCACATATCTTTTAAATTACGTCCGGAAGCGGTTACAAAAGCCACAGGATAATTATTAGCCAGGGAGCGGAAAAATGAATAGAACTCGGGTCCGATCTTTTCATTTTTTGTTACTGATTCAAACTCATCAAAAAACATGATGAACTTGAAACCTGCTTCGGCAATCTTTTCACACAACAGATGCATACCGTCAAAATTGGGAGTGATCCGGATTGTTATATTATTCCCAAGCTGCTTGACGAGCTCTTTAAAAATAACTGCGATAAACTCACTTTCATCTATTGTTCTTAACTGCTGGAAATCTATAAAAAGCTGAATATACTGCTCCGGATCTTCGATTAAATTAATTCTTGTCGTGGGAAAATTAAGAAAATTGAGCAAAGAGGATTTTCCGATTCGTCTCTCACCTACAAGCGAAATAGACTGCGGTCTTTGCCCGGTGAGTCGTGTTAAAACACGCTTTACCAGACCCTTCCTCCCGTAAAACATCTCGGGATGCGGAAGCATAACCCTGTTGAGATAAGGATTCCCCTTTTTAGCAAGCGGTTTTACTAGAGAAGCCTTTCTTTTAAAATCGATGTTTTGCTTTATTGCGATTTTTGTTTTAGGAGCCGCTGCTTTTTCCACAATGACCTTAATATGTATTCGTTCTTTCCAGGAGCGGGCGATCTCCTCCTGCTCTCGATTATTCCAATTGATAAGAAAAAAATCTATTCTCTGCTTTTTACCTTTGACATAATCGCTTCCTAAAAAAACAAGTGGTAAATCGGCACTTGCTATTTCTTTTTTAAGCGAAGAAGAGATGATTATTTCACCTGCATGCGCCTTAGCTTCTACCCTGGCAGAGGTATTCACCACATCTCCAAAGAGGTCCTTTTCGTCCACAACAGCCTGTCCGAAGTGAATTCCAATCCTTACTTTTATATTCTCATCCACCGCTTTGCCTTTATTATATGCTGCCAAAGCCTTCTGCATCTTAATGGCACACGTAACGCTCTGTAACGGATTATCAAAACTTGCCATAATGGAATCGCCGATTGTCTTTATGACTTTACCGCCGTGATCTTTGACGATGGGAAACAAGATATCATTATGTGTTTGGATCATCTGCCTGCCCGCGATATCACCTTTTTTTTCAAAGTACTCGGTGGAAGCTACAATATCGGTGAACATTAAAGCCACAGGTCTGGTATAACTTTTTTGTATCTCTTTATCGATTTCTTCAAGAAGTTCTTTTCTTTTTCGCAACAGCTCTTCGATATTTCCCATGGTAAATTAATCCTCACCTTTTAAAAACAAGAATCTGTTCCTTTAAGTAAAGACGCGGAAAAATTTTTCAAAATATAATTTTTAAAAGCCGGAGAATAAAACTTAAGTTCATCCATATCCTCAACAAGAAAACTCTGCCGGATAAGCGGCTGAAGGTGATGAATTTCTCTCGGACTTGGCTCTTTATCTTTTGCCAGCTCTTTTAAGGGTTTAAATGCATCCTTCGGTAAAATGGAAACAATCTCTTCGAAATAGGCCGAAAGCTCCGGCAGCAATATTTTTTCATACACCTGGTCATTAAAAGAACCAGGTGTATTTATCTTTTGTGCTGCTATTTTTAACACATACGGCAGGGGACCGCACCAGTTTACAAGATTTTCCGCCTGCTCCCTGCTGCAGTCTGTGAGATCCATATAGAGGGATACACCATCCGGACATGATAATAATCCCAATGCCAGATTGGTAAAGATATTAAAAAAGGGCGATTCTTCTATATCTTTGGCCACACAAAGTTTTTGTAGCTCCAGATACGAAGTAGTTACATAAGCAAGATTATAATTATTTGCCAAAGATCTTAAAAAGGAAAAAAATTCCAGAGGAAAATTCTGATTGCGCGTGATGTAATGAAAATCATCCAGCAGAAGAATAAGTTTTTTCCCCGTGTTATGGCAATCTTCAACAAACTTTTGCATCAGATTATACCAATTACCATCTTCATTTTGATTTTGAGTAAGCTGTGTATAAACAGAGCGCAGAAAGCTCTCTGCATTCTGATATTTTTCATTTTTGAGATTTATTTTTATAAAGATAAAATCATTTCTGTTCTCAAGATATTGCTGCTGAATCTCCTGATTATGAATATAGTTTAGAAGAGATGTTTTGCCTATTTTTCTCCCCCCGATTATAGCAACCGATTGCGGCCTGTCCGCACCGATTCGTGAAAACACTCTCCGCACAGTAGTACGTTGACCGTAAAATTTATCAGCACTTACAATTGGTCTGTCTGGCTCTATCATAAATCTTCCCTTAAAAAGTATAAAATAGATAAAAATGTAAATTGGCGAATGCCAAGCGTAAAGTTGATTCGGGAAAAAGATCAATATATCCGTATTCGGGAAGCTCCATACCTTCACTGCCCAAAAGTAAATCAAAACGTAAAAGCTCCACACTGGCTCCAAAACCTAATCCGGAACGGAAAACAACCTCGCCATATCCTTCGAATAGAATCGAGTGAGTATAATTTTCATAATGCTCGAGTTTAAACGCATAAGCTATGGAAAGTCCTAATGATATAGTCTCTATTTTAAATGAGGGAAACCATGTAGCACCAATGCTTCCGTTTATTGTCTCCAATATTGGAATCTGAGTGGGAATGGCGATATTTATCCATAACGCCCAGGAATCACTCAGGTTAAAAGCATAATGAATTCCCGGCTGGATAACTGCGGGATTTTCCAGCACCGAAGGCTGTAAAATGAAGCCCCCATAAATACCGATTGTATGCCTGCGGGTGGATTTTAAGAATTGGGATAAATATTCGCTTTTTATTCTCCTAAACTGTTCAAGCATATATAAAGGAACCTCTCTCGGATCTTCAAACTCATAGTGAATATATATTTCGATCGCTGTTAGTAAAAGCTGTTCAATCTGATCCTGATATCCCTCTTCACGAAATGCATAGATCACAAAGGACTTTAATATATAAAATGAAGATAGTATCTTAGGTGTATGGGATAGCTGGTTTTCCTCCATCATGGTAATAGTTTCATCAATAAATAACCTACATGCTGCATAATTACCTTCCGCATAAAGCCTTTTTGCTACATCCAATTTTAACTCCGCTTCACTCCGTTCAGGCTTTATTTCATCCGGCTCTTGAGTCAGACCGTAACTACAGATCATAATAAGCAGAATCAAAGATAAGCCAATACGTTTTTTCACTTTTTTAAATCCTCCTTAATAGAAATTGTTTCTCCTTCATTCACCTGAATTGGAATATCTTTTTTCACCTTTAAAGACTCATTTTCTATTGTGAGAACATGCCTGCCGGCAGCAATAGCGAGCGGTTTGGCATAGGGTGTATCGATTAAATATTTTCCGTCTAAATAAATCTTGGCTGTGGGCCTGACGTCTATGACTAATGTACCATAACTGGCGGTGAGTACTATATTCCTTTCGATAATTTCGTTTTTTGCAATTTTTACCTCAAAATATTCAGGTTTATAACCTTCCATTACTATTCCAATACTGTGCATGCCCAGAGGAACATCTCGAATCAACTGGGGAGTAACATTGTTTACAACACCATCGATTAAAATAGTCGCACCCTGCGGCACACTGGAAACAAAGAACGATCCTACTTCACCGGCTACCAACACTTCCTTGCGGGGAGCGTCCTCACCGGCAGTGCTGTGCTCTTTGCTAAAAAATACCGGTATATATGTCGTCTCTTGCGCAATCGCAATCTTTTTTTCAAAAACTACACCTGTATCGGGATGAGTAAATTTAAAGGTATGCTCCCCCACAGCTAATGTAGGTATGGTAATTACATACATATCTTCCAGACCTTCACTGGTCAGCGTCTGTGATTCATCAATGGTTACATGAAAAGGAGCCAGGTTGGCCTTTATTCTAATATCACTGACGTGATTAAAGGCTGTTTGAAACAAATTTCCAAAAGGTTGTACTCCGAACCAATTGGGAAGTGCAACAAAAAGTAAAAATCCGATTAAAGCTAATGCTGCGGGAATAGCTGCCCAGGAAAGCACTACCCTCATCGGTCTTTTTAATTCCAGCTTCACTTCTTTAACGGTCTTCCAGATCGAATGCTCTTTTTTTATCCAACGCCTGAACAGATCAATTTTGAATCTATATTTTTCTTCCTCGTTTTTTTCTAAAAACTCCTGCTGATAAGCTTCTTCCAAGAGAATATTGATTCGTTCCCGTTTAAACGGCAGACGAACCTTACTCTGTAAGAGGAATTGATATACCTGGTGATCGTCGATCCAATCGTCCGGCTTTTTAATAAGCCCCCCCAGTGCGGAGAGTATCAACCGAGTCCAATCCGACAGATTGTTCCAGGAATAAATCATTTGCGGAAGCGGATTGGCAACAATATCTTTAATTACTCTCTTTAAATCATCACTCGCGGGATCATTACGCTCTTCTTCCATTAAAATATCTACTAGGTTTTGACAGATAACCTGGGTATAAAAGGGTTGACCGCCAGTAAGGCGGTAGATCATAGACAGTATATCCTCCGGATATTCAATGTACTCATGTAACGGATCTGCAATAAGGCGACAGGTATCATTACGGGACAGATATGATATTTTTCGATAAATCGATTTGCTTAATAATATCTTCCAAAACTCTTCCTTACGGTTCTCCAGGTTGGTTGAACCTGTAAAAATAAATGAAATGCGATAATTACTCTCCAGGATGCCTGCCAGGTAATGAACCACACTTTCACTTAAGGATCTATCCCTGATTTTTGCTTCGATTAATTCATATTCATCCAATAAAAAAAGCACTATCTTTTCCGGGAATTCTTTTTTGATGAAGAATAAAAAAGCTTCAAAATAATGCTCGATAGAAAAATCTCCGGCCTGCTTTGATACTTTTTCCAGACTGAGTCCCGGCAGGTTGACTGCGGAGCAGGCGACTTCTATAACTGTTTTAAAAAATTCCAAATCGGATTTTACACCTGCCAGAATCTGCATATCTATGAGTACGGGTAAAAACTTCTTACCCAGCCTGCCATTCATAATCTGAAATAAAATCGAGGTTTTTCCCGAACGTCTATCACCGCAAAAGACAACAATTTGGTTCGTAGTTCCCATCCCTATTTTACGAATTACAAATTGAAAATCGTCCTCCCGCCCGAAAAACATGGCTTTTGTTTTAATCGGATTCCCGACAATATAGGGATTATGTGGAATAAACTTCATAACAGCGTTTAATATAACACATTTGGTTTAATAAAAAAAGTAGTATATTTTGTAAATAAGGAGTTTATGTTTTATGGATAATAATAATGTATTGCAGTTTATTCTGAAGGTTCTGTTGCAAAAAAATAATATTACAATAAAAGTCCCTTCCTATCGAGGAACTTATCAATTTTTATGGTTAGATTATGCTGCCATTTTCCATTCACAAGTACTATCAGTTTTATCAATTCCAAATAATTTATTCAGCAAATCTTGTTCATTTCTATAATCTCTGAAATAATTTTTAACCTGGATCTTATGTATTATATGCATCTTTTTTATTGCAGCTTTTATTGCTTTGTCTTTATCAGTTTTTATAACTCTTGGTTTCTTGATACTCTTATTACCCAGGGCTTTCTTTAAAAATCTTTTTACTGCTTTCTTATTTCTCCTTTTACAAAGCAAAAACTCTATTGTATTATCATTAGAATCAATTGCTCGGTAAAGATAATGATTATTACCTTTTATCTTAACCCACATCTCATCTAAACGCCATGAATCATTTGTCGGCTTTAATAACTTTCTTACTCGAGCTTCTTGCAAAAATGTTATTTTTGCAAGAAGCTCCTTAAATGGAAATTGCTAAATTATTATGGTATAAAGAATAAGTATTTTACTAACTTAATATATTTTGAGTTTTGCAATTTCCTCACTCTTTTATTTATTTCTCCTGCATATTCCTGTACCCATCAAAATATAGTTGATCGATCAATCTTTAGTCCTCTGTCCATCAATAATTCTTGAACCAATGCATAACTCAAAGGTGATTTTACATACCATCTGACTGCAAATAGTATAATTTCACATAAAACATGTTTCCATTTATTTTTAATGTTTTTAGAATCGTTTTTTCTGCTTTTTAACTTAAATTTTTATTTTTTGCAACAGAACCCTTTTGATAAATATGTTATGCTAAGGTTTCAACCAAAATCAAGTGGCCATAGGCTACAGAGAAGCAGCATAAGTTATCTATGGGGCTACAAGAATTAAAATTCATCATTCGATTATTCAAATAAATTTTAACATTGCGCGAAAATAGATTAGAATTATATATTGAAGTGTAATATCCGGGAGAAGGAGGAACGATGAAGAAGGTTATTCTTTTTTATCTTATATTTTGTATTTTAGGTACTGTCGGGTTCAGCGAAAACATGCGTATTCTTGTAACTACTTTTGTCAATAACAGTAGTGAGGAATACGGCTGGCTTGGTTTTGGTATAGAAGCGTCGTTGATCGCAGATATTGTCTGTATAAGGGACATTGAAGTAATCAGCACACAAGACAGGAAAAAGGCAATCGATGAACTCGCTTACCAGTTAAGCGGTCTTGTTGATTCTGAAAAGGTACTTCGTGTAGGAAAAATGCTCGGTGCGAATGTGATCCTTTCTGGAGAGTACACCATGATCGGCCAGGAAATACGCCTTACGGCGCGGCTTTCGCTCGTGGAGAAAGGAGTAGTTATCTCAAGCATCAAACTCGATGGAAATATTCACAGCATTTTCGAGATGCAGGACGAGATTGTCATAAAGCTCCTCTCTGGCATTAAGAAAAATGAAGCCAAAGGACTTAAAGCTGTGAAATTTACCAATAAGGAAATTCAGGCCATAAAAAAGCGTAATTCGAATTTAAATACTTTTGAATACATGGCCAAAGGACTTGAGTTGACTGCAACCGTACCCCAGGAATTTCTCGATATCGAGCAATTAATTTTCAAATATATCAACAAAGAACGGGCAAAGGCAGGGCTTTCCCCCTATCTCTATAATCATAAGCTGGCAGCACTCGGACGCTACCACAGTATGAATATGCAGGTTTATAATTTCTTCGATCTTACTGATCAGAACGGTATGAATCCCAGAGGAAGAAAGCTAATGCTCGCTCCGGAGCTCTTTGGTACTGTGGGGCAGGTAATCGCCTGGACATATGGGGGAAATGCTGATGAAGTGGCTAAGAAGTTTGTCTCTGAATGGATTAAGTCCGATTTAAAAGGAGAATTATTAAGTAAGGTGTATAATTATGTCGGTGTGGGAATCTTTCGCGGAGATAGTGACAGATACCGCTATTACTGCACGGTTGTACCGGCCGACCTTATGGTAGAGCTTGTATCAAGCATACCTAAAACAATTAATTACGGAGCTGACTTGGAACTTACCTTTAAATTTATCGGAACATTTAAAAAAGACCAAGTGGGAATTGTGGTACGCTTTCCTGATCGAGGTGCTCGTTTTTATCAGAGCGATGGCTCATATTTCGAGGGTTACGGCGTCTACTCACCGGAGAAATGGAACGGGGAATTCTTCACGATTAAAATAAAGTGTGAAAACGGCCGCGGCGCGTATGTTATTCAGCCTGCGCGGGGCGATCAATTTTATACCTTTGGAGTGACATTTATTGCACAGTAAAAAAATATCTTGCTTTTTAAAAACTCAAGAATATAATTAAAAGCATGAAAAGCAGCGTCCATTTCTTATTTAAAGTTATTTTCTTCTTGGTTACAGTAAGCACATTGTCCGGTCTATTCAGGAATCCTGATGAAATAATCGATGCCGTGTATCAGGCGCGCATGAAGCTGAACAGAACAAAACTAGAACTTCTCGCCATGCACGAAGAGAAGCGGCATATAACACAGGAAGGCGAAGAATGGCTGAATAAATTTATAATCAGCTATAGCATCGTTGAAATAAAGATCAAAAATTTAATTTACGCCTATGCTTGTGTAGAGCTTAAAATGAAGTCGATTGAACAGGGGCTTATCAATACTATTGAATACTGGAAGCTGGAAAAGAAAAATGGTATTTGGATGATTATTAACATATTTTTTATGCAGAGAGAAGCAATACGCGAACATCTGAGTCCCAATATGTCTTTGGAGAGCCTTATAGAAAAGCTGATCGAACTGGACAAGAGTTCTTATACAGTTGAAGTGGAAGAGGAATATGAGGATATTGAGGGAACTGCTTTTGAAAAGTCCGTTTTTTTCTTTAATAACCGGTACAAATATAAAGGAAACTTCAGGCGCGCCATCGAACAGATCAACTTGCATATTTCTTGGAATTCGCGCTCAAGCGATAAGTTTGAATATGCAGTAGGTCTACTTTATAAAGGCATCTACTATTATATGTATGGCCGGGAAAATAAAAATCAGTGGTATACGAATGAGGGAGACCGCCTGATAATGTTAAGCATTAAAATTGACTACAGAATGGTCTATGTTTTAGAAGCTGCCTTCAGCGGAAGCGGAACGCAGTACTATTCAACTACAAAAACAAAAGAAAAAAGGAAACAAACTCAATCATACGAAGTTGATAAAATGTTTCAAAAATAATACAAGGAGGAATTAATGAAAGAAATACTATTACTTGTCGGAAGAATTCTTGTTGTTGCTGGAATTCTCTTAATGCTGGGAGGTGTATTCAGCGAGACAAACAATGTAGCTGTATACTCTTCGGCCAAAGCTGATCTTGAAATATATAAGAGGGAGCTGGAAGAAAAGTACAAGCTTGAAGAACCGTCCGCTCCAATTAACTACGCAAAAAAGCTTAAAGCACCACCTGAACCGGCAGAAGAGGCCGCCGAAGAAGAGATTTTAAAGTATGAAGAACTGTTCTCAGACTATGAAATACTTAAGAAAAAAGAAGAGGAAGCCTTTACTGAGGCACAAAAAGCCTATAAAAGGGAAGAAGCTGAGTATATTTATCAGAAAAGCATTATAGAATACGATAAAGCAAAAGAAAATGAGGAAAACCAAAAACGGCTTAAAGAAAAGGAAAAAGAAATTAGTACGCTTCAAACTTACATCAATGTAATTACTTTAAATGTATTCCTCCGATTTTTCGGCGCAATCATTCTTCTCCTCGGCGCTCTTGGCGTGTTTATCTATGGTGAAAATATGGAAAAACTGGGAATACTTATCCTGATTGGATTTGCTTTTAAAACAATTTTAGGACTCTAAGAGAATTGATTTCTGAATGTAAATATCATTTATTGATAATTCTTTTTCTAAACCATAAAGAATAAGAGCTACATTTTCAGAAGATATGCCAAGAACATCTTTGTATTTATCTGTTACTCGCGGTATTATATCATGAGTAGGTGTGCTCAAAGTGATCTCTTGGAGTAAATTAAGCTAATTGGCTATTTGTAAAATGTGAGTCCGAAACAAATTCTTTAACGGCATCACATCCGAAGCATTATCTACTCCGAATTAATGAATGATAGACAGACTTATAATCCCAGTCAAGACTTGCATGGGAACCGCAGAATGTACACGATAAGCGGCTTAACATTTGAGTTCAGCGGCGCGCCGCTTTTGGCGCGTCCGCTGGAACGATTTGTTATGCGTTTATTTGCCGCTCATATGCCGCACGAATTTTTTCTATAAGCTCCCGAGGTTTTGACTCAAAGGAAAAAAACTCCCGAATGATGTCACCTTTTAGATGAATTTGCCCTTCACCCGTATTTCCTCAATGCTGCCCTGTAGAATAGTACTTGTTTTCAGCAACTTCATTGGCCGACAAGACCCAATACCTGATTACATCGCACCATACGCCAACCCAAACAAATACGTCGCAACAAGCTGGTTTGACTTGCTGAAAATTCATGTCAAATCGCTTACTTGAATCCGATGAAAGGGCTTTTACATAAAGCGCCTCTCGGCTATCAAAATCAACAGCCCTCGACGCCTTAACTTCAATCCTGATTTTCCCATCCAAGAAGAAGTCATATTGCCCTGAATATTCTTGATCCATCTTTTTTGTCGGCTTTATCAGTTTAGGCGCAATTTCCTTCAAATGTCCTTGTGCCCAAGCCTCGCCAAACCCTCTTGGCGCACTAATTCCAAACACGTACATATATAGATTCCTGGAGATGTAATCATCACGAAGCTCATAGTAATCATCGATTGATATCTTTCCGTAGCCCATTAGCGAAGAGATCAAAAACTCGTATTCATTGAACGGGTATACGGATACCAGATCGTCAAGGCGCTGCATTACTTGATCATGCTTTTCTTTCTCAAGCTCACGAACCAAACTCGTCAGTTTTTCTTTCAGTTGTTCCATTCTTACTCTTTCACCTCATGTTTGATTATGAGAATTTCTTCGTCTGTCAGGTTGAAAATCGAAAATAAAAGGGATTCAAGTTCTGCTGGGATTATGCAGCCACTTAATACCGAGTCAACAAGCTGTTCAATTATGTCATGAGTGCTCTTATCGATAATTGGAAACGGAAGTTTTTCAAGATCTCCACGAAGAACTTTGTGCGTGGAAAACCTTTTCTTGAAAATGTACTGGAATATACATGAATTCAAGAAAGCCAACGCAACCTTGATACTCATGCCCGGAATGGCTGGTATCAAAATATTAGCGCTGTTCAGTGTAAGCCGCTTCTTGTTGTCATAGGCAAATACCAGCTTCTTTGAAATAAATTTGTAAATAAGTTTCTCAGTCGCCCTAAAAAACCTTTCTGGGGCTACTTGCTGAAAATCTTTTGGAGTGAACAGTATAAATGAACTCGGTTCACCTATATTGAATTGATAAACGGCGCTCCCCCTAATTACCGCTTCTGCGCCATGAGATTTAACCTCAAGAACATATTTTTTGTTATTACCTGTAACAATACCAAGAGCCCATTCTGCATTTTTGAAGAGGGTTTCATGCTTAACGGAATATATCTTATTCAGCAAACCTTCTTCGTGCGTAGCCGTTTCTACATCAAAGGTAAAATTATCGTTGTTCTTGAATCTGTTCTGTTCGATGCTATGGAAATTTCCGTTTTCTTCCACTGAAACAAACCAGTCATCGGCTTGAAGTCCCTTGCTGCCATCGAGGCGAATTACTGGCGTAAATACACCTGTGAATTGTCTTCCAAGTTTTGCAATCTTTGAAATTCTCACTTGGTTTAAGATAATTTCTCTAATATCAGAGTGTGTTCTGATTTTTAAAATTGACTCCGGCAAAATAAATGATAGCTGACCATCCCTTCGGAGTAATTCAATTGATTTTATTAAAAACATTGAATATGTTTCTCCAGATTTTATTTTGCCTTTAAATTGCTTTGGGATAAGCGAGTTTTTATATGCCCCCCAAGGCGGGTTAGTTGCTATTGCATCTATCTTTCCGATCAGTTCGTTTGTTTCGCAAAACATCTCGCCATTAGCAAGTTCAGAAAGAGAGTCCAAGCAATAAACGTTTGGTGTGAACTCCTCTTTTTTGAATTCCAAAAGAAGGTTGATGCGCGCAATCTTTACGGCAACTTCATTACAATCGAATCCATAGATGTTTTGCGGATGTAATCCGAATTTTCTTGCAGCGAGAATTAAATACTTCCCTGTCCCACAGCATGGGTCAAGAAATGTTTCTATAGAACCAATCATATTGTCTATCGCATCTTCAACAATTTTTGACGGAGTATAGTACGCCCCTTGTTCCGACTTGTTACCTTCGCTGGAAATGCTTTGATAAAGCAGACCTAAAAAATCATCTCCTTCGTGAGGCATGAGAGAATTATAGATATTTATGTAGCTATCTTTTCCATCAATTTCCTTTAGGGAATCTCTCCACTCTGCAATAACAGCCCTTACTGATTTTCGAGCCCATGAATCGTATGAACTCAAATCGAAAACATCAGTAGTTTTACATCTTTTCAATTCGCACTCCGTTTCCAAAAGACGGAGGGCTGCCAAGAACAAAAGATATTCGCTCTTTAGCCCATTAGCTTTGAATTGCGCGACAACATTTTCAATATGCGCGATCAGATTGGGATTTTCTGCATATTCCGAAGGAAGAATATTACTCACCGAGCCAACCTTATTGGCTCGTGTTTTGAGCTTTCCAAAGGAGTCAGTGCCTATTTTACTTTTTAGGTGTAATATAGAGTCTTCTAGGAACGAAAGAGGGCATGTGCATACTGGGTTAATATGCCCAGCTTTTGCCCAGTTCCTGATTGTGGCAGATGACACGCCAATAATTTGGGCTGCATTATCTACAGATACTTGTTTCATGTTTATCGTAATACCTACCAATGTCGATTCGTGCCTAATGACGCATAACGCCCAGCATCAGCGGCACGACTTGTCCGCGTCCGCTGCATGCGATTGTTAGCATGTCCCTGTGGACAAACCCGCATACATAGACCGCAGAAAGGCCTGTATTCCCCCTTAGCATCAGTGACAATCGCCTGCACTTGTTCACATCATATTGCTTCTTCGTGATGGCACTGACTGGGCAGGCTTCGGAGCAGGCCATACATTCACCACAGTTTCCAAGATACGGATGTCCAGTCAAACATATATAATCTTTTGTGAAAATGGTTCCAAGTCGCACTCGTGGTCCAAACTCAGGCGTAACCAAGAGTGAAGATCGGCCAATCCAACCAAGGCCAACGAGGTAACCAAGGACTTTCTGTGAGATACCTCTTTCGCGTAACCCAATTTCTCTATCGACATCATCGTAGAACACGAAACGACATTCACTAAATGCTTTGCCAATGGCTTTATAAACAGTACTCGTCCTTTGAGCCAAGTCCTTCTTACACCTATTCATTAAATTGTCATCAGGAAGGGCATCGACCGCTACACGGTCATAGGGAAAGCAGAAGGCTATGCATCCATATCCATTAGCGTCTCCAATTGCCTCTCCCAAGGACACAAAGCCCCAAAGAGGAACATTATGCTGCTTAAACAGGTTTCCGAGCATCATTATCTCATGCTAATTAGTTATTAACCCGCAAATAAGTAAGATAATAGGAAAAAAAGCCGATTTTAATCGGTATATCCACCCAATCTCCTTAATATACAAGAAGTATTTCTTGTATATTACCTGCTATACCGCTTAAAAACAAGTATGGTAACAAAAAAACTGACTTTTTGTTGGATATCCCCTCCCAAAAGGGTGCTATTCCTATTTTTTACAGTATAGCACCAAATTTCCACGCAAAATCGCAGAGCTATTGGAGGCTATACCGAAAAATCAGAAACTTGTGTAGATATCCGCACTGTACAGGAATTGCTTAGACATAAAGATGTTAAGACAACAATAATTTATACACATGTAATGAAAAAACCGGGAATAAATGTTTATAGTCCATTAGATGGAATGTAGTTATAAAAATAGGCTTGCAATTTATCTCAATAAAAAGTCAGGCTGAGGTAGATTGTGTCTGAAAAACATCCTTTTAAGATTATTTTATTTCAAGGACGTATTTTTTCACCCCCATGGGTGAAATTATCGTCTGCTGCGCTTCCGGCGGTCCCCGGCTCTGATTTTCCATACAAAAAATGATCTTTCGAATGTATTCAGGGTCTTGTATAACGGCTATAACAGCCATCCTTCCGCCGCATTGTGGACACTGAAGTACATCAATCTCATACACTTTGGCCAGCAGTCTTGCCCAGGCTTTGCGCCTTGCCGCCTGAGTTACCGTTACGGCTTCATCATCTTTCTCCTCATCTGGACGCTCTGTTGTTACAAAACCATACCAGTTTTGTGGCGCTCGAAGCATGAGTGCTTTCCTGTTTTCCCAGGTGCCCCTGTTTCTGGAGGTAACTCGTTAACCTCTATAATGTTTGAAATATTTTTAAAATCGAAAAGGTAATGTGATATTTAATAGTATTTGATCTGTGGAATTAATGGGTCTTTTTATCAAGTTCTATTTCTTCCCTGCTTCCTTTAGATTAGTCTCAGCTTTTTCCACCATGGGTTCAAGAAGATCATTCTCTGACCCTTGTCCATAAGCCTCCCCGGCAACAATGACCTGTGCCTTTTCATCAACCACGGCAAGACCATTATATCCCTGAATCACTCCATGGGATGATTTCATCTTTGCGCTTTCATTGTCTGCGACATTGCTTTTCAGCTCTCTTTTCCTTGATCCCACCTTCGGTTCACAAGAATTAAGAAACACCTCTATCTTGTTTATTTTGTCTTCATACTTCTTCTTCCGCTCTTCAAGATTTTCAGGATTTTTGTCACCTTGTATGTGTTTATTCATTAAATGTTCAAGCATTCTTGAAAGCTTTTCTT
>CAZEPL010000045.1:0-31834 GCA_964514135.1 uncultured Spirochaetaceae bacterium | reverse complement strand
GAATCGCTAAATTGTATGGATAATGTAAAGCTCCAGCAATATTGCGTATGATCCGTCTTTACCGGACAAGAGTAAAATAGAAGATAACGAGGAAGCTATACAAGCAGAGAGTAAACTGGAAAAAAAGGAAACTACAGGCAGTCCCAATTTTAACGGTAAATATATTACCGCTCAACTTCCGCAGGGTTTTAAAATTGTTGAGAAAGAGGACGGAGAGGGAACGCCGGGGCAAAATATGAGCTATTTAGCAGGAGGTGCTCAGTAAAAAGGACTTACCCAGCTTACTATTATTGATCCCAATAGTGTGGATATTGTAAAAATAATGGCCGCCTATAACACAATTGATCCATCTTCTATTACAATCCCGCCTAAATATAACTTTGTAAAAGGATTTTCCTTTAAAGCAGACGGAGTACGGCAAAACACTTATGTGGTTATGGAATGGTTTGAAGACGTAGCTCCTGAAATGGTAGCTCAATTAGATTCCATATTAGCGTCTATTAAAGTTAAGTAATGGGAATTAATTCCTTTATTGGTTCCTATAACAGGAAGTGCAATGAAACAATCCCCTGGATCATTCCGCCGTCCCAAAAGGGGAGACCTTCTCCGATCCACAGATTATAAATTGGGACAAGTGCCTGCACTGTAAAACGCAGTTCCAAACCTTCGACTATGCCCCAGTCTACAAAAAAATCAGCGCGTGGGTAGAGGAATCTGGCCATATCAAAAAAGTATGCAGTCATATCGCTTCTGTACTGTTCACCGTTATCAAATGCGAATAGAGGAATTCTGAATACAAGCGACAGACCACCTGCTACACCTATACCCACTTGGTCCGAGAGCTGCCATTCATAGGCTACTCTTCCGTCGATCTGCATGGCGAGTACAAAAAAGTTGTTCGCCCGTTCAATATCAGCGGGGCTGGCTCGGTTATCGGTCCACTGATATTGCGTACCGTAAAACAGGCCGCCGATCTCAATTGTTAAAGCATCGATTTGATATACGGGAAATGTAGCACCCAGTCCCTGCAATATCACCGGATTGGGTGCACTGTATTCTTCGGAATTACCAAGAAAAATCAACCCCAGATCCACACTGAAGTAGGGCAGAGACCAGACGCATGCAGCATGTAGAAAAAGAAAAAGCAATATAAATACTATTATTTTGAAATTATATTTTCTCATAGTGTCTATATGTTATTATAACACATTTAAAATTATTGTATATAACTATTAAAATTTAGAATCGTTGATCAGATATATATCCTATCAAAGTCATATCCCAAGATCCTGAAGATTGAGATTAGGGTCCCACCCGATATAATCACAACCGGTTTTTTATTCTTTGTACTTGACAACAAAGAATAATATAGTAAAATACATCATTATAGATAATTATAAAATAATATAAAGTAATATAAATACTTTCGGAGGAAAATATGTTTAGTGAATACAAAGATTTTATAACTACCGATGAATTGGCAGAGATATTACGCTTGAATGTAAAAACTATTATAAAACTGGCAAAAGACAAGAAACTGCCGTCAATGAAAATTGCCAACCAGTTTCGTTTTAGCAAAGAGAAAATAATCGAATGGATAGAGTCGGAAATGAATAGTTCTTCTGATAATTTTTTAGTTGATCTTGAAAAGACCCTTGATAATCGTACTGTTCAAATATATAAACTCTTTAATCCCGCACATATATTATTACAGGTGAAGTCAGCGCAAAAAATCGATGCCATAAGAGAAATTATAGAAACTGTAAATAATAAGGGCATTATTAAAAACTTGGATTTACTTTTAAAAGATATTATAATAAGAGAGGAGATTCATACTACGGCAGTAGGAAACGGAATCGCCTTCCCGCATCCCCGTTCTGTTTCTTATAATATAGTCAATCGTCCTTCATTATCAATGGGAATTTCAGAGAGTGGTATCGAATTTGAGGCGTATGATCGAAACCCTGTAAAAATTATTATTGTGGCGGTTATACCTCAATTGGCAGGCCATTTACATGTTCTATCCAGATTATCCCGTATTTTTAGGGATACTGCTGTTAAGGATAAAATTCTGACAGCTGGTTCGGTAGATCGGATAATCGCTGTGATCAAGGAAAAAGAAGCTCACCTGGATGCATTGGATAATAAACTTAAAGAATAGATTATGGAAATGCCATTACCATCAGCCCCGCTGCCCCCACGTGTGTGAATCTGATATCCTCCCATGAAGCACAAATATAGTCTTTAAATAAAATAATATCCATATATTTAAAATGAGCCGGCAGGGGGGGAAGTGTAATCTCCCGCACCCGGCTGCTCCCTTCTTGCTGTACCAATACCTTTCCCGCCGGAAGCAGTGCGCATAATAGTATTTCCTGCTTTATTACCGGTATGGAGAAATAGCTGCTGTTAGGGCTTCGCTCATAACCTTTGCTCTGGTAAAAAAATCTTTCACTATGTTTATTGCCGCTGTCCGTAACTGTGAAATGAAGTAAATACTCCTCGGTATAAAGAGCTAATTCGGCAATACAGGCTTTGAAGAGTAAAAAATATTGATTGCGGGTGCTGCTGCCGAGTGCGGGTGTGAATTGATAAGTAGCCAAAAACCACTCCCGTGTCTGTTGTTCTTCTTTTTGGTCATTAAAATTAAAAGATGAATACTCGAATTTCACTTGGTCTTTACCGGTATATTTCCATTCAATGGCAATTGTTTGATCGTCAAGCGGATTGACCACTACGGCCTGCCACTCCGGATTTAACTGCTGCCAGAGCGGTGTGATAACTCTATCATAGTCAAGACCCGATCCTTTGAGAGTGAACTCGATAAAGGTCGCAGTATCCGGGTTGGATCTCATATGCTCTTCTGCTCTTAAAAAATCATCTTCATATACATGACAGATAAGATAGTTCTTATAGGGATAAAAAATGGTTGAGGTGCGATTGTCAAACAGTTTTGGTTCATAGAAATAGGAAAATTCAAATATATTACCGGAAGTACTGGTTAAAGCAGCTATACCCCGGCGGTTTATAAGCAGAAAAAGCGTATCGTCCGTGCAATACATATCGGTAATTCTGATTTGTACCGGCCAGGGGAAAGGATTTACTTTTTTATAATAACTAAAATCGTCTGCTTGTAGAAACCGGCCGTTCTGTAAGATGAAAATATTTTCGCTCTGAGATTTGGCTGGGCCTGAACAGGAGAGCCAGGAGAGCGTTAGAATAAGTAAAAATAATCCTCTCTTCATTTAAGCTAATAGGCTTTAGCGAATACAGCCAGGCCCTGACTTGGCTTGCCGCAGTAGATGCACTTCATATGTTCGTCTGCCTCACGACCTAACGGAAGTACTCGTATTGTTGCTTTTGTCTCTTCTTTGATTTTAGCTTCACACTCAAAACCACCGCACCAGCCCGCTTCCGCAAATCCGGGTTTTGCTTCCATTATTCGTTTGAATTCTTGGTAATCGTTAAGCTCATGGGTGTTTTCTTTTCTGAATATAAGAGCCCTGTGAAAGAGATTGTTCTGAATATCTTCAAGGAGTTTCTTTATGGTAGCGCCGGCCTCCGTATAATTAATCTGCTGCTTTTCTCCCGTGTCTCTCCTTGCCAGTTGAAGCTTTTTTTCCGTTACTTCGCGCGGACCGATTTCGATACGTATGGGAATGCCCTGCAGCTCGCTTTCGGCAAATTTCCAGCCCGGCGAGTTCCCCTCATCGTCGTCAATTTTTATTTTATAGTGTTCTTTAAGTACTTTATGCAGACGGTGCGCGTACTCCAATACCTGCTGCTTATTCTCATTTTTAAATATTGGTACTATTACAACCTCCACAGGCGCGAGTTTGGGCGGAACTATTAAACCCTTATCGTCGGAGTGGGTCATAATCAGGGCTCCGATTAGCCTGGTGGACACGCCCCAGGAGGTGGCCCAGACATGCTGCAGATTTCCGGCCTGATCCTGGAACGTAACATCAAAGGCCTTGGCAAAGTTCTGTCCCAGATCGTGGGAAGTTCCCGCCTGCAGAGCTCTGCCGTCCTGCATCATGGCTTCGATTGCGTATGTTTGTAAGGCCCCTGCAAACTTTTCCGATTCCGACTTGAGCCCTGCAAGCACAGGGATAGCCATATAGTCTTCGGCAAAGCTTTTATAGACAAAGAGCATTTTGAGGGTTTCCTCATGAGCTTCTGCCTGAGTGGCGTGGGCCGTGTGTCCTTCCTGCCATAAGAACTCCGTTGTTCTTAAGAAAAGCCGCGTTCTCTTTTCCCAGCGTACTATATTTGCCCATTGATTGATGAGAAGAGGCAGGTCGCGGTAAGATTGGATCCATTTTTTATACATACTCCAAATTATGGTTTCCGAAGTAGGACGGATTACCAACGGTTCCTCTAAGTCTTCCCCTCCGCCGATGGTTACTACGGCCAGTTCGGGAGAGAATCCCTTAATATGTTCAGCCTCTTTTTTAATAAAGCTTTCCGGAATAAGCAGAGGGAAGTAGGCGTTACAGTGTCCGGTATCTTTAAACATCTTATCCAGAGTCTGTTGAATGTTTTCCCATAAGGCATATCCGCGGGGACGGATAACCATGCAGCCCTTTACGGGCGAATAATCGGCGAGTTTTGCTTCGGTGATAATGTCTATATACCACTGAGAATAATCTTTAGCTCTTGGAGTAATTTTAGCAGCCATTAATCCTCTATTCTATTACAGATGACGTTCGATTCTGCCTTTGTTTTCTTGAAACTTTGTTGTATACTTACCGGGTTTTCTTCCGAAACAATAACCGAACTGTTCATAGAAAGCCACCATGTTAAGATTTACGTGGCGCTGTTCGATTGCTTTTTTTGTGGGCAGATAGCGGATTTCCCCATCTTCCACATCCTGTACTGTCACACCGCTGATTCCGTTTATTAATAAAAGCACAGCGGCACCGCCGGCCTGCATGCCGAAATTTACATCGAAGGCAGATGATTTTCCCGAGCGGATAAGATGTCCGGGCATCACATCCCGAATCTCGGGCACTTCATAGAGTTTGGTAACAAACATGCCCTGTTCTTTCATGAAATCTTTAATTGAGGCGTCTTTTTTCAGACGTTCTGAAAGTTTGTTTTTTACAAACTTGCCCGCACCGGCCAATTTTTTATGGCCAAAAGCATCAACACCTGCATTTTCGTCAATAAGCTCTGCTCCCGATGCATCTTTAAGCCCTTCAGCTACAACAACAGTATATGTGCCGGCATTTACATCACTGGCGATAATTCTCCGTGTAAATACCTTTTTCAGATGTTCGTATATAACATCAAAATCGACCGGGATTTCAGGAATTAAAATACAGTCGGCATCAGCCCCGATACCTCCGCGAAAAGCCGTATGTCCTGCATAACGGCCGAAAACCTCGATAACCAGAATGCGGTTATGACTCATGCCTGTGGTTTTTAAGTCCTGCACAAAGCCGGCAATTCTGTTAATTGCGGAATCGGCTCCCACGGAATAGGTTTGCAGGTCCAGATCCATGGTTTTAGGAGCATGAATACAATTAATTCCTTGTCCGACCAAATCAACAACTACACTGCCTGTATCGTCTCCTCCTGAGATCACGAGGGCGTCGATGTTAAACTTTTTAAGCCCCTGCTTAATGCGTTCATATTTATTCGGGTCTTCGATTTTTGATATTTTAACACGGGAATGGCCTGCTTCGGAACCTGCCAGAGTAGTATTAATGAAATCCAAACGTCGGGCATCCAGTTTTACTATGGACTCCATATCAATAAGGTTGTATAAACCGGCATAACCGTTGGGAATAATAAAAGCACAGATGTCATGCGCGTTAGCCATCATAGCGGCACCGTTTACAACGGCATTCAAACCACCGCAGTCGCCTCCGCTTGTAATAATACCGATATTTTTTATTGAGGACATAAATTTATCTCCTTATCTTGTAAAACCAGCACGCTTAAGCACGGGTTTGTTAATATATGCGATTATGTTCGAAAAAGCCACCACTTATAGTCGTAATTAAAAAAATGGCTAATAGCTGGTGGCTTTTTCTTCCACCCTGCACCTAATATGTGCTCGCTCACATGCCACCAGCTTTGCTGGTGGCATGTGGATTTATGTGCCAATATTAGAACGTAATCTGTTTAATTGTCAAGATAACAATTCTTAAACATTTTAAATTGTTGTCTTGCATTATTCACTTATTTTGTATAGTCTTGTTGATAATTATTTCTGCTACGAGAAAGGATGAGCGGTATGAAAGTCTTAATCACGGATAAAGTAGCTCAGGAGTGTATTGATGAGCTTAATAAATTCAAGGAAATTAAGGTTGATCTCCAAATTGGCATTAGTGAAGAGGAGATAGTTAAAATTATTGCTGATTACCAGGCCATTATTGTACGCTCAGCGACGAAGGTAACCAAAGCCATTATTGATGCGGGTAATAATCTCAAGGTTATCGGTAGAGCGGGTGCGGGAGTGGATAACATCGATGTGAAAGCGGCTACGGATAAAGGTGTGTGGGTCATGAATACACCCGGCGGTAATTCAAGTGCGGTAGCAGAGTTGGCATTGGGAATGATGTTTGTTTTGGCACGCCAAATTGCCAAAGCCGATGCTTCTATGAAAGCCAGTAAATGGGAAAAAAAGATCTTTTCCGGGACTGAATTGTCAAATAAAACATTGGGTTTAGTGGGTATCGGCAACGTGGGAAGTATTGTGGGCCGTAAAGCCAAAGCATTGGGTATGGATGTGCTGGCTTTTGATCCTTATATTTCCGCCGAGAAAGCAGCCGATATGGGTATAACTCTTGTAAGCCAGGATGAGCTTTACAAAAAGGCCGATTACATAAGTATTCATGTTCCCAAATCAGGGGAAACAACAGGCCTTATTAAAAAGGAAGTACTCGAAAAAATGAAAGACGGAGTCTTTCTTGTCAATTGTGCACGAGGCGGAATTGTGGTGGAAAAGGATCTTTTAGCAGCGCTTAATAGCGGAAAAGTACAAGGGGCCGCAGTGGATGTGTTTGAAAACGAACCCCCTGCCGATCTGAGTCTGGTAAAACATCCTAATGTTGTTGCCACCCCACATATCGGTGCTTCAACTGCGGAAGCTCAAGTGAATGTCGCAGTTATGATAGCACGGCAGGTTGGTGATTTGCTTACAAAGAATATTGTAGTAAATGTCGTAAACAGTATCGAGAAATAATATTTGGTGAAAGCGAATTATTGGTGATATATTAATTATGGTATGGTGTCAACATTCCGGAGGCAAAGCTTTTTGTATGTGTGGGAACACCCCCTAGGGGTGTAGGGTGGAAGAAAAAGGGATGCATTATGAAGATGGATATATCACCACTTTTAAATGAGTGGGAGTATGACTCGGAAAAAAATGTAAGAGTTATAAAGTTGGAAGATAATCGAAAAGTCATACAAGTGCGCAAGCTTATAGGCATAGAGCAGTATGAACTTGAAGGCAGGCCGGACGGCAAAAAGCCTTTTGGCAAAGTGTCCGTATTAGCTGAGTTCAGCGATCGAATTCATAATTATATAAAAATCCACGGCAGCAAAAAAGGATTCATCATTAATCACGATGATTTCTTGCTTCTGCAGTATGAAGCCATATTGAATTATTACCGTTATCTCGTGCTGTTTCAAATAGGTGATTTCGAACGTACGGTACGGGATACGGACAGCAATTTGCAGATTTGTGATCTGCTTGAAAACTACGGTCTTAATGAAGAAGACAAAAACCAAATACTTCAATATAAACCTTACATCATCCGGGTGAATGCCTTAGCAAGGGCTATGATAAATATTAAGCAGAATATACCCGAGGTAGCGCAGCAGGTAATCGAATCCGCTATTATTCAAATTAAAAACCTTCCCGACTTAAAAAATATGAATTTTCAGTATGAAAAAATACGATCCATTAATTATCTTAAAGCCACACTGGCCGAGATCAATCAGAAGCCACTTTCTAAAATCGAAAAACTGCAGCTTGAGTTGGACGATGCTCTTGAAATTGAAGATTATGAGCGTGCCGCTGAAATCCGTGATAAAATACATGAGCTGTCAGAAAAAACCGATAATAAGATATAAACAATTAACTAAATGCTCCGAATCTATATCCCTTTTCCGAACCTACATGCATAAAATGCAGTTCATCCTTAATGGTAAAAAGAATTTTCCGGTTATCGGAAGCCACATGCCCTTCGAGTACAGTGGCAATAAATAGAGTATGATCACCGGTGGTAAGAGTATCCATAATTTCACACTCAAGGTTTACAACGCATTCTTTAACTAATGCTGCTTTTACATGCAGAGCTGGGAGGGGTGTCCAGCCGGTCTCTTTAAATTTGTCTACACTTCTTCCGGAAGCGGTCCCGCAGAGCATCACACCTTTTACCATATCCGGACCGGGCCAGGCGATTACACATTGTTTTTCTTTGATAAGCAGGTTGTGGGAGTGCCGTGTGGGTAGGATACTAAAGGCAAGCATCCGCGGTTTTAAACTTGTCCACATTTTCCAGCCTAAGGTAATGATGTTGGAGCGCGCATGCTTTTCATCATAGCATACGACCATGCAGACTCTTTCCGGTTTGGAACATCTTTTTAACGCTTGCTGTAAATCAGTTTTCATACTTTTTCCTTTCTATATTTTGAATATTGGAACACAGATTGCACAGATTAAGAAAAAATAAATTCTAAGTTTATGTGTAATCTTCAATTAAATCAGTGTAATCGGTGGTTACATATTTAGAATTCCTATGATATATCACAACTATATTGACATAATCCCGCAGTTAAAATACGCTAAGGATTCATGGTCATCGTCTTAGAACATAACATTAAGAATAAAGATAAGCAATACATCCGACAGTTTATAGAAAAAAGCGGATTTAAGGTACATGAGATAAGCGGCGAAGAAGAAACTATTTTCGGAGTAGTGGGGAATGTCACACTGGATGCCCGCGAGATAGAAATACTTACCGGTGTGAATCGTGTCATTCCTATCTCTTCACCATATAAGTTGGCCTCGCGGGAGTTTAAAAAAGAGGATACTCTTATTACTGTGGGACCGGTTAAAATCGGAGGACCCCGGATTGTGGTAATTGCCGGTCCTTGTGCGGTTGAATCACGGGAACAAATAATAGAAACGGCCCAGATGGTTAAAGAATCAGGAGCGGTGATCCTGCGCGGAGGTGCTTACAAACCCCGCAGTTCACCCTATGCCTTTCAGGGATTAGGGGAAAAAGGGCTTAAGTACTTAAAAGAAGCTTCCTTAAAAACAGGTATGCCCACTATTTCCGAGGTAATATCCGCGGAAACTATAGATCAAGTAAAAGAGTATGTCGATATTCTGCAGATCGGTGCCAGAAACATGTATAATTTTGATCTCTTAAAACGTGTGGGGACTGCCGGAAAAACGGTTATGCTTAAGCGGGGTTTATCCGCTACTATCCAAGAATTTTTAATGTCTGCCGAATATCTTTTAGCGCACGGAGCACATAATATTATTCTCTGCGAGCGGGGAATTCGCACATTTGAGACATATACCAGAAACACCCTCGATATCTCGGCTATCCCCATAGTAAAAAAATTAAGCCATTTACCGATTTTTGTGGATCCCAGTCATGCAACAGGGATCAGAAATAAAGTGCTTCCTATGGCCCTGGCATCAATTGCGGCAGGCGCGCATGGAATTTCCGTAGAAGTTCATCCTGCACCTGAAAAAGCGCTCTCGGACGGCCCACAGTCGCTTTATCCCGAACAATTTGAAAAATTAATGAGAGATATTGAAGCGCTGGCACCGGTGTTCGAAAAAGAGATAGCCCGTCTGCCCAAAAGGGATGTTATTTCGATCTCAGCAAAACACACACGTGCTCCAAAACTCAAAGGCAAGAAGCGTATTGCCTTTCAGGGTGAGAGGGGCTCTTTTAGTGAAAAGGCCATAATCCTCTATTTTGAAGAAGATGTAGATACTCTGGCCTGCCGGGAGTTCCGGGAGGTGTTTAATGCTGTGCTGGAGGGTAATGCACATTACGGCATGATTCCCCTTGAAAATTCACTTTCCGGCTCGATTCATCAAAATTACGACCTCTTGTTACAGTTTCCCGATATTCAAATTGTAGGTGAGAAAAAAATAAGAATAGTGCATAATCTTATCGGCCTTCCGGAGGCCACATTGGATTCGATTAAGCGGGTATATTCTCATCCGCAGGGTCTGGCTCAATGCAGCCGTTTTTTGGAAGAGTATCCCGCATGGGAAAAGATATCATTCTATGACACTGCCGGTTCGGTTGCTCATATTGCAGATATGGGTGCAACGGATAATGCCGCTATTGCCAGCATCGAGGCTGCTAAATTTAATAAATTAAAAGTTTTAAAGGAAGGGATCGAAACAAACCCGCAGAATTATACCCGTTTTGTAATTATAGCTCGTGAAGAAAATGCCCGGATTAAAAACCCCACAAAAGCATCATTGGTTTTCTCGACATTGGATAAGCCGGGCGCCCTGTTTCAGGCACTTAAAGTGCTTGCCGGCAGAAAACTCAATATGAAGAAACTTGAATCCCGTCCCATTCCCGGAAAGCCTTGGGAGTATATGTTTTATATTGATGTTGAAATACCGTCGGAGGTCACACTTTTTACGAGTGTGTTGGAAGAACTTAAAGCATACACTGAAAATTTAAGACTGCTGGGTATGTACCGTTTTTAATTGCTTTCTTTTTTGATACCGAGTTTTTTCATCTGTTCTTCTTCTTCTTTAAATGCTACGTATTCGTGTTTCTTTTGATTAGACTTTACGATGCTGTTTTTTATTGAATTGAGCTCAAGCTTAATGCCTTTCAACTTAATGCGGTCTTCTCTTGATATTTCCGCCTTAAAGAAGGAGATAAGTCCGCTTAAACGCCTGTAAGCAATTTGAAGCTTGATCAGGTTTTTATTTAAGAATTCAAAAATTTTATCATCGGGCGAGACTTCGAGGCGTCTGAATAAATTGCTGTTTCTATTTATGATATGAGAAAATATTTGTGCAAGTTTCTGAGTTTCTTCTATAAATTCGTTATACGGAACCTTTTCTATTTTAACGGTTGAAGTTACAACATCAAAGTATTCGATTTCGTATTGCATGGCTTCCGCATTCCTGTTTATAAGCTTCATCAACCAGCGTTTTATCCTTTCGCCCAGACTTCTTTTTCTGTTTTCCAGCAGCAGCTGGCCTTCGTTTATTTTATTTAATGCGTCTTCTAATTGTAAACCGCAGCTGCCTAAGAATTTGACCGCTTGAATAAGAATATCCTTATAGCTCCTGCTGGCCTGTTTTTGCTTTTTCTCTTCGATAACCGTTAAAATTTCCAATGCTTTATTGCGCAGTTCTATGCCTTGCGGAGTGTAGTCTTCGATAATAATTTCTCTTATCATATCGGAAAAGAAAGCCTCCTGCGGCATGAATTTGGCAAAAAATATCTTTACCTGCTGTATAACCTGTTCGATGCTTTCTTCTTTAACCGGGGCATCAATTTGCATCCTGGAAAATACATTTTTACGCACGTCGATCTTGTATGCTTCCTTCTGAAAAGAAATTACTTCGTTTAAACCTTTAAAGATAACTTCCAATACCTTTTCAATTTGATTAAGCGCGTCACCGATAATACCGGCTGAAAGACTATCCGAGCCCTGTCTTATTTTGGCAAAATACTCCGCCAGTACTTTGGTCGTGGGGCTGGGAGATGTAATGGATACTCTGGACCAGTTTATAAATTTTAATAACTTTACGATTCTTTTAAGCCTGCCAAGTGTCAAAAAATCCAGACTGAACTGGTAATAGTTGTTTAAAAATTCTATGTTTGAATGGTAAAAAGATAACCTCTGGCTCATTTTATTCTGTTTATCGGTATCTAAAAATGCTTCATCTGAAGGCGGATTGACTTCAGAGATTTTTTCCTCATATTTATAAGGGTCCTCCTGAATGATTCCTTTTCGCAGGAGGATGTTGTAAATATTTTCAAATAAAGTTTGATAGATCTGAAAACCGTCTTGTGTCTGTTTTAAGCCTTTTTGTTCAAGATGTTCCCTCTTCTTTGCGATCAGCTCTTCAACTTTATCGATATATGTTAACACGTTCTCCATATTAGTATATTATAGAATAAATTATTTATTGTTACAACTTATGTTTTTTCAATTCTCATTTTAACAAATGAGAATTGAACTATTTTTTTAAATTTGCGCTGACGAGTCTAAATTTGCCCGATTATCAGGCAAATTTATATGTATTTGTTCATTAAATTTGATAAAATGGTGCAAATTTAGACTCGTTGTTATGTTTTTTTCATTATGGGAAATATAAATAAATATCTTAGGGAAAAATTGATTTTTAGTATTTTAATCAGCGAGCTTTCTCTTAAAGATGCTTGTATGATGCTTGTGCGGGATAAATTCGGACCTATTGATTTTGAGAGTGAGCTTTTGGATTTTAGCTTTTCCAACTACTATAACAAAGAGATGGGAAGTTCCATCAAGAAGTTTTTCGTATCTTTTGAGCAATTGATTGAGCCTGATTCGCTGGTTGCGGTTAAATTATATACCAACAGTGTTGAACAGCAATTCTTGGAACTTGGCAAAAGAAAAATAAATATTGATCCGGGTCTGCTGTGCCAAAGCCGCTTTATTCTGGCAAGTACCAAAGACAGCTCGCACCGTATCCCGCTTGGATTGGGTATTTATGCAGAGATTACACTCATGTTTGAACACGGTACGTTTCGGCCTGTGGAGTGGACCTATCCTGATTATAAAAGCCCGGGGTATATAAAAATACTTAATGAAATCCGGACCATCTATGCCGCACAGTTAAAATCTTGATTTATGAGGAAATTGCAAAACTAAAAATATATTAAGTTAGTAAAATACTTATTCTTTATACCATAATAAGTTAGCAATTTCCATTTTAGGAGCTTCTTGCAAAAATAACATTTTTGCAAGAAGCTCCTAAAATATTTTACCCACGAAGGATTTAATAAACAAGAAATTTCTCACAAAGCACATGGACAGACTGTGTAAAAACTTTTTTTTGACACGGATTAACGCAGATTTTCAGGATTTTAAGGAAAAATTTATAATTTATAATCTTATAATCCACGTTAACCCTGTTAATCTGTGTCTGATAATTACTTTTTACACAGTCTGGGAGTTCACAGAGTAACCGGATATATAGGCCTCGCTGAGTTTATGCAAATCCTTTGTGGTCTCTGTGTGCTCCGTGAGAGGTTTTTTATATGATCCCTGTGCAGGTGAAAAAGTAATCTATTTTTTATCACAGTTAAAAGCAGTAATCATCTTTCTATTGTAATAAAAGGCATAATGAGAGCTATTCTTAAACTAACTATTCTCTATATTTTGATATCCCTTCAAAGCTGCACGCTGCTGCAGCATCACATCAATGTTACTTTAGAACTCCCTCTGGTCCCCGATCACTGGAATGCGACATTTGAGATAGAAAAGTATAAACTGATTTATCCGGACGGAGTCGGCAGTCTTGTAAATGTGTATCTCAATCATGACTGCAAAAGCATTCAGGTGCAGTTATATAAGAGCTATAATTCCTTTGTGCTTGTGTATCCTGTTATTGATGATCAAAACACATGTCTGCCGCCGGCCGGAGCGATATTTCCCTTGCATCTCAAAACGGGAAGCGAGCATACTCTTGTTCTTTCGTGGGAAGCAGGTTTTACAGCGAGCATGTTTGAGCGTCTCTGGCAAAAGGCTGTGGATCTTTCCGCCTTCAATACGCCCCGTCTGCTGTCTAAAATAGAAGAAAAAGCTCCCGCCGATCCCTGGTCTTTAGACGCGGATCTGATTGTCGAGCGCCTGGCAGCCTGCGAATTCTCAGCCTATGATGTCAAACACTTAGCTGCGAGAGACGTATTTGCGGAGGTTCCCGCCGGAAGCTGGTTTTTAGAGAGCCCGTTTTCAGCTGTGTATACGAATGAGAGTGACGGCGGGCTTTATCTGGAGGAAATTTGTCTGGGTTTTCACAGATTATTTCAATATGGATCGGGTATGCGTTTTGATATGTTTGTTACTGAAAATGAGTGTGTGATCGTTAGTCCTTAACTACGATATTAACCAGCTTGTCGGGGATTACAATGACTTTTACAATGTGCTTTGACTGTGTGAGCTCTGTGATCCGTTTTTCTATTAAAGCTTTATCTTGCAGTTCCTGTTCGGAGAGCCCGCGTTCCACTTGCAGACGCGCTCTGACCTTTCCGTTGATCTGACAGACTACTTCTATAATATCGTCAACCGTCAAATCATCCTGCCAAGCAGGCCATTGCTGCTTTGATGCGGAAGGCTTTTCACCGCATTTTTCCCAGAGTTCTTCCGCTAAATGCGGAGCGTAGGGCGAAAGAATAAGGATAAATGTTTTCCACAAGCTAAGAAAGAGTTTTTCCTGTTTTAGACATTCACTTATGAAAATCATCATCTGCGAAATAGCGGTATTAAAAGCCAGGTTTTTTGTATCTGTTGTTACTTTTTTTATTGTCTTGTGGAGCAGTTTTTCAAGATTCCCCGGCGGAGCTTCTTTACTTATCGTCAATTCTGAAACACGCCAGATACGCTCCAGAAAGCGTTTAATACCCACAATACCTTTGGTGGACCAGGGCTTGGAGACTTCCAGTGGGCCCATGAACATCTCGTAAAGGCGCATGGAATCCGCTCCGTATGTGGTGATAATCTCATCCGGATTTATAACATTACCTAGTGATTTTGACATTTTAACGCCGCCGTCACCTAAAATCATACCCTGGTTCACCAGACGCATGAACGGTTCATCCGTATTCACATAACCCAAATCGTAGAGTACCTTATGCCAAAAACGGGCATAGAGCAGGTGCAGGACGGCGTGCTCCGCCCCGCCCACATAGAGCCCTACGGGCATCCAGTATTTTATCTTATCTTTCCCTGCAAATTCTTTACTGTTATGAGGATCCAGATAGCGCAGGTAATACCAGCATGAACCGGCCCACGTTGGCATGGTGTTGGTTTCACGCATAGCTTTAGCGCCGCACGCGGGGCAGGGGGCGTTGACCCATTCCTTTATGGCAGCTAGGGGAGATTCGCCGGTGCCGGTAGGTTTGTAGCTCTCTACATCAGGAAGCTCTAAAGGCAGCTCTTCGTAAGGCACAGGTACAATTCCGCATTTTTCGCAGTGCAATAAGGGAATAGGCTCTCCCCAGTAGCGCTGGCGTGAAAATATCCAGTCACGCAGTTTATAATTAACCGTAAAATTCCCCAGCCCTTTTTTTTCCAGCCATTGGGTTATTTTCTTTTTAAACTCAAGGGTGGCAAGTCCTGAAAATTCGCCGGAGTTAACCGCTATGCCGTCTTCAACATAAGCTTTTTTAAGCTGGTAAAGCGTACCGTCTTTGGATACAACCTGGATAATAGGCAGGTTGTATTGCTTAGCAAACTCAAAATCACGTTCATCATGAGCCGGAACGGCCATGATGGCTCCGGTACCATAGGACATCAATATATAGTCGGAAATCCACACAGGTATTTTTTCATTGTTAACCGGATTTACAGCATAGGCACCCGTAAGTACTCCCGTTTTTTCCTTAGCCAGTTCCGTGCGCTCCATATCGGATTTGCGTTTTGCCGCATTAATATAGTTCTGCACTGCTTTTTGTTGTGCAGGGGTTGTAACTTTTGCTACGAGCGGATGCTCGGGAGCTAATACCATATATGTGGCACCGTAAAGTGTATCGGGCCGGGTGGTGTAAACCTCAATTGAATCACGGTTGTTTTCCAGTTTAAAGACAACATTAGCGCCTTCGCTTTTGCCTATCCAATTTCTTTGCATGATCTTTATGGATTCGGGCCAGTCCAGTTTTTCCAGATCCTTAAGCAGGCGATCGGCATAGTCGGTGATCTTTAAAATCCACTGCCGCATGTTCCTGCGTTCTACAGGTGAATTACAGCGCTCGCATTTGCCATGCTTTACCTCTTCGTTGGCAAGGCCGGTTTTGCATGACGGGCACCAGTTAATAGGCACTTCGTCTTCATAAGCCAGCCCCTTTTCCCAGATCTTTAAGAAAATCCACTGGGTCCACTTATAGTACGATGCCTTGTGGGTGGATATCTTTCTATCCCAGTCATAGCAAAAACCCAAAGATTTAATCTGTGCTTCAAAACGCCGGATATTTTGTTCTGTAGAAGCTTTAGGATGAGTGCCGGTTTTTATGGCATAGTTTTCAGTCGGCAGACCGAACGAGTCGTACCCCATGGGGTGGAGGATATGATACCCCTGCATACGCATGAATCTACAGAATATGTCGGTAGCTGTATACCCTTCAGGGTGGCCTACATGCAGTCCCGCAGAAGAAGGGTAAGGAAACATATCAAGTACATACATGCGTTTTTCGGGAGGTACAGAAAGCTCCTCGCTTACTTTAAATGTCTTGTGCTGTTCCCAGTAGTCCTGCCATTTTTTTTCGATCTGCGTAAAGGCATAGTTACTCATAGACTGCATATTACTGATTGCCGTTTATAAAGTCAATTCGGTTTAAGCAATTTTAGAAGTGCCTGCAAAAATATTAAAATATATAAGGATTTGTAACTTTGAAAAACAGCTTAATTCCGTTATACTAAAAGTATAAAGGAACAGCAATTCTCATTTTGACAAATGAGAATTGCTGATAAAGGAACGGATTATGACCAATAATGTCAAGAAATATGCTCTCTCCAAAGAATTGTTGCATAATATGAAGTCACAAAAGATCGATATTGAACTTACTTTAGAAATTTTAGACAAGTATAACAATGGTGAGTTTAAAGACCAGAAGCCTATCAAGGTAAAACGTATACCCAAAGTCGACGGTGTAAAAATAATAAATATGATAAGAGATGTAAGCTATAGTGTTGACTACAAGCAGGCATGCCAGCTTGTAGTCAAACTCAATATGCCTTACGACCTGTCTACAATCGGTGAGGTGCACGGTAATAAAATCTGCTTTGACCGGCACGGGCTTTATGAGCTGGGATTATTTTTATTACCCCTTACCGGGTACGGTATTTTAAATGGCGGCTCGGCCAGCAGTTATATCGATTATAAAAAGAATAAAACATTTAATGAGCAGCTGTTTGCGTTATATAAAAATGAGTTCAAAAAACTGGCGCAAGTATGCCAGGGTAAAGCCAAGGGTATTACACCTGCTTTCCTGCAGCCTAACGGTAAAGCGGGCCCAAGTTTTTTAGAACTAAAAATGAGGGCTGTTCTTATCAAAGCTCTACGGTACGAGCTTGCTGCGCATAAAAAAAGTCCTCTGCTACTCCCCGTGTTTCAGATGACAAGTGTGCTCAACCACACCCAGATACAACACGCTTATAATAAGTTCCGTAAAAGTCCGCTTTTAAAGGATTTAATAAAGGAAACCGGCATCCGGATTTTTAATATGGAAACCGGCATCCAGCCCCTGCTTGCTGCCTATACAAGTTCCAAACAAGGAGAGCAAAAGCAGGTATTTGATCATGCTTTTGGAAAACCCCAGCATACGCTACCTATGCCGGGAGGGCACGGCCAGAATTTTTTTGTCTTAAAAGAAGTATACAAAGAACTTTATGCCCGCGGTGTACGCTATGCGTATTTGGGAAATGTTGATAATTTGGGATTTACCCCCAATCCTGTTTCTTTGGCCTTATTTGCTCTTTCTCAAAAACAGGCGGCATTTGAATTCTCTTTTAAAACACCGGTAGATGTAAAGGGTGGAATTCTTGTTGTGGATCAGCACAACAGATTTAACACAGCAGAGATAGGTCCGGCCATCCCTTGGCAGGAGATCGAGAAAGCAGAACGGCATGGCAAGAAAGTGCTGTTTAATTGTGCTGTAGGACTGTTTAATTTGGAATACCTGGTGAATAATATTGATTCGATTATTACTCATCTTCCTGTACGCTTTAGTGACCAAGAAAAGGATGCCGGCAGCTATTCACAGGCGGAACAGATAACCTGGGAGATTATGGGTTTGTTGGACGATGTTTTGATTTTTGCAGTGGATAAATTTAATCGGTTTTTGGCTGTAAAAATGCTGATTGAGGGTTTTATGACCAGCGGTTTAAAGATTGACAACAAAGATTTTCCCGAAGCTTTAAATCCTGCTGCGGATTTAAAGCTTATAGCGCGCAGGCTGTATGAAGGATTGAAAGATAAGTTGACTACGGTATATGGTATGGAATTATATAATAATAAGTGGGTGCCAAAAACCGTAGCTGACATCAAAGCGGAGATTATCGGCTCTCCTTTTTAAGGCTATATGTTTATATTGAAGACTGAGAAATACTTATCTCATTAAAACCTGTCCCATTATATACCTGCCGTCCGGCCGTCTTAAGTTCTGATCAATGGCAAACTCAATGGCAGGTCTGTTATTGCCGGGGTCGACCAAGGCAACCCCAAGATTATAGCTGCCGACTGTAAGGCTGTGAGGTATAGCTATATTCATTTGTACCACGTGTTTTCCGGGCAGCCAGCGTCTGATATCAATATTTTGCATGATATATGTGAATACGATTCGTGCATCTTGGCTCAAGCTAATCTCCAGAGGCCAGTTATAATACATCGGCGCCACACCTTGGTTCTCGATAACAAGGGTAACAGCGAGGGTGCCGCCGGCTCTGATCCAAGAGGAATATGTAACCTTTGTAATAGCAAACCGATAGCCAATGGTTTTAAGCAGTTGATCTATTTGCGCTTGGTAGTCCGCGGAGCCGGATATCTTGCCGGGAGAACTGGGCCCCACCCATGATGTATGTGAATCTTTGAGCTGCTGTAAGGTTATGCCGAAGTTGTCGCCTTCCAGCCAATGCTTTACTCCGTCGGGGTGACTGGCCATCTCACCGCCGGAAGGAGCGCTGTGCCACCAGTCGCAAGCCAGTGGGGGATGGGCGGCTCCGTCCCATTCGCTGGTATAACCCTGGGCAATCATCTCCAGCCACCTGGGAGTGGCCCAGGGATTATTGTCGCCGATTACATCATTATACACTCCTGCCAGAGGCGCTACAGCATGATACTGAAGCGGACGGCGAATGAGTAACAGCTTGTCGGGAAATGCTTCCGAGTAGTGTGCAATATAGAGGTTTGCTGTAGCATAAGGCGGGAACTCCCCTGTACCCTCGGGCCAGGTATGCCATTCGCCCCAATGCCCGAGCGAGCCGATTTGGATAAAGGCTATTCTGGGATCACTATTGTAACGGCTGCCCAATGCTTTGATAAGCCTTTTGTGTTCTTTGATTAATTCGGGGTGTGTGTAATCCGGTGAAAAGCCATTACCGATATCTGTGTCCCCCTGACCTTCTGTTTGGTAGAATGTGCCGCTGCCTGTCATTTGTTCAAAGAGCCAGTCGGGAATATCTTTATTCATGCCGGGCAGATGTTCTCCGGGGTTGTCCAGAACAACGCGGAGAATTATCTTGCGGTTTTCAGTTGCCATATCAAAGTGCCACTCACTCTCAAAATCCTGCCAATTAAATTGATTCTTTACAGGTTCAATCTGAGCCCAGAATACCCGGGCATAAAGCATGCTGCAGGGTTGGCTATAGCCGTCGTAATCCGGACTCTTACCCCAGGCAACCCAGCCCTTGAAAGGATTATAGGGAAAGGGCTGATCATAGGATTCGGGGATAAAGGTTATTTGTTTTCCGCTTTGATAGTATTCATCCATGACGCACGTTGAGGTAATAATAATGCATACTGCCAAGATGATAAAGCCGTTGTTCATATGGGGTCGGTATTATTAATTATAGTTAAGAATCATTCATTGTTCAAAAATATGTGATAAATATTACAAGATACTCTTTGAATGCTTGACTTTAGCCTAAAATGTAATAAATTTTTTATAGTATCAGTAAGGAGAAAAATATGTATTTTTATGGGATTAATCCGCTGTATTTTATTATGATTGCACCTGTATTTCTCTTTTCTTTGTGGGCGCAATTTAGAGTTAAATCGAGCTTTAAAAAATATGCGCGTTATAAAGCACGATCAGGTTTAACCGGTGCGGCAGCAGCTAAAATTCTTTTAGAAAAAAATGGTATTCGTGATGTACGTGTAGAAACCTCCCAAGGTATGCTTTCCGATCATTACTCTCCCACCCAAAGGAAACTGGCGCTTTCACGCGGTGTGGTCAACACAACTTCAATTGCGGCATTAGGCGTGGCGGCTCATGAGGTCGGGCACGCCATTCAGCATCATCGCGGAATTTTTATTATGCGTTTGTGGCAAGCTTTGGCAATACCCGCTACATTTATGAGCAACGCCGCCATATTTCTGATTTTTATCGGGATTTTTTTCAGTTTATTTTTAGCTCAGCTGGGATTTTTTATATTTTTAGGGGTGGTGCTTTTTCAAATTATCACCCTGCCGCTCGAATTTGACGCATCCAGACGTGCCAAACAGCAGCTTGTAAAGTACAATATCATCACTCCGGGGGAGATTGCCGGAGTGAGTGCTGTCCTGAACAGTGCCGCCTTAACCTATGTGGCGGCGGCAGCCGCATCTATTACTCAGCTGCTTTACTTTGCGCTTGTGCTGTTTGGAGGCGGACGCAGAGGTTAGGAAGGCTCATACCAAAGTACTATACTATTAAATTGAAATTAGATGTAAGCTGGTATAAAATTAAATCAGTTGGCTTGCGAAAAAACCACCTGCTTTACCGGCGGTATGTTGATTGCTTGCAGATTATTAGTTAAGGAGATGAAGATGAAGAGAGTTGTTTTTTTACTTATTTTTTTAGTCTGTATCGCTGGTTTTGCCGGGGCCGAAAGAATACTCTCGGTGCTTTATTTTGAGAATACGACTAACAGTAAAGATTTCAATTGGCTCAGTAAAGGCCTTGCCGATATGCTTATAACCGATATTACGGGTGTACCGGAGGTAACCGTAGTAGAAAGGGAAAATATAGAAAAAATATTAAAAGAGCAGGAACGCTCTTTGAACGATCTCTATGATGAAAGCAGCGCTGTTGCCATAGGAAAGCTACTCAATGCCAATGAGCTTATCTATGGGAGCTTTATTATTCATGAAAATTCGATTCGTATTGACGCTAAACTGGTGGAGGTTGGAACAGCGAAAATCATAAAAACGGTTGATGTGTCCGGTGTGTTGGAAAAATTATTTACGCTGCAAAAGGAGCTTGCAATAGAGTTTTTAAAAGCGCTTGGTTTGGAGATACCGACCTTAATTATGCAGGTGGATACTACATCACTGGATGCCGCCGAGGCTTATTATACAGGTATCCAACTGTTAGATGAAGGAGCATTTTCCGAAGCAGCAGAGAAGTTTAAAGAGGCCTCGAACATAGATCCGTACTACCTTAAGCCCAAGAAGAGTCTGGAGGATGCCTACCAGTTTTTAAAGGACTTTAAAAGGATGCGCTATCAGAGAGAGTTGTATAAACTCTACGAGCGGGTTGCTGAAATCAAAAGACGTTTGGCGGCTGAGGACTGGATGACATATGCGGAGTTCTTAACCGACTGTTACAATAAGGGCCTTTCCAATCAAGAGTGTCATGAGCTGGCTGAAAAAACTCCTACCTATTTTAGTTGTGATACACGAGCCCATTGTACATGGGAATTGCAAAATACATTAATGGAAATTGCAGATGACAGCGAAGAGTATTTTGGTGATATAGAAATCGAAGCCTGCATGTATAATGAAATAATATATATTGCACAGCAGGCGCGTACTCAGTTCAAGGATGATCCGTTTCTGCCGGAAATCCTTTACAACGAGTTGTTTTCTTTAAAATATTTTAAAAAATGGCAGGAGCTCATGAAAGCCTGCGAATATCTTATGGTTACCTATCCTGACTACCGGATGATGTGGGCGGTGGAAAACTTCTATGAAACGGCGCTGGAGGAGCTTTCCGAAGAAGAAGAGGATTAACGGAAATAAATATAAATATTTTCCGTGTAATGTATATCTTTTTTAAGTAACAATACCATTTAAAAACAGCTCTATCATGCTTTCAACTTTTTCTGTAATTGAGAATAGACTCGGATCAATTAACCATTGTGTAATTATGCCTTCCAGAAAACAATTTAAAGAGATGGCAACCGTATATGAATTGAGTTCCCCTTTAATCATCCCTGAGCTCTGTGCTTGCTTTATGAGTGCGTGAATGATTTCTATTCTCTTTTTATTATCTTTTCTCTTATCGATCATCTGATATTCTATTTCAGTAATAACTTCTACTTTAAAAATGATTATATTGATTATTTCCCGCAGTTTTTGATTTGATTCCAGTGATTTAAGTATTGTAATTAATATTCTTTTTAGTTTTTGTAAAGGATCAATATTCTCACCTAAAATATTTTGAATGATTCCATATATTATGGAAAATCTTTCAATAATGAGTTTTTGGAGTATATCGGCTTTATTGGTAAAATGCCAGTATATAGCCCCTCTGGTAACGTGAGCCTCTTTTGCAATATCTTCGAGGCGCGCTGCTGAATATCCGTATTCGCTGAATATTTTAGCACTACTGTCTATTATTCTTTTACGTGTAATTTCAGCTTCTTCTTTTGTTTTTCTCAAAATGTACTTAAGCCCTTTATAAGAACTCTATGTTATTTATCATCAGTATATCATGTTAAGTAAATTATATACTATATGTGTTTTATTTTCTCTTCTGTTTCACAACCTGGTTATATGTTTTATTAAACCAACTATTTTCCTTCCAGTAATTATACTCGTATGCTAAATGGTCTTTTCCGTATTTGGCTTTCATCTTCATACCTAGGAAGTAGAACTTATTTAAAAGTTTTGGCTTTAACTTTTTTCTCCCGTTTAAAATGTCACAAGTTTTAGCGGCTAATTTTCTATACTTATTTCTTATATTTGTTTTGTTTTGTAATTGCCCGGGTCTAAAACCTATTCCTCTTAGACTGCCGACAGGAATAGTCCCTAGAGCGTATAAAACAAGTTTAATGTATTTCTCTGTCGGTTTTCTGCCGCTGCGAGCAGTGGTTACAGCAGAGATAGCCGGTTTGCCGATTAATTTCATTGTGTGATACCAAATAAAAATCCGATCGACAAATGATTTTAATTGAGCTGAAACAGAATGAACATATACAGGTGAACCAAGTATTAATAAATCACATGCGAGTATTTTGTCTTGGATTTCGTTCAAATCATCTTTCTGAATACAGTATCCCTTGTTTGTGCATGCCCAGCATCCCTTGCACATATTGATTGTTTGATTACCTAATACAATTACCTCGTATTCAATTGAGTTGTCTATTTGTTTTACAATTTCAAGGAATAGCCTTGTTAAGGCGGCTGTATTGGATTGTGTTTTTATCGGACTGCCGATAATTGCAATTATTTTTTTCATGTCAACCTCCTTTGCTTTATATATAATTAATATACATACATGAACGTATGTAAGTAAAGATATTTTAATATTTTTTAGAGATGTACATAAAAACAGATTGCATTTTAATTAAGTACTAGTTTGAGGAAGTTGTTATGAGAAAACTCTTGGTTTTTTGTTAGTAATGACTTGTAAAAGGATTAAAAGACCAAGAACCATATTGCCTAAAATGAAAAAGAATGCATAGAACAAAAACATTTTAAAAAAATCTATCTGACTATTCTTATAAAAAATATTGGCTAAATATTGAGTCGGTTTCCATATTTCTACATAAAATATGGGAATTAATCCATGGCCCATACCTTCAAATTCAGCAGTTGTACTGGTGATTTTACCGTAGACAATAAAATCACTATCCGTACACGCTTCCCAGCTTAAAGACTTAGCCGGCGTGTTGCCTATCAATTTAATGTAGTTATTCTCTTCAGTATAGAGATACTTTATACTGTGGTTGCCTTTTAAAACTCTTTGCGACGGACCTGTGCTAAATGTATAGGATATAAGCATTCTGGTCTCATTGAATACCCCGTTTTTTTCTTCAGGAATAGCAACCGGGAAAAAGGTATAGAGCAAACCGATTAAAAAAAATACCAGCAGATTTAAATAGACGATTAATGCTTTATTATTTATTCTCTTATTCACATCCATTATAAATTAAGTTGCCGCTTAATAATCTTTAGATCTCGCTTTGCAGTGTGCTACTCAAGCGAACCCTGTAATGATCTCATAATCTGTGAAAAAGAGTCTGCCTGCACAAGTTTGCCGTCCCATTTTTCAATTGCAGCTTTCTGGTTTTCCAGGCGCTTGTATTCCAGCATAGAAGCGCTTATAAGCTGACGGCTGGTAAGCCTGTTGTATTCGGCGATGGCCTCTGCCTCTAAAATCTTTTCCTGTTTCCGGGTTTCTGCTTCCAGAAGCCTGCGCTCGGCTTCCTTTTTTGCAGCTTCCAAGCGTATACTTTCCTGGTCTCGTTCGTACACAGCCAATTCGGTTTGGGCAATGGCATCCCGGTAAGCCTGATTGATGAGAATGTTTACAATGTCCACATCGATTATTTTAATGTAATATCGATGTAAGGTTTCCGCCAGTCGGGATACGATTTTCTCTTTAATCTCAGGCTGCTTTAATAGCACAATGCTAATAGGATAATCCACAACGATATTTTTTGTTACCTCGTTTACATTGGGCCAAATGATTTCAGCAATAATCTCTGCACTGGACATAATACCGTATTCCCTGAAAAGTGTAGATAAACTGTTTTCTTCAAGCTGAAATTCGACATTAATCCAGAGGGTTACATCCTGGAACTCTTTGGAATCGGCATAGATTTTTTCCATCTTCGCGGATTGACGGGCCACTATGGCTCTGTATACGGTCTGCAGCCCGGGCATACAGAAGTGAGTGCCTTCATGCAGGATGCTGTCCGAAATACCACCGCCAAAATGATTGAATACTACTCCCCGTTCGCCCGGTATTATTGTAACAAGCAGCTCACCGCTTTGAATCATGCTCGCTATCCATAAAATGAAAAGGAAACAGGCTGTAATAATAATTATCTGTATTTTCTTTTTCCACAGCCATTGAAGGCTCTGCTTAATTTTTTTACCCAGAGAAATAACAATGGTCCTCACAAAATACAGCATCTCTTTTTTCTTTTTTGTTTGCTTCGAATCTGCCATAGCAACCTCCCTTTAATTCATTCGATATATTTATGTGAAGAGTATATATACATAAAACAGGCTTAGATGTGCTGAGAATGTGGAATTGCTGTTATGAATTGTGATCTTTTTGCCTTAAATTCTATTTTGATTCTATTTCTAAAATAAAAAGGGCGGTGGTTTTGTAAGAAGCATCGTTCCAATGGTAAGCCATTTTTGTATGAGGATGCTGCCAGATACATGCAAAATCTTCTCCTCGTCCATCCTGTCGTCCAGGATGGCCTATGAAGTTGTCCGGCTGCATAGCATCCCAATAGGTAAAGCTTCGTTCTTCCCCGGTAATCCAACGCCATATACCTTCAAATTTATGGTCGGATAAGCCTATCCATACATCCTTGTCAATTTTCTTGGCTTTAATTGCCTCTATGATTGCTTTGTTTTCCTCGCTTGAGGTTATGGTCACCAGATGTCCGCCATAGTTAGGGCAAATAGCCACCGCTTCTTTCCAGTAGGCAATATCTTTGGATATGTAGTAGGTATGTCCGTTATACTCAGTAAAGTATTCAAACAGTGTTTCTAAGGCTGGCTTTTTCTCTTCTTGCCGGGTAGGAGGAGCTGCTTCAGTATCATCTTGTGCTGTGCTCACAGGCTTAATATCCTCTTTTTTGATCTTCTCATCTTTAGGAATATTGTTTTTAGTGTCATGGTCTGTTTCGGGGATTTTGTCAGTCACTACTTCTTGTATATCAGGAGCAGACGCAGTGGGAAAAAAGGCGCAGGTATGAATAATTATTAAGAGAACAACTAGTAAAACTATACATGAAATAATTAGTATTAAATATTTATTCTTCATATAAGCCTCCTTTCTATTGCATTAATATAGCACCAGACAGCGAATACGATTATCATACTTTAGTATGATTTTTAAAAAATATTTACTACGTAGTATCGGTAATTGTTTGCCAATAATGATTTCTTGTTCAACAATTATATTGACATCTGCTTATTATTCTCGTATCTTTGTTTCGAAATAGCGGAAGCCAAAGGAGTTTTCAATGTCACTATATAGAGTTCACTTCAAATGGAAAGATAAAGAGCTGCAGCTTACCGCAAAGAGTCTTGACCTCACTCATCCTTATTTTGTCTCCATCAAAGATCTGGTTCTGCCTACCAAAGATAAAATGATAATCAATCCTCAAGATGATGATGTCCGTAATAGCTTCGGACATGCCAATCATATCATGCTGCCTTTTCAATCGGTAATTCTGATTGAAGAGTTAGATGAGAAGGGTGAGTCTAAAGTTGTGCCTTTTAAACCCAAAAAAAATATTTAAGGCTCCAGAAGCGCGAATCCCGTCTCTTTATTGAAAACTCTTCTGGCTTTTGAAGCTGTAAGCTCAAAGAGGATTACTTCGATAATATGCCATGTTTTAACTCCCTCACGCACACAGCCGGTAACGGTACTATCTTTTCTGCCGCTGGCAATATGCATGTGTAGTTTTGCAGCTCCCTTTTCATCCGGGAACAGAGTACCGGTGCCCGATATTTCATGCACATCATCAAGAAAAAGTTTCATAGGATTGACAGGACTTGTTCTGCCATGCTCCGGTCCAACAATAAGAGCACTGCCTTTATCCGCGCCGCCGATTGCAATTAATGCAGCAGATGATATACCTTTATCCTTGGCAAACTGCTCGATAGACTCATGAAGAATATCGCCGTCTTCCAGACGGATCACAAAAACTCTGCCCTGTTTTGCCTCTGAATATTGCATGCTTACTCCTTGCTTAATGGATTTCCAGAAGTTCCCCGTAAAATATAAGCCCCATCATAGTCATTTCCACATTTTTAACTGCAAATGTGATCATGTATGTCTGATTAATATCCAGATTATCAATTTTTTCTTGCAACACGGCCGGGTACACAAGATAAAGATGATGACTGGAGTATGTTGATCTAAACATAACCTCTTCATAGGTTTTTTCCAATAGAACCAGTTCTAGTTTGAGTTTAGTGCCGAATATTTTCTCTTCTGGTTCTGTAGCCGAAAAATAGGCATCTTCCACTTCTTCAAGTGTGCGGTAATCCAGATCTATCTGCATGGTATTACCTTCCATAATCAGGTTTGTGAGATTGTGCTTTGAAAAAAACAGATCACCGTTATCAACTATCCTATTATTCAACAGCACAAGGTTATCGACCGTATCCATGTCAAAAGCACTATTGGAATTATTATGAATGAAACACTGCTCAATAGTTATTTGGCTGCAGGTAAAGGCGCGAATCCCGAAAAGACCGCAGCCGTCAATTTCGCATGATTCCAGTTTAATATTGCTGCAATGTGTAAGCAGCACAACTTCACCGATACAGACTGTGTTGTTCGGAGGATTTGTATGTTTCATGTGCAGATTTTTTAAATGAATATTCGTAGAGTCAGTTATATAAAGTACCTTTTCGTATCTGTTATCAGTGTATAAATTGACTTGGCCTTGCCCTATTATCGTAAGATCCTGCTTCTCAACTATACTTATTGGATTATTCGAAATATATGTTCCGCTGTTTATACTAATTTTATCACCCGCACCTGCCCGATCGATCGCTTGTTGAAGAGTCTTATATTCTTCTTGTTTTCCAACAAAAATTGTCCTGGCGCTGATATTTAATGACTGAAAACTTAATAAAAGTAAGAACAAGCAGGCAATGGTATGTTTCATGCTATATACTCCTTAGTGGAAGCAGATACTTCAGTATACCTCATTTAAGTATATTTAGCTATGGTTAAAAAATCCAACACACATACAGTGATTTGCAGACATGGAAATAATGCTAATAAATTAACATACTATATTGACAGCTAAAATGAATCTGGTTATACTTCGATATAGCTATGCTAAAAAAATAGCATAACTGATGAGGAGGGATTTTATGAGGAAGAATTTATTAAGAAAAATGATTGTCATATTTAGTGTTATGCCTTTATTGTTTGTAGCATGTTCAGCATCCCCATCTTCAAATTGGGATATAGTACGTGAAGGTAGAATTATGCATATTGCTAGTATGGTAGGTTTTTTAAATGAATCTTACGGTATAACCGTAGGAGCAAGGGGGAGTATTTATTTTACTAATAGTGGCGGAGAGGCCTGGGCTCCTGCTGAAAATAAGTCGTTGTGTCTGTTTGGAATTGAGATTATAGATGAAAGTACTGCCATATACTGCGGTAATGGAGGATATGTGGGGGTTACAAATAACAGCGGTAAAACATGGACTGATGTTACGAACTATGGCCTGCCTGAACGGAAGCATTGCCGCTACTTAAGTTTTATCAGCAAAGAGAGCGGCTGGATTGCGGCGCCCCGACAGCTGGCTGCAACTTTTGATGGGGGAGAAACATGGAATGAGATTACGCTGCCTGAAGGTATCGCTAAAATAAAAGCGATTGATATCTGGTCTGAAAACCAAGGTTGTGTTTTGGACAATGAATATACTTTATTCTTTACAAATGATGGCGGTAGTACATGGCATAGACAAAATATCGATCTTGATATACAAGGAATAAGTAAGAAAATAACAATGGCACCCGATACCGCATTAAGGTTTACGGATAGAAATAATGGTTCTGTTATATTTCAAGCTCTTGTAGAGGACGGTGTGGTTTTATACACAATTATTACTGAAGACGGTGGCGAAACATGGTTGCAGGAAGAAGTTCCTTTTAGACTGGTAGATATCAGTAATATCTATTTAACAAAAGATGCTAAGACATTAACGTTATTTAATATGGGGGATGGATTAATTGTCATGAATAGAAAGACGGAAATAAAATAAAAAAAAATAGCATATTTCGTTTTTTTGATGCAATTTTAGTTTTTACATTTATAATACTTGCATTGAGCAATTGCTCCCAAAAGCAAGAGGCCAAAGACTTACCTTATGGCATAGAGCGGATTACAGAGAATCTTTATTGCATGTCCGGTGGCTCCGGTTTTGGCAATATCGGAATATTATTATCGGAAGAGGGTGTGTTATTAATCGATAGCGGAGATAAAAACAGCGCCACGTCGCTTTTAACAAAGTTAGAATCATTAACTTGGGGGACGGTTACACATATTGTAAATACACACTACCACAGAGATAACACCGGAGGTAATAAGGTATTCGGTGGGGATATAACAGTGATATGTCATGAAAACTGTAAAAAATCATTAAGCGATGATTATTCATTACAGTATGAAACATACACAGAAAAAATGGAGCTAGAGTTTGAAAACCAAAAAATACTCCTATTGCATCCGGGCAATGCACACACAGCAGGCGATACCGTAGTCATTTTTCAAGACTTAAAGGTTATTCATGCTGGCGATCTTTTTTTCAATGGTTTTTCACCATTCATAGATGTTGAGAACGGGGCAGATACTCAAAATTGGATTGAGCTTATCGAAACTCTGGCCACAAAGTATCCGGATTTTACCGTAATTCCCGGTCACGGAGATGTTACCGATATGAAAGAATGGCTGAAATTTCGTGATTACTTAAAATATTTACGAGAGCAAATTGCTGCGGCAATCGAACAGGATAAAACTATGAAGCAAACAGTAGAATCCATAGATCTTGAACAGTTTTCTTACATTAAGGACATAGGGTCCGGGATAACAAAAAAAGATAATATTGAACAGATCTATGCTGAAATGAAAAAAAGGATGTAATAAAATTTAGCTAATGCCTGAAAGAAATCTTAATATGCGGCGATTTACTTTTATTCAAATACTAGAGGAAATTGCAAAACTCAAAATATATTAAGTTAGTAAAATACTTATTCTTTATACCATAATAATTTAGCAATTTCCATTTTAGGGGCTTTTTGCAAAAATGTTATTTTTGCAAAAAGCTCACTAAGTATTTTAATTATTCTGCTTGGATCGTGCGACAAGAGATCAATCGGAGAAAATAATACGGAAGCTTTGGATAGTTCGGATTGGCCCTGCTGGAGAGGTCCTGATCATAATGGTATTTCCACCGATATGAATTGGTAGCCGCAGGCATTGGACGGAGAACCTCATATTTTATGGGAAACAAATATAGGCAGAGGATTTTCTTCAATCGCCGTTCAAGGAGACTATCTCTATTGCACAGGGAATAAAGCTTCCCAAGATACGGTCTACTGCCTTCAGGTAGAAGACGCACAGGTTGTCTGGACATATTCATATCCATGCCGAGCAGGAAACTATCCCGGACCTCGTTCCACTCCTGCTGTAGACAAAAACTTTGTTTATACCATGAGCAGAGATGGGCCTGTGTTTTGTTTAAATAAACACAATGGCGAAGAAATATGGCAGACGGATGTTTTTATAGAATTTGCTGCGCAATTTCCATTCTGGGGATTTGCCAGTTCACCCATTATAAAGGAAGACTATCTCATCCTCAATGTATGTGAACATAGGATTGTCTTAAATAAACAGACCGGCCAGGTAGTCTGGGAAGCGCTTCCGCGAGGTGTGGTTATGCCTCCCCGGTGGTATTTCAATACAAAGGAGTGGATCATGTACTGGTTTTTGGGGAAACGGCTCTCTATGGAGTGGAATTGGCAAGCGGTAAACTGAAATGGCATTATGAGTGGCTAACCGATGAGTTCGAAAATATTGCCGATCCTTTATATGTTGATAATAAAATATTCATCTCCACGAATTCTGAAAAAGGATGTGCTTTATTGGAACTCACAGACAGTGAACCGAATCTGCTTTGGTTCAATAATAACATAGAAAGTCAAATGGCCAGCTTCATCCATTTAGATGGCTATATTTACGGTAATAGTGGAAACAACGCTGTGCCCCATGAAGGTGCGTTTAAATGTATGGATATAAAGAGCGGGTCCGTAACATGGAACGCGAAACTGGGTATGGATTCACTAATCTTAATCGGAGATACCTTTGTTTTTCTTACCTATGACGGTGGTATTTTTGCCGTGCAGGCCGATCCGCAAGAGTACATCTTGTTGGCAGAGGGCAAACTGCCTCGGGGTACCTATCATACGCCACCGGTATACTGCCGGAATCGCATATACATAAGGAATGTTGAAGGAATACTCTACTGCATAGATGTTTCAAAATAGGGCCTTCAGTATTTAATGAAAACCATAAGCATGATTCAACACTTGTTCATCCATGGGCAGTCTTTTTTGATTTCACAGTTCTTGCAGCCCACCATCTTAGAAATGAGCGGTATAATCAAGAATCCGGTAACACAGAACAAAATGACATACAAGAGTAGAGAAAAAGTAAAATTATCTATCAGCAAGTATGTTCCGGCCGCAACTGGTATAAGCCAGCAGGGAAAGAGTACTATAATATTGGTTTTAAACACCTTTTTAAAATCTTTGCCGGTTTTTCTTTTAAATAATTTTGCCGAGATAACTCCGTAGCCGCAGGGACATGACATAGTATCGTGATGTGAGCAGTAGGGACAGATTTTAGCCCAAAACCAGATAATACTGAAGGCAGAGTATATAACATAAAACGTACCATAAACCGAAGTCAGCATTGAAATAATGAGTGCTCCCAAGATAAACATTATCAGAGTGGGAACATTATCGAGCAGAATCAGTGCCAGGGGTATTGACTTCCGGTATTTTTCTTGATTGACAGTAACAACCTGTGGGTTTTCTTTCATCGGTTCCTCCAAATTCGCTTAGCTAATAAAATATTATTAATCAAGACTTTTTTTATAGCAGTGATATTGCTGGTTGCCCGGTGCGGCGATCCG